>NZ_JBHUEN010000029.1:0-61319 GCF_042680785.1 Paracoccus pacificus
CTGCAAATCTGAAAGCCCGTCCCGAAAGGGGCGGGCTTTTTCGTATGCCGGGGGAAGGGGGAGGCCGTTCCGTCATGCAAAGACCGGAAGCCCGCTTCAAGGGGACGGCTTTCGGCTGGGGGTCCGCCCGCTTCCGCGCCGTTATGCAAAGATCAATCAATGCGGCGCATAAAACGGGGATTTACCCCCGATCCGCTTAATCGGTGAACCCTTGGGCGACCAACGGGGTTGTGTCCCGACACAAACGAGCAGGACATGCCATGCAGGACACCCCCTTCGATCTGTCGCAAGCGCGTCTTTGCGTCATCCTGAACCTTGGATCGGGCAAGAAGGATGACGGCAAGGTCGCCGCGCGTATCCGCGAATTGCTGGAGCCGCGTTGCGCCGGCTTTGAACTGCGCCACGTCCACAAGGGCCGCGATATCGTTCCCTTCACCGAAAAGGCCGTCGCCGATGGCTTCGACGTGGTGGTCGCCGCCGGCGGCGATGGCACGCAATCGGCCGTGGCGGGCGTGCTGGCCGGTACCGATGTGGTCATGGGGGTCCTGCCCGGCGGCACCTTCAACTATTTCGCCCGTGATCTGGGCGTCGGCGAAGAGCTGGACGACGCGCTTGAAACAATCACCGACGCCAAGGTGATCGAGGTCGATGTCGGCGATATCGACGGGCTGGTGTTTCTGAACAACGTAAGCCTTGGCGCCTATCCGCATATCCTCAAGACCCGCGAGAATATCTATCGGCGCTGGGGACGCTCGCGGATCGCGGCCTATTGGTCGGTGCTGGTGGCCATGCGGCGTCTGCGCCGTCCGATGGACCTGACCGCGCATGTCGACGGCGAAGAACGGCATTTCACCACCGCGCTGGTCTTTGTGGCGCGCAGCGCCTATCAACTCGATTCTTTCGGGCTCGAGGGGGCCGATGCGATCAACCGGGGTGAATTCGCAGTGCTGATCGCCAAGGCCCGCAAGCCGCTGCCGCTCTTGCGTTCGGCGATGCGTCTTGCCTTGGGGTTTTCCGCGCAGGACAGCGATTTCGACGTGCTCACCACGGATGAACTGACCATCGAAACGCCCAAAAAACGTCAACTCGTCGCCCATGACGGGGAAAAATCGGCGATGAGATCGCCCTTGCATCTCAAGGTCCGCCATGCCGACTTGAAGGTGCTGGTGCCAGCCGATGGCCGCAACAAGACCGCCGAGGCCGAGAAGTGACCCGTGTCCTGCATCTGTCGGACCTGCATTTCGGCTATCACCGCGCCGCTTTGGTCGAGGAATTGCTGGATCTGGTCAATGCCGCCCGGGCCGATCTGGTGGTGGTGACGGGCGATCTGACCCATCGCGCCCGGTCCGAACAATTCACCGAGGCGGCCGGGTTTCTGGGCCGGATCGCTCCGCCGCTGATGGCGGTGCCGGGCAACCACGACGTGCCGCTTTACAATTTTCCGGTCCGGTTTCTGAAACCCTATGACGAGTACGAAGAGGCCATCAGCCCGGATCTTGCGCCCACGGGGGCGGCGGGCTGGGCGCGGGTGCACGGGGTGAACAGCGTCGACCCCCTTAAGTGGCAGCGCGGCGTGGTCCACCGCGCCGATATCACGCGCGTGCTGGACAGTCTGGAGCCGAAGATGGTCGAGATCGTGGCGATGCATCACCCGTTGCAGCAATTGCCGAGCGTCGACAAGGAACTCGCCCGCCGCGCGCCCGAGGCGCTTGGCCGGTTTGAAACTGCCGGCGTCCGGATCCTGCTGACCGGCCATCTGCACCGCTGGGATGCGGGCACGTTGCTGTCCTATGGCCATCCGCACATCTTGCAGGTTCAGGCCGGCACCGCGCTTTGCGCCCGGCCCAGCGACGTGCAGAACGAATTCGCCGTGCTGGATATCGACGGCGATGCGCTGCGGATCGAACGCCATGTCGCGCCGATGGACGAGCCGGGTTTCAGACCGCCGGAGTTCATGGAATTCGTCCGCGACGCCAAGGGCTGGCGGGTGGTGGCGGGTGCCGCCTGGGAGAAGTGACGGGCTCTCGGGTGGGTGAAGGTGCGGCATGTATAGGGTGTTATCCCCTTGACCTCGCCCCATCCCTGACGCTATACGCGCGCATCGCGACCGAATCCGCATTCTGAACGGGATTCGCTTGCATTTGCCGGGGCCGCCCGATATGGGGGCGGCCTTGCAGTTTTTATACGGTTCGACGCTGGCGCCGCATGGGGTGTCGTCAGCCTCTCAACTGGAACCCCCATCTGAAGGGGTGATACATGGCTATCAGCCAGAATATCCGCATTCGGCTCAAGGCGTTCGATTACCGCGTGCTGGACGCCAGCACGCAGGAAATCGTCAACACCGCCAAGCGCACGGGTGCCACGGTTCGCGGCCCGATTCCGCTGCCGAACAAGATCGAGAAATTCACCGTCCTGCGTGGCCCGCACATCGACAAGAAGTCGCGCGACCAGTGGGAAATCCGCACCCACAAGCGCCTGCTGGACATCGTCGACCCGACGCCCCAGACCGTTGACGCGCTGATGAAGCTCGACCTCGCCGCCGGCGTGGATGTCGAGATCAAGGTGTAAGGAGACCGTCCCATGTTGAGAACTGGTGTTATCGCCAAGAAGCTGGGCATGACCCGGCTGTTTCTGGAGGACGGCCGGCAGGTTCCGGTGACCGTCCTGCATCTGGACAATCTTCAGGTCGTGGCACAGCGCACCGCCGAGAAAGACGGCTATGTGGCCGTCCAACTGGGCGCGGGCGAAGCCAAGGCCAAGCGGGTGTCGGGCCCGATGCGCGGCCATTTCGCCGCCGCCAAGGTGGCGCCGAAGCGCAAGATCGCCGAATTCCGCGTCGCCGAGGAAAACCTGATCCCGGTGGGCGAGGAGATCATCGCCGACCATTACTTCGCCGGGCAGTTCGTGGATATCGCGGGTACCTCGATCGGTAAGGGTTTTGCCGGTGCGATGAAGCGTCACAACTTTGGCGGTCTGCGGGCCAGCCACGGTGTGTCGATCAGCCACCGCTCGCACGGCTCGACCGGCCAGTGTCAGGATCCGGGCAAGGTGTTCAAGGGCAAGAAGATGGCTGGCCATCTTGGCGCCGTCCGCGTCACCACCCAGAACCTGCAGGTCATCAAGACCGACAGCGACCGTGGCCTGATCATGGTCAAAGGTTCGGTTCCGGGCTCGAAAGGTGGCTGGGTCACGATCAAGGATGCGGTCAAGAAGGCCCAGCCCGATAACGTGATCACCCCCGCCGCGACCCGTTCGAAGCAGAAAGAAGCCCACCGTCTGGCCGAAGAAGCCGCCGCCGCCGCGGCCGCCGAGGAAGAAGCCGCCCGCAAGGCGCAGGCCGAGGCCGAAGCCGCCGCGCAGGAAGCCGCGCTGGCCGAAGCCGAGGCGTCGATCGCGGCCGACAAGGAAGCCGCCGATCCGAACGCCGACAAGGCGGTTGAACTGGACGAAGCCCCCAAGGCAGATGATTCCGCCGAAGGAGAAGAGAAATGAAACTTGACGTGATCAAGCTCGACTCCGGCAAGGCCGGGTCCATCGACCTGGACGATGCGATCTTCGGGCTGGAGCCGCGCGCCGACCTGTTGCACCGCGTGGTGCGCTGGCAGCGTGCCAAGGCCCAGGCCGGGACGCATTCGACGCTGGGCAAGTCCGAGGTCAGCTATTCGACCAAGAAGATCTATCGCCAGAAGGGCACCGGCGGCGCACGCCACGGCTCGCGCAAGGCGCCGATCTTCCGCAAGGGCGGCATCTACAAGGGCCCGGTTCCGCGCAGCCATGCGTTCGACCTGCCCAAGAAGGTGCGCGCGCTCGGCCTGAAGCATGCGCTGTCGGCCAAGGCAAATGCCGGCGAACTGGTCGTGATCGAGGATCTGAACCTCGCCGATGCCAAGACCTCGGCCGTCGCCAAGGCGGTCAAGGAAAACGGCTGGAAGCGCGTTCTGGTCATCGACGGCTCGGAAGTGAACGAGAACTTCGCCATCGCCGCCCGTAACCTTGAAGGGGTGGACGTGCTGCCCTCGATGGGTGCCAACGTTTATGACATCCTGCGCCGTGACACGCTTGTCATCACCCGCGCCGGTGTCGAAGCTCTGGAGGCTCGCCTGAAATGAGCGCGAAACCCGAACATTACGACGTGATCGTCAAGCCGATGATCACCGAAAAGGCGACCATGGTTTCCGAAGTGAACGCGGTTGTCTTCGAGGTGGCGAAATCGGCCAACAAACCGCAGATCAAGGAAGCGGTCGAGGCCCTGTTCGGCGTCAAGGTGAAGGCGGTCAACACCACCATCACCAAAGGCAAGGTCAAGAAGTTCCGCGGCCGCACCGGCCAGCGCAGCGACGTGAAGAAAGCCTATGTGACGCTGGAAGAAGGCAACACCATCGACGTGAACACGGGGCTCTGATATAGCACCCGCGACTCGGCGGTCCCGGAAACGGGGCCGCAGTTCATTTTACGAAACGGACCAATCCTGGTCCAAAGCAACGGAAGACAGAAAGCATGGCACTCAAGTCGTATAAACCGACGACGCCTGGCCAGCGTGGGCTGGTTCTGATCGACCGTTCGGAGCTTTGGAAAGGGCGCCCGGTCAAATCCCTCACCGAGGGTTTGACCAAAAGCGGCGGCCGGAACAACACCGGACGGATCACGATGCGCCGCATGGGCGGCGGGGCGAAGCGTCTGTATCGCATCATTGATTTCAAACGCACCAAATTCGATGTGACCGCGACGGTCGAGCGGATCGAATACGATCCCAACCGCACCGCGTTCATCGCGCTGGTGAACTATGACGACGGCGAGCGCGCCTATATCCTGGCGCCGCAGCGTCTGGCCGTGGGCGACAAGGTGATCGCCGGCGCCAAGGTCGACGTGAAGCCCGGCAACGCGATGCCGTTCAGCGGCATGCCGATCGGGACCATCGTCCACAATGTCGAGCTGAAGCCCGGCAAGGGCGGCCAGATCGCCCGTTCGGCGGGCACCTACGCCCAGTTCGTCGGCCGTGACGGCGGCTATGCGCAGATCCGCCTGTCCTCGGGCGAGTTGCGGATGGTGCGTCAGGAATGCATGGCGACCATCGGTGCGGTGTCGAACGCCGACCACTCGAACCAGAACCTGGGCAAGGCCGGGCGCAGCCGCCACATGGGCATCCGCCCCTCGGTGCGCGGTGTCGCGATGAACCCGATCGACCACCCGCATGGCGGCGGCGAAGGCCGTACCTCGGGCGGCCGTCATCCGGTTACCCCCTGGGGCAAGGGCACCAAGGGTAACAAGACCCGCAAGAACAAGCAGACCGACAAGTATATCGTCCGGTCGCGCAACGCGAAGAAGGGACGTTAATCCATGGCACGTTCTGTTTGGAAGGGCCCCTTTGTCGACGCCTATGTGCTGCGCAAAGCCGAAAAGGCCCGCGAGTCCGGTCGTTCGGACGTGATCAAGATCTGGTCGCGCCGTTCCACCATCCTGCCGCAATTCGTCGGACTGACTTTCGGCGTCTACAACGGCAAGAAACATATCCCGGTCAACGTGTCCGAGGAGATGATCGGCCAGAAGTTCGGTGAATACTCGCCGACGCGGACCTATTACGGTCACGCCGCCGACAAGAAAGCGAAAAGGAAGTAATCGTCATGGGTAAGGAAAAGAATCCGCGCCGCGTGGCGGAGAACGAAGCGATGGCGAAGACCAAGATGCTTCGCACCTCGCCGCAGAAGCTGAATCTGGTCGCCGCCATGATCCGCGGCAAGAAGGTCGAAAAGGCGCTTGCCGATCTGACCTTCTCGAAACGCCGGATCGCGGGCGACGTGAAGAAATGCCTTCAGTCCGCCATCGCCAACGCCGAAAACAACCACAGCCTTGACGTCGACAGCCTGGTCGTCGCCGAAGCCTGGGTCGGCAAGAACCTGGTGATGAAGCGTGGCCGCCCGCGGGCGCGTGGCCGTTTTGGCAAGATCATGAAGCCGTTTTCGGAAATCACCATCAAGGTGCGTCAAGTTGAGGAGCGTGCGTAATGGGTCAGAAGGTTAACCCCATTGGGATGCGTCTTCAGGTCAACCGCACCTGGGACAGCCGCTGGTATGCCGACGACAAGGATTATGGCAACCTGCTGCTCGAGGATCTGAAGATCCGCGACTTCATCCACAAGGAAGCCAAGCAGGCCGGCGTCAGCCGCGTCGTCATCGAGCGTCCGCACAAGAAATGCCGCGTCACGATCTATGCCGCCCGTCCGGGTGTCATCATCGGCCGCAAGGGCGCCGATATCGAAACGCTGCGCAAGAAGCTGGCGAATTTCACCGATTCGGAACTGCACCTCAACATCGTCGAGGTCCGCAAGCCCGAGCTGGACGCCCAGCTGGTCGCGGAATCGATCGCCCAGCAGCTCGAGCGCCGGGTTTCGTTCCGCCGCGCCATGAAGCGGGCGGTGCAGAACG
Organism: Paracoccus pacificus; assembly: GCF_042680785.1. NCBI lineage: Bacteria > Pseudomonadati > Pseudomonadota > Alphaproteobacteria > Rhodobacterales > Paracoccaceae > Paracoccus > Paracoccus pacificus. The sequence continues at coordinate 6,423 of NZ_JBHUEN010000029.1, forward strand.
CCATGCGCATGGGTGCCCTCGGCATCCGCGTGAACGTCGCCGGCCGTCTGGGCGGCGCCGAGATCGCGCGGACCGAATGGTACCGTGAGGGCCGCGTGCCGCTGCACACCCTGCGCGCCGACATCGACTATGCGCTGTCCGAAGCCTCGACCCCTTACGGGATCATCGGGGTGAAGGTGTGGATCTTCAAAGGCGAGATCATGGAACATGATCCGCAGGCCCGCGACCGCAAGGCCACCGAAGCCCAGGACGGCCCCGCGCCGCGTGGGCCGCGCCGCGACCGCGACGCCCGCTAAGGAGTAGATGATATGCTGCAACCGAAACGGACGAAGTTCCGCAAGCAGTTCAAAGGCCGGATTCACGGCGAAGCCAAGGGCGGGTTCAACCTGAACTTCGGCAGTTACGCGCTGAAGGCCACTGAACCCGAGCGTGTCACCGCACGCCAGATCGAAGCGGCCCGCCGCGCGATCACCCGTCACATGAAGCGTCAGGGCCGGGTCTGGATCCGGGTGTTCCCGGACGTTCCGGTTTCTTCGAAGCCGACCGAAGTGCGTATGGGTAAGGGCAAGGGCTCGGTCGATTACTGGGCCGCCCGCGTCCATCCCGGCCGGATCATGTTCGAGATCGACGGGGTAAGCGACGAAATCGCCCGCGAGGCCCTGCGCCTTGGCGCGATGAAACTGCCGGTCCTGACCCGGATCGTGCATCGCGAAGACTGGTAAGACCGGTGCGTGCAGGCACGCATCCACGCAAGACATGACGAAACGCCCCGCCGATCACCGATGGGGCGTTTTGTTTTGGCGGTTCTGGGCCTGCCGAAAAACAGATGTTACAAAACCGGCTTTCTATGCGGTCAGGCTGGACAGCCGACAACTCGCGGAAAGGATCCATGAATGCTGTATAGCTACGCAAGCCGGGATGGCCGGATAACGACGCTCGAGAACCCGCAGGATCCGGCGACGTCGCGCCCCGTCTGGTTGGACCTTTACCAGCCCACCACCGACGAGGTGAAGTTCGTCGAGACGCTTCTGGGCATTGATATTCCGACCCGCGACGAAATGGCCGAAATCGAGCTTTCGGACCGGTTGTACCGCGAGGATAATGCCGATTTCATGACCATCACGGCGGTCGCCAATATCGCCGAGGACGCCTGCAAGGTTCCGGTCACCTTCATCATCAAGGGCCAGACGCTGGTCACCGTGCGTCACGCGAACCCCAGATCATTCGCGATCTATGCGGCACGGGCGCAGAAAGATCGGACCGACCTGTATACCTCGGGCGAAATGGTCATGTTCGGCCTGCTCGAGGCGATCATCGACCGGACCGCCGACGCGCTGGAGCGTATCGGTGACGAGATCGACGCGATCTCGCGCGAGGTCTTTCGCAACAAATCGACCAGCGCCACGAAAAAGACGCGGGATCTTCAATCGCTGATCGAGCAGATCGGCCGCAAGGGCGATTTGCTGACCAAGCTTCGGGAAAGCCTGGTCAGCGTCGCGCGAATGGTTGCCTATCACAGCGCGGGCGAGGCGGCCTCGCACAAGGCCGGCAAGGACGTCCGGCAGCGCAGCAAGCTGATACAGCGCGACGTGACGGCACTGGGCGATCACGCGGTATCGCTGTCGGGCAGCATCAATTTCCTGCTCGACGCGACGCTGGGACTGATCAACCTCGAGCAGAACCAGATCATCAAGATTTTCTCGGTCGCCGCGGTGGTGTTTCTGCCGCCGACGCTGGTGGCGTCGATCTATGGCATGAACTTCGACGTCATGCCGGAACTGAAATGGACGCTGGGCTATCCTTGGGCTCTGGGGCTGATGGTCATGTCGGCGGTGCTGCCGTTTCTATACTTCAAGCGGCGCGGCTGGCTGTAAGACGGGCAGGGCTGCGTCTGGGTTTTCGCGGCATCGACGACTGGTTCGCGGGAACGGCATCGGCGGTTTCGGGGCGATAGGACCCCGATGGGCCACGACGACCGGCGAGACCATTACCCGCCCGGATGCGATCGCCGCGCGCGCGATACCGGGCGCACGGCATACGGGTGGCGCGGCCCCTTTGAAATATGACAGGGCCCCGCCGTGACCGGCGGGGCCCATTGAACCGGCAAGCGCCGCGATCCGAGATCAGGCGTTGGCGGCCGCCGAAGGCGTTATGGTGAAGTCGGACGGCTTCAGGTCCGTAACCCCCTCAAGCCAGATGACACCATGACCGGGGCGGGTTGTCGTCACATCCTGGCCGTCGATATTGACGGTCTGTGTAACATCATATTTGAGAACCAGACTGCTGCCTTTGCCGTCGTCCGACGCGACGATTTCATAGCCCGTGTAAACGGCGTTATCATTTTCGGAAGTCGGGTCGATAAGCAGCGTGTCCAGGCCGGGAACGAAATCGGAAATGGATCCGACTTCATAGGCGACAACCTCACCCGCTTCGGTCTGGCTCTGGAACGCGTTCAGGATATCGACATTGAACGTGTCAGCACCCGCACCCCCGGCCAGAACTGGGCCAGAGAAATACTCATCACCGGTTCCGTTGAAATAGGCGCTGATGGTGTCGTCGCCCGCACCGGCATCGACGCTGCGCACCTCGGCACCGGTAACAGCGCCTTTGCCAAGGGTGATGTCATCGTCACCGGTGCCGCCGGTGATATAGGACCGGCTGATCTCGCCGACAAAGATCGTGTCGTTGCCCGCGCCGCCGTCGATGTCCACGCTATAGCCCTGGGCGTAGCTGACCAGATCGTCGCCATTGCCCGCGTCGATGTTACGCGTCCCCACCGTGGTTATCGTGTCATTTCCACCCAGACCGACGACATCGGGAACATAGGTCGCGGAATCATCAATCAGATCCGCGCCTTCGGTCGGCGCATCGGGAATGCCGTCATCCACCCTTATCATGCCGTTGGTCAGCATGGTTTCGGTGACGCTGACCCCTTCCAGCACGATGGTGCTGGTGACGTTTTCGTATCCTGCGGACCCGTCGGGCATCGTGACCGGAACCTGATAGTGAACCAGGACATTGGTGCGCAGGTCGCCATCCTCGACGGTTCCCAAACGTTCCAGCTCGAATCCTTTATAGGATGCGCCGGAAGCATTGGTGTTGGGATCGATGTGAAGCTTGTCGGTGGCCACATCGTAATCCTTGATGATCGCCGCCGGCGCCGCCGTCCCGTTCAGGTTGACGGTGCTGCTGTCCAGCGTGATCTCGAACGCATCGTCGCCCGCGCCGCCGGTCAGGCTGGGGGCCATGTCGCCCTCGGCCGGCGCGATCGAGGCGTTGACGCGCAGAACATCATCGCCGTCGCCGCCCAGCAGCGACGAGCCGATGCTGTCGGTTCGGGTCGCGGCGTTCAGGGACAGCGTGTCATTACCCGCGCCACCTTCGAGCGTGCTGCCGATCGCACCGTGTACCGTGATGCTGTCGTTGCCGTCGCCGCCGTCGATCCGGTTGCCGTCGGCCAGATCGTAAGTGATCACGTCATCGCCCGCGCCGCCGTTGGTGTCGGGCAGGCCGGGATCGGCCGCATCCGGGTCGTGGCTTAGCGTGATGGTGTCGTTTCCGCCCAGCCCGTCCAGAACGGTCATCCCGGCGGTGTCGTTGGAATCGGCTTCGATCAGATCGTCGCCCTCGGTCGGTTCGGGCGGATCGGGGTCATCCTCATTGCCGTCCCCGTTATTGGTAATCGCGGCAAGCAACCCGAGCAGCAACAACCCCGGCGCGAGAAGAGAGTATTCCATGACTGTTGAACCCCATAAATTTGTAATCACTTTCGAGTGTACGTCGGATTCCGCGGTTTCAAAGTGAATTTTTGCTATCTTTTTGGCAGGTTCGCGCGGTTTTGCGCGCCGCGTCATCCCGCGGGCTTTCGGGCGAGAAGGGTGGTGACCGTTTCGGTGAGGGGCGGCCGAAAATCTTTATGAAGTAATAAGAGGTTATGCTTCAGAGGGGTGCGAACGGGTGCAGGTACGGCACCAGTTCCGTGGACCTTGGCGATGCCTGCGGGGCAGATGCTGGGGCGCGATGAGGGACCCGCATAGTGTGGGTTTTTCGGTGAGGCGATTCTGCATCGTCCACCCTCGGATTCGCGCGGGAAAACGCCGTCCTGACGTAACGTTAGGGGATTTTTGTGATGTCGAACTGACGAAAAAGAAGGGATGCGCTGTCGGGCAATTATGTTAATAATTATGAAGCTGGCGTGACGTGGCCCTGACGCGGCCCTATCGTGCCCGACGTCGAAATCGTAACGAATGAATTTTTAGGAGTTATCGGCAAGATGGCGACCAAGACCGTCAACTGGATGTGGATCGGAAACGACGACCAGTACAATTCGACCCCCCAAACAAACATGACCGATGCAGAGCTTGCCAAGCTGATCGGTGTGTCCGCGACCGGAAGCAAGCAGATCAAGCCGGTCAAGGTAACTGGCGAGCTCAACCAGAGCAATTTTCAGGACACCTTCAACCCGAACGGCGGCGGGGGAACGAACATGTCCTACACCGATCCGGTGGGCAATGTTCCTGTGACGAACGTCAAGATTACCGCATTCCTCGATGTCGATTACAAGATTACTCTGGGCGACGGCAGCACGACGACGCAAAAAGGTGTGTTCATCCAGATGAGCAACGGCGACATGTTCTTTCGCCCGAACGCGTACTATGTAAATGAATGGGACAACATCACGGTTATACAGAAGGTCGAAATCGTCTCGGTGGCCAGATTTGCGGATAGCTCGGCGGTCAACCCGAACGTCTCCTTCAAGCCGACGATCTTCGATGTCGAAATCGTCTGCTTCGTCGCCGGCACGATGATCGCGACGCCCGAAGGTCCGCGCGCGGTCGAGACGCTGCGGGCTGGGGATCTTGTCCTGACCGCCGATCACGGTCCGCGCCCGCTGGCGTGGGTCGGAAGCCGCAGTCTTGATACGCGCCATCAGGAAAACCTGCGCCCGATCCGCATCCGCGCCGGCGCTTTGGGGCAGGGGCTGCCCGAGGCGGATCTTCGGGTCTCGCCGCAGCATCGCATACTGGTGCGCTCCAATATCGCCCGGACCATGTTCGGCACCGACGAGGTGTTGGTCGCCGCGAAACATCTGACCGGGCTGCCCGGCATCGAGATTGAGCCCGGCGACGCGTCGGTCGGCTATGTGCATCTGCTGTTCGACCGCCACGAGTTGGTGTTCGCCAACGGCGCGGTGTCGGAATCGCTGTTCACCGGTCCGCAGGCATTGAAAATGGTGTCGGCGCAGGCGCGTGACGAGATTCTGGCGCTGTTCCCCGAACTCGCGCAGACCGGCGCAGAGATCGAAAGGGCCGTCCCGGCGCGGCTGCTGGTGAAGGGCAGCGAAGGCCGCAAACTGGCCGAGCGTCATCAGCGAAACGGCAAGCCGGTCCTGCACGCCTAGGCCGGCACGCGGCGCGCCCCGGATTTTTCCGCAGGTTCCGGCGCGAAACGCTTGCCAATCGGGCCCGACCGCTGTATGGGACGGCCTTCATCATGAACTCCACCGGAATCAGGGTGGCCTGGAGAGAAGCCAGGGCCCTCCGGTGATGTTGAAAGGAACAGCGCCATGAACGCGCAGGAACTGAAATCGAAGACGCCCGAACAGCTGCGCGATCAGCTGGTCGCGCTGAAGAAGGAAGCGTTCAATCTGCGCTTCCAGCAGGCCACCGGCCAGCTTGAGAACACCGCACGCATGCGCGCCGTCCGTCGTGACGTCGCCCGCGTCAACACCATTCTGAATCAGAAAGCGGCCGACGCCGCGGCCTCGAAGTAAGGAGTTCGGCACATGCCCAAACGCATCCTGCAAGGCACGGTGACGAGCGACAAGAACGAACAGACCATCACGGTTCTGGTCGAGCGCCGCTTCAAGCATCCGCTGCTGCACAAGACCGTTCGTAAGTCCAAGAAATACCGGGCGCACGACGAAAATAACCAGTTCAAGACCGGCGACACCGTTCGTATCATCGAATGCGCGCCGATCTCGAAAACGAAACGCTGGACCGTTCTGACGGAAACTGCCGAAGCGCAGGCCTGATTTTCAGTCCAGTTTGATCGAAACCCTGGGGCCGCCAATCCTGTAAGCCGGTCGGTCCCCAAAGGTCGGGAGAAAACCTATGATCCAGATGCAGACCAATCTGGATGTCGCTGACAACTCCGGCGCGCGCCGGGTTCAGTGCATCAAGGTCCTGGGCGGCTCGCACCGGCGCTATGCGTCGGTGGGCGACATCATCGTCGTCTCCGTCAAGGAAGCCATTCCGCGCGGCCGCGTGAAGAAGGGCGACGTCCGCAAGGCCGTCGTCGTGCGCACCGCCAAGGAAGTCAACCGTGAAGACGGCACCTCGATCCGCTTCGACCGCAACGCCGCCGTCATCCTGAACAACCAGGGTGAGCCGGTGGGCACCCGTATTTTCGGGCCGGTCGTGCGCGAGCTGCGGGCCAAGAACTTCATGAAGATCATCTCGCTTGCGCCGGAGGTGCTGTGATGGCTGCCAAGCTGAAAAAAGGCGACAAGGTCATCGTGCTGGCCGGCAAGGACAAGGGCAAGCAGGGCGAAATCACCGCCGTCATGCCCGCCGATAACAAGGCCATCGTTGAAGGCGTGAACATCGCGATCCGCCACACCCGCCAGTCGCAGTCAAGCCAGGGCGGCCGCGTGGCCAAACCGATGCCGATCGACCTGTCCAATCTGGCTGTCATGGACAAGAACGGCAAACCCACCCGCGTCGGCTTCCGCGTTGAAGACGGCAAGAAGGTGCGTTTCGCCAAGACCACGGGGGATGTGCTCTGATGCTGGACGCGCAGAACTATACGCCGCGCCTGAAGACGCTGTACCGCGACAAGCTGCGGGCCAGCCTGAAGGAAGAATTCGGCTACAAGAACGACATGCAGATCCCGCGTCTGGACAAGATCGTCCTGAACATGGGCATCGGCGAGGCCGTCAAGGACACCAAAAAGGTCAAGCAGGGCGCGGAAGAGCTTTCGCTGATCGCCGGCCAGAAGGCCGTCATCACCCACGCCAAGAACTCGATCGCCGGGTTCCGCGTGCGCGAGGACATGCCGCTGGGCTGCAAGGTCACGCTGCGCGGCGACCGGATGTATGAATTCCTGGACCGCCTGATCAACATCGCGCTGCCCCGCGTCCGCGACTTCCGCGGCGTCAAGGGCACCTCTTTCGACGGCCGCGGCAACTATGCCATGGGCCTGAAGGAGCACATCGTTTTCCCGGAAATCAACTTCGACAAGGTCGACGAAGTTCTGGGGATGGACATCATCATCTGCACCACCGCGAAAACCGACGCGGAAGCGAAGGCACTGTTGAAGCTGTTCAACATGCCTTTCACCAGCTGATCGCGGGAGGATATTGATATGGCAAAAAAATCCATGATCGAACGGCAGAAAAAGCGGGAAAAGCTGGTGGCGCAATACGCCGCCAAGCGTGCCGCGCTTGCCGAAACCGTCAAAGACCAGTCCCTGCCCATGGAAGAGCGCTTCAAGGCCAGCCTGAAACTGGCTGAACTGCCGCGCAACTCCTCGGCGACGCGCCTGAACAACCGGTGCCAACTGACCGGCCGTCCGCGCGCGTATTATCGCAAACTGAAACTGTCGCGGATCATGCTGCGCGAGCTCGGCTCGTTCGGCCAGATCCCCGGCATGGTCAAATCGAGCTGGTAAGGGGGCATTATGTCTATGAACGATCCTCTCGGCGATATGCTGACCCGCATCCGCAACGCTCAGATGCGCGGCAAATCGACCGTCCGCACCCCGGCCAGCAAGCTGCGCGCCTGGGTTCTGGATGTGCTGAAAGACGAAGGCTACATCCGCGGTTATGAAGCGGCGACTTCCAAGGACGGGCATCCCGAACTGGAAATCAGCCTGAAATACTTCGAGGGCACTCCGGTCATCCGCGAAATCGCGCGCGTGTCCAAGCCCGGTCGCCGGGTCTATGCCGGCGCGCAGGAAATCCCCCATGTCCGCAACGGGCTGGGTGTCTCCATCGTGTCCACGCCCAAGGGCGTCATGTCGGATGCAGCGGCTCGCAACGCCAACGTCGGCGGCGAAGTCCTCTGCACCGTGTTCTAAGGAGGGCAGCATGTCTCGGATTGGTAAAAAGCCGGTCGAACTGCCCCAGGGCGTGACGGCGAATATCGACGGCCAGTCGATCGAGGTGAAGGGGCCGAAAGGCACCCGTTCCTTCACCGCGACCGACGACGTGACCATCGAACTGAAAGACGGCGCGGTCACCGTGACCCCGCGCGGCACGTCCAAACGGGCGCGCCAGCAGTGGGGCATGTCGCGCTCGATGGTGGAAAACCTGATCACCGGCGTCACCACCGGCTTCAAGAAAGAGCTGGAAATTCAGGGCGTCGGCTATCGTGCAACCATGCAGGGCAAGACCCTGAAACTGGCGCTTGGCTACAGCCACGACGTGGATTTCGAGGTTCCGGAAGGCGTGACCATCACCGCCCCGAAGCAGACCGAAATCGTCGTCGAGGGCATCGACCAGCAACTGGTCGGTCAGGTCGCCGCGAACATCCGCGAGTGGCGCCGCCCCGAGCCCTACAAGGGCAAGGGCATCCGCTACAAGGGTGAGAGCATCTTCCGCAAGGAAGGCAAGAAAAAGTAAAGGGGCGCAAAATGGCACTGAACAAAAGAGGACTGTTCCAGAAGCGCCGCCTGCGCGTACGGAACAAACTGCGCGGCCTGGCCAACGGCCGTCCGCGCCTGTCGGTTCACCGCTCGTCGAAGAACATCAGCGTGCAGCTGATCGACGATGTCCAGGGTGTGACGCTGGCTTCGGCCTCGTCGCTGGAAAAGGACCTGGGCGTGGTGGGCAAGAACAACGTCGAAGCCGCCGCCAAGATCGGCGCGGCGATCGCGGAACGGGCCAAGAAGGCCGGCGTGGAAGAGGTGATCTTCGATCGCGGCGGCTTCCTGTTCCACGGCAAGATCAAGGCACTGGCAGACGCGGCGCGCGAAGGCGGGCTGAAGTTCTGATCTCTTGCGGGCGGCGTGGCCGGTGACGGTCCCGCCGCCCCGATGATCCGGGGGCGCCGCCATGCGCGATGCCCACCAGGATTGGATCCAACGGCGTGGCAAAAGCGCCAGATAAGAAGGAATGCCTCATGGCAGAACGTGAAAACCGCCGGGACCGTCGCGAACGCGAGGAAACCCCGGAATTCGCCGATCGTCTGGTTGCGATCAACCGCGTGTCGAAAACCGTCAAGGGCGGTAAGCGCTTTGGCTTTGCCGCTTTGGTCGTTGTCGGCGATCAGCGCGGCCGCGTCGGTTTCGGCAAGGGCAAGGCCAAGGAAGTGCCCGAGGCGATCCGCAAGGCGACCGAGCAGGCCAAGCGTAGCCTGATCCGCGTGCCGCTGCGCGATGGCCGCACGCTGCACCACGACATCGAAGGCCGTCATGGCGCCGGCAAGGTTGTCATGCGCACCGCCGTTCCCGGTACCGGGATCATCGCCGGTGGTCCGATGCGCGCCGTGTTCGAGATGCTGGGCGTTCAGGACGTTGTTGCGAAGTCGCTGGGCTCGCAGAACCCCTATAACATGATCCGCGCCACCATCGACGGCCTCAAGGCCGAGGCCTCGCCCCGTTCGGTGGCCAGCCGTCGCGGCAAGAAGGTTGCGGACATCCTGAAAACCGAAGCCAAGGCCGAGCCGGCCCCGGCCGAAGCCTGAGGAACGCGAAAATGGCAAAAACCATCGTCGTCAAGCAGATCGGAAGCCCGATCCGCCGCCCGGCCATCCAGCGCGAGACGCTGAAGGGTCTGGGTCTGAACAAGATGAACCGCACGCGCGAGCTGGAAGACACCCCGGCGGTGCGCGGCATGGTCGCCAAGATCCCGCATCTGGCGGTGATCGTGGAAGAAAAGAACTGATGGGGCAGGGCCGGGGAAACCCGGCCTTTTCCTTTCCATGACGGAAGAAAGGGGCCCCGGACGCGGCCCCTTTTGCGTTTTGGGGCGATTGCGGATTTTGGTCCCGCAATGACCGGATTAAGGGTCCGTTAACCATCAGCGCATAGGTTGGGCGGACATCTTCCCCCTTCGGACAGGACGCCGATGTGTCGACCCTATACCGCCCGTCTGATCGCAGCCCTGATCCTGCTGACGCCGCCGCCTGCCCATGCCGGCCCTTGGCCCCGCGACGCCGGGACGACGTTCCTCGCGTTTTCGGTCGAGGGTGATCGCAACCGGAACGCCTATGCTGGGCTCTATGGCGAATACGGGCTGTCGGCGCGCAACACGCTGGGGTTTGAGCTGGGCTATACCGATGCCGAGGAAATCAGCGGCCTGATCTGGTTCCAGCGGACGCTGGACGGGGGCGAGGGGCCGGACCGCTGGGCGGTTTCGCTTGGCGTCGGGGCGGTGGGACGCGGCGGGTCCTTTGATCCGGTCGGGCAGGTGGGGATGTCTTGGGGCCGCGGCTTCGACGCCATTCCGGGGCTGCGGCGACTGCACGGCGGGGGCTGGTTCTCGGTCGACGCGCGGCTGAAATTCACCAAGGGATCGGGCGCGGCAGAGAAGGCAGGGGCAGGGCGCCGCGATGGCAACGGTTTCTCTGCGGTTTTCACCCCCGGACCGTTCAGCGGGGCGGGCGAGGATGGGGCTGATGCCAGCATCTACGCGATGCCGGCAAGGATTGCCAAGGCCGAGCTGACCATCGGCTGGAATGCCACCGACAGGCTGATGTGGATCAACCAGTTCCGGTTCGAGGACCGCTCGGACACCGGATATTCCGGCAAACTGGCGACGACGCTGGTCTATGGGCTGACCAAACGCAGCAAGATCGAGTTCGGCCTGATCGCACCCTTGTCGGAAAAGGGCGAGGTGGCGGTGAAGCTCGGTTGCTGGATGACGTTCTGAGGGCAAGACGGCGGCAACCCTGCCGCAACCGGCCAGGTCATATTGCGTCAATTCCTGCGCGGAATGCGGCACGGCGCTTTTGTAAGACCGCAAACAGCGCCGGATTGGGGGCACGGTTCCGAATCTTGCGGTGATGCCGGTTTTCCCGCCGCGACCTGCGTTGCCCCTCCGTGCCTGTGCCCAAACCGATGACGCCGCCCGCACACCGATGCCGCCGGGGCGCGCAAGGTGCGCTGCGCTGGCGCGGGGCCGATCTGACGGATCGGCGCCCCGACCCGCCGCATCATCGCTTGACCTGCCGCCGCGGCTTCGCTACTGACGCGCGGTGGCGGAAAGCCACGATTCATATAACCAAGAAATGCCGTGTCCGCCCCCTTACGCTTCATGGGGCGCTTCCGGCCAAGGAGAAGCGAAATGAAACTGCATGAGATTCGTGACAACGAAGGCGCGTCCCGCAAGAAAAAGCGCGTGGCGCGCGGCCCGGGTTCCGGCAAGGGCAAGACCGCAGGCCGTGGTATCAAGGGCCAGACCTCGCGTTCGGGCGTTGCGCTGAACGGGTTCGAAGGCGGCCAGATGCCGCTGTACCGCCGCCTGCCGAAGCGCGGCTTCACCAAGCCGAACGCCAAGTCCTTCGCGGTCGTCAATCTGGGCCAACTGCAGGCCTTCGTCGATTCGGGCAAGCTGGACGCCAAAGCCGACGTGACCGAGGATGCGCTGGTCGCGGCCGGGGTCGTGCGCCGCAAACTGGACGGTGTGCGCGTTCTGGCCAAGGGTGAACTGAAAGCCAAGCTGAACCTGACCGTGGCGGGCGCCTCGGCCGCGGCGGTGGCAGCCATCGAAAAAGCCGGCGGAAAGATCACCTTGACGGAACCGAAGGTTGAAACTGCGGCGGAATAACGGTTGTGGGGGGCGCGTCCCCCCATTAAATAACAGTCAGTTTTCCAGCGCCGCGGGATCGGGAAACCGTCCGGCGGCGCAGTCCTGAAAGAGATCGCTTATGGCTTCAGCCGCAGAACAGATGGCCGCGAACCTTAGCTGGGGCGCCTTGGGGCGCGCCACGGAACTTCGCCAGCGGATCTGGTTCACCATCGGATTGCTGATCGTTTGCCGCCTTGGCACCTATATCCCCGTGCCCGGCATCGACGGCGCTGCGTTGCGCAACTTCATGGCCGATGCGCAGAACGGGATCGGTGGCATCCTGACCATGTTCACCGGTGGCGCGCTTGGCCGGATGGGCGTCTTTGCCCTTGGCATCATGCCCTATATCTCGGCCTCGATCATCGTCCAGCTTCTGGCCAGCATGGTCCCCTCGCTGGAACAGCTGAAGAAAGAGGGTGAGGCCGGCCGCAAGAAGATCAACCAATACACCCGTTATGCCACGGTCGCGCTGGCGCTGTTCCAGGCCTGGGGTCTGGCGGTCAGCCTTGAGCATGGCGGGCTGGCGCAGGATCCGGGCATGTTCTTCCGGGCCAGCGTGGTGATCACGCTGGTGGGCGGCACCATGTTCCTGATGTGGCTGGGCGAGCAGATCACCGCCCGCGGCATCGGTAACGGTATTTCGCTGATCATCTTCGTCGGCATCGTTGCCCATATCCCCGAGGCGCTGGCGCAATTCCTTAGCCAGGGGCGTTCGGGCGCGATCTCGGCGCCGGTGGTGCTGGCGGTGATCGCCATGGTCATCGTGGTCATCGGCTTTGTCGTGTTCATGGAACGCGCGCTGCGCAAGATCCGCATCCAATACCCGCGCCGTCAGGTCGGGATGAAGATCTATGACGGCCAGTCCAGCCATCTGCCGCTGAAGGTGAACCCCGCCGGCGTGATCCCGGCGATCTTCGCCAGCTCGCTTTTGCTGCTGCCGACGACGATCGCGACCTTCTCGGGCAATCAGGCGGGGCCGATCATGTCGACGATCCTTGCCTATTTCGGGCCCGGGCAGCCGCTTTACATGCTGTTCTTCGCGGCGATGATCGTGTTCTTTGCGTATTTCTATACCCAGAACGTCGCCTTCAAGACCGAGGATGTGGCCGAGAACCTGAAGAATCAGGGCGGTTTCATTCCCGGCGTGCGGCCGGGCAAGCGGACCCAGGAATATCTGGATTACGTGGTCAACCGGATCCTCGTCATCGGTTCGCTTTATCTGGCCGCGGTCTGTCTGCTGCCCGAGGTTCTGCGCAACCAGTGGTCGGTGCCGTTCTATTTCGGCGGGACCTCGGTTCTGATCGTGGTTTCGGTGACGATGGACACGATCAATCAGGTGCAATCGCACTTGCTTGCCCATCAATACGAAGGTCTGATCGAGAAATCGCAATTGCGCGGCAAAAAGCGGACCGGCACGGCAGCCAAGCCTCGCAAGGCACCTGCCCGCCGCTGATACGGGGGATATATGACGGTCAACATCATCCTGCTGGGCCCGCCCGGCGCCGGTAAAGGTACGCAAGCGCGCCTGTTGGTTGAAGGCCGCGGTCTGGTGCAGCTTTCCACCGGCGACATGCTGCGCGAGGCGCGCAACTCGGGCACCGAGATGGGCAATCTCGTGGCTGCGGTCATGGACCGGGGCGAACTGGTCACGGATGAGATCGTTGTCGGGCTGATCCGCGAAAAGATCGCGGGTTCGGACGCGCCGGGCTTCATCTTTGACGGGTTCCCCCGCACGCTGGCCCAGGCCGATGCCCTTGCCGCGCTGATGGACGAGATCGGCCAGCGGATCGACGCGGTGATCGAGATGCAGGTGGATGATGCGGCGCTGGTCTCGCGCATTTCGGGGCGCTATACCTGCGGCAATTGCGGCGAGGTCTATCACGACGATACCAAGCCGACCAAGGTGCCCGGCGTCTGCGACGTTTGCGGATCGACCGATCTGCGGCGCCGCGCGGATGATAACGCCGAAAGCCTCCGGACCCGTTTGCTGGAATATTACAAGAAGACCTCGCCGCTGATCGGCTATTACTATGCCAACCGGCTGCTGAGGACGGTCGATGGCCTGGCCGAAATTGATCAGGTGGCGGCGCAGATCGACGGCATCCTGAACCGGATTGATCACACCTGAACGCAGGGTAAGCTCGGCCAATCCCGGCTGATCACGGGTTGACCGCTTGACGCGCCCTTGACCTTGCTATAGGTCGCCTTATCTCGTTTGAGAATCACATTTTCGCGGGCTTTGTCCTGCTGGTGTGGATTGCGGCCCGAAGGCGCAGCTTTCGGGCTTTCGGTTGTGAAAAAAGGTTCCGGGACCACGGAACCGCAACATGAGAAGGAAAAACGCGTGGCTCGTATTGCTGGCGTCAACATTCCGACGGGGAAACGTGTCCCCATCGCACTTACCTATATTCACGGCATCGGCCCGCAGATCGCCGAGCAGATCGTCGGCGCCGTGGGCATCGACCCGGCCCGCCGGGTGAACGACCTGTCGGATGCAGAGGTTCTGCAGATCCGCGAATATATCGACGCGAACCTGACCGTCGAGGGTGACCTGCGTCGTGAAACCCAGATGAACATCAAGCGCCTGATGGATCTGGGTTCGTACCGTGGTCTGCGTCACCGCCGCGGTCTGCCGGTTCGTGGGCAGCGTACCCATACCAACGCCCGCACCCGCAAGGGCCCGGCAAAGCCCATCGCCGGCAAGAAGAAATAAGGAGAGCGCAACATGGCACGCGACAAGACGCGCATGAAGCGCAAGGAACGCAAGAACATCGCCACCGGCGTGGCGCATGTGAACAGCTCGTTCAACAACACCAAGATTCTGATTTCCGACGTTCAGGGCAATGCGATCGCATGGTCCTCGGCCGGCACCATGGGCTTCAAGGGTTCGCGCAAATCTACCCCCTATGCCGCCCAGATGGCCGCCGAAGACGCCGGCAAGAAGGCGCAGGAACACGGCGTCCGCACGCTGGAAGTCGAAGTTCAGGGCCCGGGTTCGGGTCGTGAATCGGCGCTGCGCGCGCTGGCCGCGGTCGGTTTCAACATCACCGCCATCCGTGACGTGACCCCGATCGCGCATAACGGCTGCCGGCCGCCCAAGCGCCGCCGCGTCTGAGTTTCTTTGATACTGGCCCGACCGCGCGTGTTTTTCAGCGTCGCGGTCGGGCCGTTACGCATTTCACCTCGGGCGTTTCCGGCCACCGGACATGGGCCGGAAACTAGTATGGAGGCAATCGCATGATCCACAAGAACTGGGCCGAGCTTATCAAGCCGGCGCAACTGGATGTCAAAGCAGGTGCCGACGCTCAGCGCGTCGCCACGGTCGTGGCCGAACCGTTGGAGCGTGGCTTCGGCCTGACGCTCGGCAACGCGCTGCGCCGGGTTCTGCTGTCGTCGCTGCAAGGTGCCGCGATCACCAGCGTTCAGATCGACAACGTCCTGCACGAATTTTCGTCGGTCGCGGGCGTGCGTGAAGATGTGACGGATATCGTCCTGAACCTCAAGGGCGTGACGCTGCGCATGGACGTGGACGGCGTGAAACGGCTGGTCCTTTCGGCCAAGGGCCCGGGCGTCGTGACCGCCGGTGACATCACCGAAACCGCCGGCATCGAGATCCTGAACCGCGAGCATGTCATCTGCCACCTCGATGACGGCGCCGAGGTTCATATGGAACTGACCGTGACGAATGGCAAAGGCTACGTCGCCGCGGACAAGAACCGCCCCGAGGATGCCCAGATCGGCCTGATCCCGATCGACGCCATCTTCTCGCCGGTCAAGCGCGTCAGCTATGAAGTCACCCCGACCCGCGAAGGTCAGGTTCTGGACTATGACAAGCTGACCATGAAGGTCGAGACCGACGGCAGCCTGACCCCCGAAGATGCGGTGGCCTATGCGGCGCGTATCATTCAGGATCAACTGTCGGTCTTCGTGAACTTCGATGAGCCGGAATCGGCCAACCGCAGCGAGCTGGACGACGGTCTGGAGTTCGATCCGCGCCTGCTGAAGAAAGTCGACGAGCTGGAACTGTCGGTCCGCTCGGCCAACTGCCTGAAGAACGACAACATCGTCTATATCGGCGACCTGATCCAGAAGACCGAAGCCGAGATGCTGCGCACCCCGAACTTTGGCCGCAAGTCGCTGAACGAGATCAAGGAAGTCCTGTCCGGCATGGGGCTGCACCTTGGTATGGACGTGGTCGACTGGCCGCCGGAAAACATCGAAGACCTGGCCAAGCGCTTCGACGATCAGTTTTAAGACCGGGCAGGGTGGGGGTTTCCCCACCTTCCCGAACCCCGGGCATCCCGCCCCAAGGAGAGCGGCTTTCACGCAAGGGCCGCCGGACAAAGCAAAAGACGTAAAAGGAGAAAATCATGCGTCACGCCCGCGGCTATCGCCGCCTTAACCGTACCCACGAACACCGCAAGGCGCTGTTCGCCAACATGGCCGGCTCGCTGATCGAGCATGAGCAGATCAAGACCACTCTGCCGAAAGCCAAGGAACTGCGACCGATCGTCGAAAAGCTGGTCACGCTGGCCAAGCGCGGTGATCTGCACGCCCGCCGTCTGGCCGCCGCGCAGTTGAAGCAGGACATCCACGTCGCCCGCCTGTTCGAGGTGATCGGCCCGCGCTACAAGGACCGTCAGGGCGGCTATGTCCGCATCATGAAGGCCGGTTTCCGCTATGGCGACATGGCCCCGATGGCGATTATCGAGTTCGTGGAGCGTGATACCTCGGCCAAGGGTGCCGCTGACCGCGCCCGCGTCGAAGCGGAAGACGCCGCCGAATAAGACGGCCACGGGACACCTCCCGTCCGAGCCGGCCGCGCGCACCTCGTTGCGCGTGCGCTCCCGAATACTGGCCATTGTGCCTATCGAACCTGCCGGTCCGCACGCCGGCAGGTTTTTCAATTTCCGACCCAACGCAGGCTGGTGCCGTTGCCGCGCCGCGCGCTTTGCATCGGCGACCTGCCGGGCTTGGCCCGTGAAACCTTGGGCCGCGCGCGGATCGACCGCCGGGCGGGATAGGCGCGCTTCGCACCGAATCGTGCGGACTGACCATTTGGTCAATATCCGTTTCTCTATCGCTGGTTGAAACGGCTTTGCGGGATCGTTCGGGCCCGGGTTTGTGCCCTCGGGTTTTTCCTATCCCGCGCCGATCTTTAATACATTGATATATATCGTAAAAACGACCAGCGGCAAAATCCTCTGGCGGATCGTCCAAGAGCTATTCATTATTCAGGCTGAACGATTTACATACAATCTTAAGTATCAAATGTTGACCCCCCTCGAACGAACCTGTCTAAAAAGATATGTCTTCGCGCGCTGATATAAACGCCATCCTCAATAAGCTGTCGCGTCTCGCGCCGGCGGGGTACTTCGTGGGTCTGCACATCCGTTTCGCGGCGCCCCTGCTTCAGTTTCAGACCTATAGCCCACAATGGACGGATCACTATTCGGCCAATGGCTATGCGCTTCGGGATCCCACCATCGCGTGGGGCTTCTCGACGATCGGCGCCTGCCGCTGGAGCAAGTTCCCGTTGCCGGATCCGTTCGACATTCTGGGCGAGGCAAAGCGTTACGGCCTCCGTTTCGGCGTCACCGTCTCGCTGGGTCCGATCTCATCCCGCAGTATCGCAAGTTTTGCCCGGGCGGATAAAGATTTCACAGATTCCGAGATTGACACGATCTCGGACCACGTTCGGCGGCTTCACGATATGACAGAACCGCCGGAGAGCCTGACCAAGGCTCAATCTGAGGCCCTACGGTGTGTCGCAGAGGGAGATCGTCATGCGGCGGCGGCGGCCAAACTTGGGATCACGGAAAGCGCCTTCAAGGCCCGTCTGATTTCAGCCCGAGAGCGGCTGATGGCAAGGACGACCGCCGAGGCGATTCAGCGGGCCAAGGATTTTCGCCTCTTGTAAGACGTTCGACAGCGATGCTCCGCGGGCGATCCTTTAACCCCTGGAGTAGAGACGATGCAGACCACCACGCTTTCATTCGCAAATTTACATGTCCATGGCGAACTGTTCGCAAACCTTTTCCGCGCCAGACGCCAAAGCTTCATCATACAGAAGAACTGGGATCTGCCCGAGGAAATGGGCATGGAGTTCGACCAGTATGACACCCCGCAAAGCCGCTGGATCGCCATCCACGACATGGGGCAGGTGCTTGCGGGCATGCGGCTGACGCCGACCACGGCGCGCTGCGGGATCTATTCCTACATGATCCGCGACGCGCAGAACGGTATCCTCGGCGGCTCGATCCCGCAGGATCTGCTGTATGCCGAGGCCCCGGTCGAGGAATCGACGTGGGAATGTTCGCGTGTTTTCGTGAACCATTCCACGCCGCAGGCGATTCGGCGCAAGGTGCATTTCCGCATGGTCGAGGCGATGACCGGATCGGCGCGCGAACTTGGCGCCACCCGGCTGATCGCGCTGACCGGCGCGAACTGGCCGCGGTGGTATGGCCGTTGCGGGCTCGAGGCCGAGGCCATCGGTCGCAGCATGTGGATCGACGACGCCGATTTCCAGTGTGTGTCGATCAACCTTGCCAGCAAACTGCACTGACGGCGGGCAATATTCTTGGGGGTTAAATCAGGCGCGAAGGGCGTTTAATATCGCCCTTCAGCAAACGGACGGACATGCCAGATCTATTCGATAAAATCGAGGACGGCCGGGACGAGGGGGCGCCCGGCAAGGCCGCGGCGGATGCGCCCCGGCCGCTGGCGGATCGCATCCGTCCGCAACGGATTTCCGAGATCGTCGGACAGGGCAAGGTTCTGGGTCCCGAGGGGCCGCTGGGCGCCATGCTGGCGGCGGGCAGCCTGTCCTCGCTGATCCTGTGGGGACCGCCCGGGGTCGGCAAGACCACCATCGCGCGGCTTCTTGCGCGCGAAACGGACCTGTCCTTCGTTCAGATCAGCGCGATCTTTTCGGGCGTGCCGGAACTGCGCAAGGTGTTCGAGGCGGCCAGACTGCGCCGCCAGAACGGGCAGGGCACGCTGCTGTTCGTCGACGAGATCCACCGTTTCAATAAGGCGCAACAGGACAGTTTCCTGCCGCATATGGAGGACGGGACCATCCTTCTGGTGGGCGCGACCACCGAAAACCCCTCGTTCGAGCTGAATGCCGCGCTGCTTTCGCGGGCGCAGGTCATCGTGCTGGAACGTCTGTCGCTGGCCGATCTGGAACTGCTTGCACAGCGGGCCGAACGCGAACTCGGCCGGCCGCTGCCCCTGACCGGCGAGGCGCGCGACCGGCTGCTGGAAATGGCCGATGGCGATGGCCGCGCCGCGCTGAACCTGATCGAACAGATCATGGCGTGGAAACTGTCCGGCAAGCTCGATACCGACACCCTGTCCACACGGCTGATGCGCCGGGCCGCGAAATACGACAAGTCGGGGGACGAGCATTACAACCTGATCTCGGCGCTGCATAAATCGGTGCGCGGCTCGGATCCCGACGCGGCGCTGTATTGGTTGGCCCGGATGCTCGCGGGCGGAGAGGATCCGCGCTATCTCGCCCGCCGGATCACCCGCATGGCGATCGAGGATATCGGGCTTGCCGATCCGGCGGCGCAGCGCCATTGCCTTGACGCATGGTCGACCTATGAGCGGTTGGGCAGCCCCGAGGGCGAGCTGGCGTTGGCCGAGGCGGTGATCTATCTGGCGCTGGCCCCGAAATCGAACGCCGCCTATATGGCCTTCAGCGCGGCGAAGGAGGAGGCCCGCAAGACCGGCAGCCTGATGCCCCCGGCGCATATCCTGAACGCGCCGACCGCGTTGATGAAGGAACAGGGATATGGCGCCGGATATGCCTATGATCACAATGCCGAGGACGGCTTTTCGGGGCAGAACTATTTTCCCGAGGGGATGAAGCGTCCCATTCTGTACCATCCGGCCGAACGTGGGTTTGAGCGGGATTTGCGCAAACGGGTGGACTGGTTCGCGAAACTTCGCCAAAAGCGCAATCTCAAGGATGGTGAGACATGAATTTTCTACAGGTGGCGCTTGGCGGAGGTCTGGGCGCGATGGCGCGCTACGGCGTCAACATCATGGCCATGCGGGCGATTGGACCGGGATTCCCGTGGGCCACGCTGACCGTGAACGTGGCGGGCTCGCTGTTGATGGGGCTGCTGGTGGTGACACTGGCGGAACGCGGCGGCAATCATCTGGCGCCGTTTCTGCTGACCGGGGTTCTGGGCGGGTTCACCACGTTCTCGGCGTTTTCGCTGGACACGCTGTTTCTATGGGAAGGCGGCAAGGCCGTGTTGGCGATCGGCTATGTCGTCGCCTCGGTGGTGCTGTCGCTGGCCGCCGTTCTGGCCGGGTTGGCGATTGGCCGGGCGATCTGGGCATGAGCGCGGTTCAAACCATCCGCATCCCCTCGGACGAGGGCGACAGCCGTCTTGATCGCTGGCTGAAGAAACGCTTTCCCGGCCTGTCGCAGGGCGTGATCGAGAAATGGTGCCGCACCGGGCAGTTGCGCGTCGACGGCGGTCGGGTTAAGGCCGCGACCCGGGTCGCGCCGGGGCAAGAGGTGCGGGTGCCCCCGATCCCGGCCGAGCTGACCATGCCGCTGGTCGATGTCGACGGAAATCCGGTCGGCCGGCAACCGGCGCGACCGGCCGGGCCGTCGGATGCCGACGCGAAGATGATACAGGATGCGGTGCTGTTTCAGGACCAGCATCTGATCGTCCTGAACAAGCCCCCGGGCCTGCCCAGTCAGGGCGGCAGCGGTTTGGGCGACCGCCACGTCGATGCGCTGTCCGAGGCGCTGAAATTCGGCTACAAGGAGCGTCCGAAACTGGTGCACCGGCTGGACAAGGACACCTCGGGCGTTCTGGTGCTGGCGCGGACCGACCGGGTGGCGCGGGCGCTGTCGGAATCCTTTCGGCACCGCGATACCCGCAAGATCTATTGGGCGATGGTCGCGGGCGTGCCGCAACCGCGCAAGGGCACCATCAAGTTCGGGCTGGTCAAGGCCCCGGGCCATGGCCGCGGTGGCGAGGGCGAGCGCATGATCGCCGTCCATCCCGACCGGATCGCCGCGACCGAGGGCGCCAAGCGCGCGGCCACCGATTATGCGGTGCTGGAGGTGCTGGCGAACCGGGCCTCGTGGTGCGCGCTGTCGCCGATCACCGGCCGGACCCATCAACTGCGCGCGCATATGGCCGAGATCGGAAATCCGATCATCGGAGACGGGAAATATGGCGGCTCGGGTCAGGAAAATCCGGGCGACGGCTGGGGCGCGCAGCTTGGCGGCGACATAAGCCGCAAGCTGCACCTGCATGCCCGCAGCCTGACCTTCGAGCATCCGATCACCAAGAAGCTGGTGACGTTCACCGCGCCCTTGCCCGACCATATGCGAAAGACGTGGAAGACGTTCGGATGGCAGGAAAGCGACGCGCCCGAGGATCCGTTTGCCCGGGGACCCGTTTGACGGTGCGGGGCGCGAGCCGGCCGGTCAGGGCAGGTCAGGGGCGGAAGGGGAAAGGCATGAAGCTGATCGTCTTTGATGTGGACGGAACCCTGATCGACAGTCAGGACCATATTCACCGCGCGATGACCTATGCCTTCGGCGCGGTGAATCATCCCGCCCCCGACCGCGCCGCGATGCTTGCGACCGTTGGCCTGTCGCTGCCGCAGGCGATGGCGCATCTGGCCCCCGATCAGGATGACAGCCTGCACGAGGCGCTGGCCTCGGCCTATCGCGACAGTTTCCGGCAGGCGCGCCTGCGCGAGGATGCACCGCTTTTCCCCGGCGCGCTGGCCTGTCTGCGGGCGCTGGCGGCGCGCGACGATGTGCTTCTGGGCGTGGCCACCGGCAAGTCGCGGCGCGGGCTGGATGCCAGCATGACCCATCACGGGCTTTCCGGTTTCGTCACCATCCAGACCGCCGATCACCATCCGTCCAAGCCGCATCCGGCGATGTTGCTGGCCGCGATGGCCGAGACCGGGGTCGATCCCGGCCGGACATTGGTCGTGGGCGACACCAGTTTCGACGTCGAGATGGCGCGCGCCGCCGGGGCCGATGCGATCGGCGTCGGCTGGGGCTATCATCCCCGCGCGCGGCTTCAGGCGGCGGGCGCAAGCCGGATCGCGGCTGATTACTCTGATCTCACAAGGATGCTGGACGCATGGCTGAAACCCGCGAATGGAGCGTGAAACGGTTCTGGAAAAATGCCCGGGCGCGTGCCGAGGACGGCGGCGGCTGGGGCATTGCGCTGGATGACCGACCGCTGCGCACGCCCGGAAAACAACCGTTGATCGTGCCGGGCCGGGCGCTGGCCGAAGCGATCGCGCAGGAATGGGACGACCAGCGGGACGAGATCCGCCCCACCGAGATGCCTTTGACCCGCGCCGCGAACTCGGCCATCGAGAAGGTCACGCCGCAGCGTGACGGGGTGGCGGCGATGCTGGCGGAATATGGCGGTACGGATCTGCTGTCCTATCGCGGCGAGGGCGAGCTGGCCGAACTGCAAAAGGCCGAATGGGATCCTTTGCTCGACTGGGCCGAACAGGATCTGGGCGCCCGTCTGGCGGTCACCCAGGGCATCGTGCCGGTGGCGCAGGACGCCGGGGCGATGGGGCGGTTGCGTGCGGAACTGGACGATAAGGACCCGTGGCAACTGACCGGGCTGCATGATCTGGTGACCTTGCCCGGCTCGCTGATCCTGGGACTGGCGGTGGACAAGGGGCGGATTTCCGGGGCCGAGGCGCACCGGCTTTCGCGGCTGGACGAGGAATGGCAGGCCGCCCGCTGGGGTCGCGACGCCGAGGCCGATGCCGCGGCCGAAAACCGACTGCGCGATATTTTGGCGTCTGAACGCTTTCTGGCGCTGCTGCGCGAAGGCTAGGCCACGGTCTTGCAACAGTCCTTGACGCTTGGGCGTGTTCTGGCCCAATCTCAAAGGATCGGGGGTAGCCCCAGAACCAAGGGACCCGGAAGGGGCCTCAATAAAATCCCCTGCCGGATCGGCGGGGCAATTCAGGGAAGGTTTACAATGAGACATGCGCTATTTCTCGGGACCATCGCGGCTGGTGCTTTGGTGGCCGGGATCGCCAGTGCGGACACGCTGTCCGACGTCAAGGCGCGGGGCGAACTGAACTGCGGCGTCAACATCGGGCTTGTCGGCTTTGCCGCGCCGGACGCCAACGGAAACTGGTCGGGATTCGATATCGCGGTCTGCAAGGCGGTGGCCGCCGCGGTTCTGGGTGACGCCTCGAAGGTGAAATATGTGCCCACCTCGGGCCAGACCCGCTTTACCGCGCTGTCATCGGGCGAGGTCGATCTTCTGGCCCGTAACTCCACCTGGAGCTTTTCGCGCGATACCGACCTGAAGCTCGATTTCGTGGCGGTCAACTACTACGACGGTCAGGGCTTCATGGTCCGCAAGGATCTGGGCGTGACCAGCGCCAAGGAACTGGATGGCGCCACCGTCTGTATCCAGACCGGCACCACGACCGAACTGAACCTGGCCGATTATTTCAAGGCCAACAACATGACCTATCAGCCGGTCGCCATCGACACCAACGCCGAGGGTGAACAGCAGTATCTGGCCGGCGCCTGCGACGCCTATACCACCGATGCCTCGGGGCTGGCGGCGACCCGGGCGGCCTTCGCCGACCCGAGCAACCACATCATCCTGCCCGAGATCATCTCGAAAGAGCCGCTGGCGATCGCGGTGCGCCATGGCGACAACAACTGGGCCGACATCGTGCGCTGGACCTTCTACGCGCTGGTCGCCGCCGAGGAATACGGCGTGACCTCGGCCAATATCGAGGAACTGGCCAAATCGTCCCAGAACCCCGAGGTCCAGCGCCTGCTGGGCACCACCGATGATCTGGGCAAGATGATCGGCCTGGACAAGGACTGGTCCAAGCGCGCCATCTCGGCCAGCGGCAACTATGGCGAAATCTTCGCCGCGACCATCGGCGAGCAGACCCCCATCGGTCTGGCCCGCGGCCTGAACGCACAATGGACCCAAGGCGGTCTGATGTACGCCCCGCCGTTCCGCTGATCGGCAGAATTCACAGGACGCGCGGGGTAATTCCCGCGCGTCTTGGCTTCGGTACCGCGACCATTCAACAGGGAATCCGGGACGGGATACATCGACGCCAAAGTCGGGAACCGGAACGGAAAAAGGAATTCAGATGGCAACCACAACGGAGATGACGGAGCAGCCGTCGTTCCGGCTGAGCATGCTGATCTATGATCGGCGCTACCGCTCCATGACCATTCAGGTCGCAGTCTTCATCCTGGTGATGGCGGGTGCCTGGTGGCTGATCGACAACACCATCCAGAACCTCGCCAATCTGGGCAAGGATTTCAATTTCGACTTCCTGTGGAAGCGGGCCGGCTATGACATCGGCTTCCAACTTATCCCCTATAACAGCGACGACACCCATTTCCGGGCGATGATCGTCGGGCTTCTGAACACGCTGCTGGTCGCTATCCTGGGCTGCATTGCGGCGACGGCGATCGGGGTCGCGGCAGGCGTTTTGCGCCTGTCGAACAACTGGCTGATCGCCCGGCTGATGACCGTCTATGTCGAGATGTTTCGCAACATCCCGCTGTTGCTGTGGATCCTTGTGATCTACGCCGTCTTTACCGAGGCGACGCCGGCGCCCAACGCCTTTCGCGGTGAAAACCCCACCGCCCATATGTGGTTTTTCGACAGCGTTGCCTTTACCAACCGCTATACGGCGATCCCGACGCTGGCGATGACCAATGATCCGGGCAACCTGGTTCTGGGCAAGGAATCGATCAGCTATGCGACCATCGCCTTTATCGTGGCGCTGGTCGCGGCGTTTTATATCCGCAGGGCCATTTCCGGTTGGGCGACCACGGTTCAGGACGCCACCGGAGACCGCCCGACGACGTGGTGGATGCAGATCCTTGTCTTTGTCGTGCCGATCGTGGCGCTGATCTGGTATTTCGGCCTGCATCTGCAATATCCGGTGCTCAAGGGCTTCAACTTCGCCGGCGGTCTGAACGTGCCGAACAGCTTCTTCGCGCTGTGGCTGGCATTGTCGCTGTACACCGGGGCCTTCATCGCCGAGATCGTGCGCGCCGGTATTCTTGCGGTCAGCCGCGGCCAGACCGAGGCCGCCTTTGCGCTGGGGCTGCGTCCCGGGCGCACGATGAGCCTTGTCATCCTGCCGCAGGCGCTGCGGGTGATCATTCCGCCGCTGATCTCGCAATATCTCAACCTGACCAAGAACAGCTCGCTGGCCATTGCAGTCGGTTATCTGGACCTGCGCGGGACGCTGGGCGGGGTCACGCTGAACCAGACCGGGCGCGAGCTGGAATGCGTCACGCTGATGATGCTGATCTATCTGCTGCTGTCGCTGATCATCTCGGCGGGGATGAATCTCTACAACAACCGCGTCAAGCTGAAGGAGCGCTGAGATGAGCGAGCTTCATGCGAATTCCACCGGCTTCGTGCGCGAAACCATGATTCCGCCTTCGCCACCGCCGATGCGGCAGGCCGGGGCGATCAAATGGCTGCGCGAGAACCTGTTTTCGGGGCCGCTGAACACGGCACTGTCGATCATCGGCATCATCATCGTCTGGTTGCTGGTGCAGGGCATTCTGCCGTGGCTTTCGCATTCGGTCTGGGATGCGCAGAATCTGCGCGAATGCCGCAACATCATCGCCGAGCGCTTCGGCGCCGGTGCCGAAGGCGCCTGCTGGGCCATGGTCCGCGACCGGTGGAGCCAGTTCCTGTTCGGCTTCTATCCCAACGCGCTTTACTGGCGCGCCACTTTGGCCTTCGCGCTTCTGTTCGTGGCGCTGGCGCCGATCCTGTTCTCGGAAAGCCTGAAAATCCGCCGGATCATCCTGATCGCCGCCGCCGCCATCGGCGTTCTGGGGATCATCTTCGGTCACGCCCCGGTCTGGGTGGTCGTCGCGACGTGGTTCGGCGCCGCCGTCTGGCTTTGGGCCGGCGAGTTCGCGCCCACGAAGCTGCTCTGGTTCACCGCGCTTTATCCGGCGCTTGCCTATTGGCTCTTGTGGGGCGGCTCGGCCTGGGATCCGATCATGGCGCTGGCCGGGTTCCTGATCGGCTATATCGCATGGCGGCTGCTGGCGGCGCGTTCGACGCTTGTCGCCGCCATCGTCGCCGTCGTGCTGGCCATGTTGTGGTGGCTCTATTATTCGGGCGATGCGGCGCGCGATGCCGAAGACCTGATTTCGCTGTCGATCCCGCAGGTTTCGTCGCGGTATTTCGGCGGCTTCCTTCTGTCGACCACGATCGGCGTCGCGGCCATCGCCATGTCTTTGCCGATGGGCATCATTCTGGCGCTGGCGCGGCGGTCGGACATGTTCCTTGTCCGTGCGCTGGCCGTCACATTCATCGAGTTCATCCGCGGCGTGCCGCTGATCACGCTGCTATTCGTGGCCTCGCTGCTGCTGAATTATTTCCTGCCGCCGGGGACGAATTTCGACATCATCCTGCGGGTCGTGATCATGGTGACGATCTTCGCCGCCGCCTATATGGCCGAGGTGATCCGGGGCGGTCTGGCCGCCTTGCCCAAGGGACAATACGAGGCCGCCGACAGCCTTGGTCTGGATTACTGGAAGGCGCAGCGGCTGATCATCCTGCCGCAGGCGCTGAAAATCTCGATTCCGGGGATCGTGTCGACCTTCATCGGGGTGTTCAAGGACACCACGCTGGTCGTGTTCGTCGGCCTGCTCGATCCGCTGAAAGGCATCACCGACGCCGTGCGCGCCTCGACCGACTGGAAGGGCATCTATTGGGAGCCCTATATTTTCGTCGCCTTGATCTTCTTTACCTTCTGCTTCGCCATGTCGCGCTATTCCATGTATCTGGAGCGCCGGCTGAAGCGTGACAACCACTAAGGAGTCCCGCCCATGAGCGAAATGATAGCGGTTGAAACCATCGCCCCCGACATGCAGGTCAGCGACGAGGTCGCGATCCAGATCTCCAACATGAACAAGTGGTACGGGACGTTCCACGTGTTGCGCGACATCAACCTGACCGTGAACCGGGGCGAGCGGATCGTCATTGCCGGGCCGTCCGGCTCGGGCAAATCGACGCTGATCCGCTGCATCAACCGGCTGGAGGATCACCAGTCGGGCCAGATCATCGTGGACGGGATCGAACTGACCAGCGACATCAAGAACATCGACAAGGTCCGCTCGGAAGTCGGCATGGTGTTCCAGCATTTCAACCTGTTCCCGCATCTGACGGTGCTGGAAAACTGCACGCTGGCGCCGATCTGGGTGCGCAAGGTGCCCAAGCGCGAGGCCGAGGAACGGGCGATGCATTACCTGTCCAAGGTCAAGATCCCCGAGCAGGCCAACAAATATCCGGGCCAGCTTTCCGGCGGCCAGCAACAGCGCGTCGCCATCGCGCGGTCGCTGTGCATGGAGCCGCGCATCATGCTGTTCGACGAGCCGACCAGCGCCCTTGACCCCGAGATGATCAAGGAAGTGCTCGACACCATGATCGAGCTTGCGAAGGAAGGCATGACCATGCTGTGCGTGACCCACGAGATGGGCTTTGCGCAGGCGGTGGCGAACCGGGTGATCTTCATGGATCAGGGCCAGATCGTCGAGCAGAACAACCCCTATGATTTCTTCAACAACCCGAAATCCGAACGGACCAAGCTGTTCCTGTCGCAGATATTGGGGCATTGACCGGGCAGGGGGCGCGGCCCGGGATGACCGAAACAGGCGGCCGAGCTTTGGCCGCCTTTTTCCGTTCCGGGTGGTTGGTTTGCGGCTAGCGCCCGTCGGGGCGCACGAAGTCCAGAAGGCTGCCTTCGCCCGGTTTCACCTCGGACCATTCCGGCGCCGCAAAGTCGATCACCACCGTGGCGCAGGTCGGAAAGCGCCGGAAATCGGGTTCGAGCGGCGGCCGCGCCGGCAGCATCGCGGCGAATTCGGCGATGCCCGGATTATGGCCGATCATCATCACGGTCTGGCCTTTGGCGCCGTGCAGCGCCCTCAGCAGCATCTCGGGCGTGGCGTGGTAAAGCCCGGGCAGGTATTCGATCTCGGGCCGCACCTCAAGCACCATCCGCGCCACCTCGTCCCAGGTTTCGCGGGTGCGCAGCGAGGTCGAGCACAGGACCTCCTCGGGTTCATAGCCGCGACTGGCCAGCCAGTCGCCAAGCTCTTGCGCCGAACGTCGCCCGCGACCGTTCAACGGTCGGTCGTGATCCTCAAGCGACGGGTCGTCCCAATCCGATTTAGCGTGACGGGTCACGATCAGACGCCGGTATCCGGGAGAGGTCATGTTGATATTGCCCTGTTGCCAAGCCGGTTATCGAGGCAGCCTGCCATATTCGTAACCAAACCGGCAAGCGCGTCGAGGGGTGAACTGATCAACAAACGTGTTTATTCCATATGGAATAGAAAGTTACACATAGCCGCCTAGACATCCTCGGGCGGTTGCCGCAGCCCATGCGGCTTGACGCGCGGTTCGGTCGAGCGGATCAGGCTGCCGGCACCGTGTTCGGTGAACAGCTCGAGAAGCGAGGCATTCGGCACCCGCCCGTCCAGAATGACCACCGCGCGCACCCCGTCCTCCAACGCTTTCAGCGCGGTTTCGGTCTTGGGGATCATGCCGCCGGCGATGACGCCGCTTGCGATCATCGCCCGCACCTCGTCGGGGTGCATCTGGGTCACGATCTCGCCGTTTTCGTTCTTGACCCCCGCCACGTCGGTCAGCAGCAGCAGCCGGTCGGCTTTCAGCGCCCCGGCGATGGCCCCGGCGGCGGTGTCGCCGTTCACGTTGAAGGTTTCGTTATCGGCCATTCCGGTGGCGACGGGCGCGATGACCGGGATCAGCCCGGCCGAGTAAAGGTCGCGGATGATCTGGATGTTCATCTCGACCGGCTTGCCGACAAAGCCCAGTTCGGGGTCGTCGGCCTCGCAAACCATCATGTCGTCATCCTTGCCCGAGATGCCGACCGCGCGGCCGCCCTGATCGTTGATCGCCTGAACGATGCGCTTGTTGACCAGCCCCGACAGCACCATCTCGACCACTTCGACGGTTTCCTTGGTGGTGACGCGCTTGCCGCGAACAAAGCGGGATTCGATGCCCAGCTTGCCCAGCAACTCATTGATCATCGGGCCGCCGCCGTGCACCACGACGGGGTTCATGCCGACCTGTTTCATCAGGACGATATCGCGGGCAAACTCGGCCATCGCCTCTTCGTCGCCCATGGCGTTGCCGCCGAATTTCACCACCACCACTGCGCCGGTATAACGCTGCAGATAGGGCAGCGCCTCGGACAGGGTGCGGGCGGTTGCGATCCAGTCACGGTCCATGTTCTGTTGTCTCATCCAAGCATCCCCGGTGTTCGACCACAGCCTAGGCCGAAGTCGCAGGCGGGAAAACCCGTTTCTCGCCCTTATTCCAACCCGGCGATGATCGCCCGCAGCGCGGCCACGCCCCGCCCGGTGTCGGATGAGGTCAGCACGAGTTCGGGATAGGCGGCGGGGTGTTTCTGCAATTCGTCGGTGACCTGCGCTACCGTCGCCTCCATCGCGCGGGGGCCGATCTTGTCGGCCTTGGTCAGCACCACCTGAAACGGCACCGCCGAGCGGTCCAGAAGCCGCATGATCTCGTGATCGACATCCTTGATGCCGTGGCGCGAATCGATCAGCGCAAAGGCGCGGCGCAAGGTCGGACGCCCGGCCAGATAGTTCTTGAGCAAGGCCTGCCATTTAGCGACGACCGCGACCGGCGCCTTGGCGAAGCCATAGCCCGGAAGGTCGACCAGATAGCCATGCTGACCAAGCGCGAAATAGTTGATCTCCTGCGTGCGGCCGGGCGTGTTCGAGGCGCGGGCCAGCGATTTTCGCCCGGTCAGCGCATTGATCAGGCTGGACTTGCCGACGTTGGAACGCCCGGCAAAGCAGACCTCGGGGCGGTCGGCGGGCGGCAACCCGTCCATGGCGACCACGCCCTTGACGAAATCGACCGGGCCCGCGAACAGAAGCCGCGCCGCTTCGGCGGCGGCGGGATCTGGCTCGGCCGCGACGGGGAAGGCGACCTTCATACCCCGACCACCTGATCGCCGACCGAAACCACGCCCGGCCGGATCACCTCGGCATAGACGCCGAAATTCTGATGCCCGAAGCATTGCTGCAAAAAGCCCGGCATATTGCCGTCGACATGGCCGGTGTCGGTGTCGACCGAGGTCGCATCGCAGCGCCCGATCGGCTCGACCACGCGCAGCCGTGCCGGCCCGATTTCAAGAACCGCGCCGGTCATGGTTTCCTCGGCGCGGGCAGGCCAGCCGTCGACCCAGAAATTCGCCCGCCAGCGGTGAATGCCCAAGGGCCGGCCCGCGGCCTGTTCAAGCGCCGCCAAGCTGCCCAGCGACAGGACCGAGACATAGGCCGCCTTGGAATCGGTCAGTTGCGCGCCCTCGACCGCGCGGACAAGTCGGGTCGGCGCCGGTTTCCCGGCCGGCCACAGCGGCGAAAGCCACGCCGCCAAAGCCGTGGGCGTGTCGGCGGCATCGGGATCGAAGCGCGCCGCACCCAGATCGGGATGGGACAGGTCAAGCCAGCCTTCGGCATCGACGCCCCCCGTGACCGCCTGAAGCGAGGGGCCGGCGACGCCGCGCAGAAAGGCCGCTTTCGGCAGCCAGCGGTCAAGCCGGGCATCGGCATCGGCGCGCTGGTCCGAGGCCGCATGCAGGACGCCAAAGATGCGATCGCCGGGCAGCGCCCGGCCAACGCTCAGTTCCACCCGCCCCAGCGATTCGCCGCCCGCCGATTTGATGGCATGGCGGCGAATATGGGCAAGGGTCGCGTCCGGCAGCCGTCCGGTCATTTCTTCGGGCTGCTCGGCGGCGGCGGCGCTTTGCGTTTGGGCCGCACGCTGTCGCGGATATTGCCGAACAGATCCGGCCGGTGACCATGCATCGACATGATCGTGTATTGCTGGGCGATGGTGATGGTGTTGTTCGCGATCCAGTACAGCACCAGACCCGAGGCGAACCCGCCCAGCATGAACATGAAGATCCACGGCATCCACGCGAAGATCATCTTCTGCGCCGGATCGGCGGGGGCGGGGTTCAGCTTTTGCTGGACCCACATCGTGATGCCCAGAAGGATCGGCAGCACGCCCAGCGACAGGATATGCAGGAAGGAATCGGCCGGCGGCGGGGCAAAGGGCAACAGCCCGAACAGGTTCAGGATCGAGGTCGGATCGGGCGCCGAAAGGTCGCGGATCCAGCCGATCCAGGGCGCGTGACGCAATTCGATGGTGACGAAAACCACCTTGTAAAGCGAGAAGAAGATCGGGATCTGCAACAGCACCGGCAGACAGCCCGCCGCCGGATTGACCTTCTCGCGCTTGTACAGCGCCATGGTTTCCTGCTGGAATTTCATCCGATCGTCGCCGGTCCTGGCCTTCAGTTCCTCCATCTGCGGCTGAAGTTCCTTCATCTTCGCCATCGAGACATAGGATTTGCGGGCCAGCGGGAAGACCAGCAGTTTCAGGATGAAGGTCAGCGCGATGATCGACCAGCCCATGTTGCCGATGGTGGCGTTCAGCCAGTGCAGCAGGCGGAAGATCGGCTTGGTCAGAAAGAAGAACCAGCCCCAGTCGATGGAATCTACAAAGCCCTGAATGCCGGGATTGTCCTGATAGCCGCGGATGATTTCCCAGACCTTGGCGCCCGAGAACAGATAGCTGGTCGATTCGAGCTTGGCCCCGGGCGCGACGCTGGTCATCGGCATACGCGTCTCGGTCTGATAGATATCGGCGCCGGGGGTATATTTCACCACCGCCTGAAAGGCTTGACCCGGGGCGGGGATCAGCGTCGTCATCCAGTATTTGTCGGTAAATCCTATCCAGCCGTTGCTGGCGACATCGGTGATCAGCGCCTGACCCTCGACCGCGACGGGGTCGAATTTGGTGATGTCCTTGTATTTTTCTTCCTGCAACTCGCCGTCGGTCATGGCGACAGCGCCCTCGTGCAGGACGAAGAAGTTCTGGGTGTCGGGCTTGCCGTGGCGGGCGACGATCCCGTAGGGCGCGGCCTGAATCGGCGCGGTGCCGGTGTTCTCGACCGATTGCGTGACGGTGAAAAGATATTTGTCGTCGATTTCGAACACGCGGCGGAAGATCGCGCCCGCGCCGTTGTCCCAGCGCAGCGTGACCGGCTGGCCGGGGGCCAGCGTATCGCCGCTTTCGACCTGCCAGACGGTGGCCGGCCCGGGCACCTGCGCGGGATCAAGACCGGGGCCGGGGGTCCAGCCATAGACGGCGTAATAGGGCTTGGCGCCGACCGCGCCGACCTGCTGATCCGCCTGCGCCGAGGTTGGCGCCAGCAGCCGGACAAGCGGCGAATTCGGGTCCAGCGTCTCGCGGTATTTCTTCAGCGCCAGATCGTCGACCCGGCCACCGGCGAGCGAGATGCTGCCCACGACCGAGGGCGTGTCGATCTTGACCCGCGCGGCGGTGCCGCTGGCATCCTCGGCCGCGACATTGGCCGGGGTCGCGGTCGCATTGGTCGGTGCGCCCGCGACCGGGCCGGTGACTGCGGCGCCGGGCGCCTGACCCGTGGCCTGCGCATTCGCATCGGCGTTCGACTGGGCGACGGCCGGGTCCTGGGCGGGCGGCGCGGGCGGGGTCTGGGCGAAGAAAAGCGACCAGACGATCACCACGGCGGCGGAAAGCACCATTGCCAGGATCAGATTGCGATTGTTGTCTTCCATACCGTCACGGGCCTTTCAGTCGCGGGCCTGCCGATGGGCGGCCATGCAGAATCTGCGTCGTTTCGCTGGCGCTGCTTGAACAGAACGCACCCCGAAACGTCAAGCGGAAAGGGGCGGGGTGCCGTCCCCGGGCCGGGAATCGCGCAGCTTTGGCACCGGATCGTCGGGCATCTGCGCCCTGATCGCGGGATCGGGGAAAATCGCCGCGAAATCGAACAGTTTCGGATCCGGCATCTGCGAGGGGCGCACGTTCATCAGCGCCCGGAACATCACCTGCCGCCGCCCGGGCGAACGGCTTTCCCATTCATCCAGCAGCCGCTTGACCTGCACGCGCTGCAACCCCTCCTGACTGCCGCAGAGATCGCAGGGGATGATCGGATAGTTCATCGCGCGGGCGAATTTCTCGCAATCCGCTTCGGATACGAAGGCC
This sequence comes from Paracoccus pacificus, assembly GCF_042680785.1. Lineage (NCBI taxonomy): Bacteria > Pseudomonadati > Pseudomonadota > Alphaproteobacteria > Rhodobacterales > Paracoccaceae > Paracoccus > Paracoccus pacificus. Next base: position 39,357 of record NZ_JBHUEN010000029.1, read on the forward strand.
AGCGGGCGCAGGACATTGAGGTCGCCATCCTCGTTCAGCAGCTTCGGCGGCATCGCCGCCAGCCGCCCGCCGTGGAACAGGTTCATGAAGAAGGTTTCCAGAATATCGTCGCGATGATGCCCCAGCACCACGGCCGAACACCCCTCTTCCCGCGCGATCCGGTACAGGTTCCCCCGCCGCAGCCGCGAACACAGGCTGCACATGGTGCCGCCGGGCGCGATCTTGTCGGTGACGATGGAATAGGTGTCCTGATATTCGATGCGGTGCGCGACGCCGCGGTCGGTCAGAAACGCGGGCAGGACCGTCGCCGGAAAGCCCGGCTGACCCTGATCCAGATTGCAGGCCAACAGATCGACCGGCAAAAGCCCGCGCCATTTCAACTCGTGCAATACGGCCAGCAGCGTATAGCTGTCCTTGCCGCCCGAGAGGCAGACCAGCCAGCGGTCGCCGGGGCGGATCATGTCATAGGTTTCGATCGCCGCCCGGGTTTCGCGGACCAGCCGCTTGCGCAGCTTGCGATACTCGGTTGAGCTGGGGGCGCCGCGAAACAGCGGGTGGATTTCCGTATCCGGCGGCAGGTCGTCGCTTTCATCCAGCATCAGATTATCACCAGAACTGTTGGAAAACATATGATAAAACCGCAATCAGCCCGCAGGCGGCAACAAGTGTCAGCGCAAGGCCGGCGAAGAGGCCGTGGGGGCGGTTACGCATCGCGCCGGGCCGGGGGCACCGGGTCATAGCCCTCACCCCCCCACGGGTGGCAGCGGCAGATCCGCCGCGTCGTCAGCCAGCTTCCATGCAGGGCGCCATGCGTCTGCAACGCTTCCAGCGCATAGGCCGAGCAGGTCGGCTGAAAGCGGCAGCCGTGGCCCACCCAAGGGCTGCCGATCAGGCGATAGGCGTGGATGGGCACGGACAGGATGCGGGCAAGCGGCGTCACGCGCGGCCCTTTCCGGTTCCCGGGCGTACGGACCTGTCCTTGTGGGTGCCGTTCCTGTGGATGGCGGACAGCGCGTTCCGCAGGTCGTCCAGAAGCTGGGCAAAGGGCCGGTCGATCGTCGCGCCGGGACGCCCGACCAGCACGTAATCCCAGCCGGGCCGCGCCGCGGCCGGCAGGATTTGCGCGGCGATGGCGCGCAGGCGGCGCTTGGCGCGGTTACGCACGACCGCATTGCCGATTTTCTTTGAACAGGTAAAGCCGACGCGAACCTGCCCCGGCGCCACGGGTTCGCCGGTATCGCGCTGTCGCGCCTGCAACAGAAACCCCGGCACGCCCTGACGGCGCGCGCTCGCGGCGCGCAGGAAATCGGCGCGCTGGCGCAGAACCGTGATGTCGGGCGCGGCGGGGGCATCGGTCGCTTTGTCATCGGAAACGACGAAAACCGCCGCCGCATCTTCCGGTTGCGCGGCCAGAGGCTCGGGCAGGGAAGACAGCGGCGGCGGCATGTTCATCGACCCCCATTCTGCGGCGCCCGGGTGATCCGAAGCCGCGGAAGTCATCGCGATCTTATGCCGACAGCGACTTGCGGCCCTTGGCACGACGGGCGTTCAGAACCCGGCGGCCGCCTTTGGTGGCCATGCGGGCGCGAAAGCCGTGGCGGCGGGCGCGTACCAGGTTGGACGGCTGAAACGTGCGTTTCATGGTGTATTTCCTTCGGGCTCAGGCGCGCAAGGTTTGGGGGCGGACATGATTCACGACACCCCACGCGAACGCGTCGGTTATTCGAAGCCCGCTCAATAGGTCAGCCGGTCGGTCCTGTCAACGGCGCTGTGCCCCGTCCGCCGCATTTTGTGGCCGGATTGAATTGCCTGCCCCATAGATGGAACCACCGCCTGTTCACAAATGTTTGACACAAGGCACTCATACGGCGATCGGGCCGAACCAACTTTCGCTGACCGGCCCGTCGCACTATTGGTTTAGAATGGTACTGAATACCCTATCCGGCCGCTTCGCGCTGCTGACCTTCTTTCTGGTCCTGATGGCCGAGGTTCTTATCCTTGTGCCAGCGGTCACGAATTACCGGCTTGATTACCTTGAATCCCGGTTGGAGCGGGCGCAGATCGCCAGCCTCGCCTTGCTGGCGACCGACGAATCGATCGCGGCCGATCTGGAATCCGAGCTGTTGCAGAACGCCCAGGTCTTCAACGTCGTCCTGCGCCGCAACGATGTCCGGCAGCTTGTGCTGTCATCGCCCATCCCCGGGCCGGTGACGGCGACCTATGACCTGCGCGAATCAGGCTTCGTCAAGGCGGCGGGCGATGCGCTGGCGCAGTTGATCGACAGCAAGGACCGGGTCATCCGGGTGATCGGAGAGCCGGTCAAGCAGGCCGGGCAACTGATCGAGATCACCATGAACACCGCGCCGCTGCGCACCGGCATGATTGATTATGCGGTCAATCTGCTGTTCCTGTCGGCGCTTCTGGCCGTGGTGACGGCGCTGGTCCTGAACCTTGCGGCACAGCGCCTGATTCTGGTGCCGATCCGCCGGGTCATCCAGCATATGACCGCCTATGCGGCGGCCCCGAACGATCCGCGCAACGTCATCACCCCCGATGCCCGGCTGACCGAGGTGCGGGACGCCGAAACCGCGCTGGCGCAGATGCAGACCAACCTGACCTCGGCCCTGAAACAGCGCGAGCGGCTGGCGCAACTGGGCCAGGCCGTCGCCAAGATCAGCCACGACCTGCGCAATATCCTGACCACCAGCCAGATCTTCGCCGACCGGCTTGAGGACAGCGAGGATCCGGCGGTCCGGCGCGCCGCCCCCAAGCTGGTGAACTCGATCAGCCGCGCGGTGACCTTGTGCGAAACCACGCTGGCCTTCGGCAAGGCCGAGGAACCCACGCCGATGCTGTCGCGCTTCAACCTTGCCCAGCTTGCCGCCGAGATCGAAGAGGCGGAGTCGCTGGCCGCCAGCGATGCCCAGATCGAGTTCGTCATCGACGTTCCGCCCAGCCTGATGATTCGCGCCGACCGCGACCAGCTTTATCGGGTCCTGTCGAACCTGACCCGCAACGCCCGACAGGCGATCGAGGCCACCCGTCAGCCCGGCACCATCGAGATCGGCGCCGGCGAGGATGAAAACAACTGGTGGATCCGCGTCGGCGACACCGGCCCCGGTCTGCCGGAAAAGGCGCGCGAATTCCTGTTCCAGCCTTTCACCGGCGGCACCCGCAAGGGCGGCACCGGGCTTGGCCTTGCCATCGCCGCCGATCTGGTGCGCGGCCATGGCGGCTCGCTGGAGCTGCTGCGCACCGATGAGGACGGGACCGAGTTCATGCTGCGCCTCCCGCGCGATCTGGGCGCAGTCGCCGCCGGCCGCGCCTCTGCCGCAGCGCGGTGAACCTGCCGCCGGGTGATTTGGCCCGATGATCGGAATCGTGTTTTTTGCCCTTGCAAACCCCTGCGGCGGGGCCTAGACACCCGCCCTACGACGGACCCGTAGCTCAGCTGGATAGAGCACTAGACTACGAATCTAGGGGTCGGGCGTTCGAATCGCTCCGGGTCCGCCATTTTCTCCTTTTGTGATCTGTCAGATATTTCTGGCTTTCGGTCAGATTTCTGACCCAAACGGCCTTGATTGCGCTGATCAGCCCGCACTTCTAAGCTCAGGCGTGTTTTCTGGATCGCGAGGGTGATCGGGTGCGACTGCACAGTTCGTCGGGCGCTGCATCGAGGGCTTATGCCCCTGAGCCTCTGCCGCTCACGGCTCGGCATCACCCGCTGGAACCCGCCTCGTCGCTCATGTCCCGCCTCGGCACGCGACACGGTGCGGATTCGATTACGAATTTCTGCCGCGACATCGGGTTTCCCTATAAGGCATTGCTGCGCGGTGACCGTGACGCCATCGAGCACCTGGCGCGCCTCGCCGGATGCGATGCGGATGCGTTGGGGCAGGTCTCGATCCGCAATCTCGGGCGAAATGCCCTGCGTCTGCGCGACGAGGTGGCGACGACGCACACGCTGCATCGCTCGCGGATCCGCATATGCCCGGACTGCATCCGGCAGGATGCAGGGTCTGCGGCGGAAGCCTGGCGCGCGCCTCGGCGGGTCACATGGCAGTTTGTTTCGATCCGGTCCTGTCCGGAGCATAACTGCGCCTTGATGCCATTGCCGGCGGAAACATTCACCCTGCATGGCTATGATTTCGCGTCGCAAATTCAGAAACACTGGCAGCTGATTGAGCGGGCGGAACCTGTGCCGCAAGACCACACCGAATTTGAGGAATATCTCTGGCGCCGGGTCGCTGGCGCACGTGGTGAAGCGTGGATTGACCAACTGGACCTGAATGTCGCCAGCCGCGCCTGCGAGGTTTTCGGCTTGTTGCGTGAACGAGACCCTGACAGCAAGCTGAGTGGGCACAGCGAGACGGAATGGGCGCAGTTCGGCCAGTCGGGTTTCGAGGTGTTACGACAGGGCGCGGATGCCCTGGCCGAGGAAATGGCGCGAATGCTGTACCGCCCGGGAGTTGATCGCCGGTTCTTCTCGCGGGTTTATGGCCCGTTCACCACATGGCTGAACAGTAGGGGCCTTGGCGAAGAATTTGAGCCGCTGCGCGATCTCGTGCGTTGCCGGATATTTGCCAGTTTTGTCGTTCGCAGGGGGATTCTGGTGCTGGGCAAACCCTCATCGGGCGGGGACCGGCGCGAGGACGCTGATGGGATGGCGCTGAACGATATGCCAGCAAACCTGCCGCATCTGATGCAACGGCGGGGCCTTGCGCATCATGCGGGCGATAGTAAATGGTGCCCCAAGGGCTTCGTGACGCCGGCAATGGTGGATGCGTTGCAGCGTGAGTTGAGCGAGCTTGTCGATATTGAGGCGGCGGCTACGCTGCTCGGGCTGTCGCAAGCAGAGGTGCTCGCTCAGATCGAGACTGGCACCATAACCCCAAGGTTGATCACGCTCGCTGGTGAGCCTCTGTTCGACGGCGGAATGTTGCGATCATGGGGCCGGTTGGCGGCAAACAATGAAACCGGTCGCCCCCAGCATTTTGGCGATAGGGACAACGCCGCGCTCGCTGTGGCAGCCGTCGTACAACGCCTGAAGATCACGCCAAAGACGGTTTTCTATCTGATCGAGAACGGTTTTTTGTGTGCGGGTAGGATATCCGATGCAGGCCGCACAGGCATGGCTGTGGTGCACTCCTCCTCTCTGGCAGCCTTCGAAGATGTCTTCCTTTCCATCGGCCAGCTTTCGGCGCTGGTGCGCACACCACAGGGCGCATTGGCGATCCGGCTGAGAAACGCCGGTGTCTCAATGGTTGCCATGCCGCCCGGCCTCAGCCGGATCTATTGGCGCTGCGACATGCGCGCATCCGGCTTGCAGTTTCCCGATCCTGGTGATGTCGGTGTCATGAACGCCCTAGAAGATGCCGCGCGACCTTTGTTGCCGGAAAGCCGCTGATCACGGGGATGAGCAGCATCATGATGACGACAAATGAGGCGAGCAGCACCCAATCGACCCCGTTTACCTCGACGCCAAAGGGGATATCGACCATGACCGCAAGGTTCTTGAGTGAAAAATAGGCCGTTGCGGCGACGTAGACATGGTCGCGCAGGAACAGCATGACGCGCGCGGGCTTAGAGTAGGTTTGCTCGCGAAACGCGCGACATTCGGTGCGAAGAGTCGCCCAGAAGGACGCGCCTTCCCGGCTCTTCACTCGCTTTGTTCCGGGCGTGGGCATGGGCTCGCCACGCAGAGCCGCATACAGTGCCTCGGCCGGAAGCGGATCTGCGTCGATTTTGTCGATAATCGCCAACCGTGTTGATTGCGGCAGTTCCCGCTGCTGGCGCTCGTAATTGCCGTAGGTTTTTACGCCCAAGCCGAGGCGTTCGGCAAATTCAGCCTGGCTCTGCCCGGCCTTTGCACGAATCGCGCGGAGCCGCGTGGCTCCGACCGTGCGGACGATTCTCTCGTAGTCGGCGCGCTGCCTGCTCATGATACCCGGCCACCAGAAGATTTCTGCATCGCAAGAGCTTAAGTTCCTTTGCTTTCAAACGCGCTGATTCTTTGGAGGAATTATCGGGTCAGCACGAACGTACCGGACCGATCAGCACGTTCGTGCCGGTTATTTTCTTTATTAAACAAGGCGTTGATATTGACCTACCGCGCTTTGCTTCCTTAGCTGTCTGATGTCGGGAGAGCGGCCCGACGAAGGAGATATGGAGGCACCGGCTGATGCGGACGCCGTCGAAACAAGATCTGGATGCGCATGAGCGCCTGAAGGCCGAGCTGCGTATTCGGGGCACTTCGCTGGCCCGTATCGCCCGTGAACTCGGCGTGTCGGATGCGGCGCTGACGCTGGTGGGAAAAGGCTGCAATCGCTCCCGCAGAATCGAAAATGCACTTGCCGGCGCCATCGGCACCACGCCGGAGGCGCTGTTCCCGGATCGTTATCAGGGAGGCGAACCATGACCTAGAAAAGGAAAAGGCCAAGAGGGCGGCAACCCTCAAGGCCTTCTTCGGTGTATCAAGTGAAGCCCGATACACCTCTTTCATGACCCATATTCCGGGACCGGTCAAGCGTGCAGGTGATCTGGCGCGCCGGTCCCGCACACCCAAATCCATGAAGGAGGGCCGTTGGCGGCCGGCGAGCGCTGGCCACCTGGCCGATGACACATGTCCGACGACGATGACAAAACGCCCTGGCAGCCTCCACAGCGCAGCACTGGAACGCGCAGCTTTCCGGCACGGTCCAAATCCAGCTCGCGCGGCTTTCTGTTGGCTCATCTTCCGGCGGAGGCCCGACCCCGCCAGATCATCTATGAGAGCAATCTGGAACGTCAGACGGCGCTGCTATTGCTGGCGCGCAATGATCTGTGGAACCTGTGGGACCAGCCGCCGAAAATCGCCTTCACGGACAAATGGGGTCGGACAGCCCATCACGTCTTCGACTATCTGGCCGAGTTCAACGATGGCCGTCGTGTCGCAATTGCTGTCAAGCCACAGGCGCGCACCGAGCGAATTGGCTTTCGCGATACGCTTGCCCGTATCCGCACGAACCTGCCGCCCCGCTTCGCCGATGAAGTCGTTCTGGTCACGGAAAAGACCCTTCCCGCTGCTGTGGTGCATAATGCCGAATTGCTGCAGATGTTCCGCGCGTGCCCCGATCCGGAAGCGGACAGGATTGTCGGGGATATGCTGGCGGCGCAGAAGCAGCCCTTCCGCATCGCGGATGTCGTCGCCGACAGCCGCTTGGGCGGTCGGGCATTCCGCGCATTGGTCCGGGCCATCCATGCTGGGTTGACCCGAGCCGATCTCGATAGCCGCATCACATCTGCGACTGTCCTGCTGCCGCCGGAGGACTGGCCATGACGATGCTGCGCCTGTCCCGCGCCGATGCGGTCATCGCGCAGGGCACCCTCTGCGTCGTCGCGCGCATCGATCCGCATGTCGTCGAACTGCGCCCGCTCGGCGGGGAGGCTCCGCCGATGAGCCTGAGCCACCTCGAACTGATAGGGCAGTTCAACTCGGGCAATTTCGAAGTGGAATACGGTTATTTCGGCAGTCGTCAGGCCGCACGTCGCGCCATGGCAGGACGCAGCTTGCTGTCCCTGCTGTCGCGTGCGGAACAGCAACTGGTGTTCTGGAAGATCGACTGGTGTGAAACATTTCTCGCGGCCGAAGCCAGCGGCGAGGTCTCACGGTCGGATCGATCCTGCTCGGCTTTTATCTCCGAACTCGAAAAGCGAGTCATTGAGAAGATGCGCCAGACCACGAATGGCAAACCCCTGCCGGACGTGATCTTCAGGCCCGCCCCGTGCCGCACAAGCCTGATGGGATGGGTTCGGGTCTGGGAGAAGACCCGCGATCCGATGGCCTTGGTGAAGAAGTCACGGTTCAACGGCGTCAATGCCCGCAAGATTGGTCGCGACCAGGAGACGATCCTGCAACGCAAGCTTGCGGATTACCTGCACCCCAACCGGATTTTTGCTCCCGAACTGCATCGGGCAATCAATGCTGAAATCCGCGGGTGTAATGCGGATGCTGGATCTGCCGGATTGCCCCCCATGCCGGAGGTATCCGAAAGCACTGTCCGGCGCAGACTGGTGGAAATCGACAAGTTCGAACTTTGCGCCGCGCGCCATGGCGTTGCCGAGGCCAAGAACCGCCTCGGTGGTTACGGTGCGGGTCTTCCGGTCGATGTGCCGCTTCAACGCATCGAGATGGATGAATGGGAAATCGACCTGATGGCGATCCTCGCCGCAGGAGGCCACGATATCAGCGACACCAGGCTGCGTGATCTCGCGCTCGGACGATACTGGGTCTGTGTCGCTTTCGATGCCGCCACGCGCAGCATTCTGGCGTTGAAACTGTCGAAAGCGCCCTGTGTCGAGGATGCGCTGGCAACGATCTGGATGGCGATGCGCGACAAGACCGCCATCGCGCGCCGGCTGGGGTGCGAAACCGGCTGGGTTCAACACGGGCATCTGTTTCATGTCGTCGTGGATAACGGCGCTGCCCTCGTCGATACCGAATTCAAGGCAGCTCTCGCCGATCTGGGTATCGGCTATTCGGTCGCGGTCGCAGGGGTGCCCAAGCTGCGGGCCAGAATCGAGCGCGTCTTCAGAACGCTCGCCACCATGTTGATGCCGCTGCTGACCGGGCGGACGTTCTCGAACCCGACCGAGCGTGGTGACTATCCCTCCGAGAAATATACGGTGCATACGGCTGAGAGCATTGTCGAGGCTCTCGTGCGCTTTGTCGTGGACGTCTATCACAACAAACCGCATCGCGGCCTGGAAATGGCCTGTCCGAACGATGCCTGGACGCGACTCTGCACCCAGCACGGTTGGTCGCCGCCGCTCGGGCAGCATCGCCTGCGACATGTCCTCGGTATCAAGCTCGACCGCAAGCCGGGGCGACATGGTGTGGTGGTCTGCGGCGTCAACTACCAATCCGAGGGCTTGATCCGGCATTTCCAACGTTCCGGCGGGCACAGCCTCGATATTCGGCTCGACCCCGAAAATCTCGGGCATGTTTCGGTGTGGTATGGCGATGCCTGGCACTCGGTTCCGGCCGTTATCGACGGGATGGAGGGCGTCTCTGTCGCCGCATGGGAACAGGCGGTCTTTGAAATCCGCCAGAGCAACCGCGACGCCAGCAGGCTCAGGCAGGACGTTGTTGATCGCGCGTTTGCCCGCATCAAAGAACTTGATGCCGACCAGCGCGCATGGCGCCGTCTCGGCCCGATCAATATCAGCGCGGCCGAGATACGCCGCGCCGAAGCCGAGACGTTTTACGGCCTCGACCTGAAGGCCGAGGCGGAAGGCCGGCCCATCATGGACAATCACCGGCCACAGATTGATGGCTTCCTGTCGGACAGCATTCCGCCTTTACAGCGGCCCCCAGCCCGAACCGCCTCATCGAGTTCCCCAACTGACCATACCGAACATGACGACGACGAGCCGCAGGAAACATGGAGGTTCAGCGATGAAGACGAATGACCGCACCGATGTGCGCCGCATCATTCAGGATCTGCGCGCAGCCTATGTGCCGAACGACGCCTATCGCAAGCTCGACGAGTATTTTCGAATGCTGCTGGAGCAGCGGCGGGCCGACATGGCCGATGGCAGCGCCTCGAAACTGCGCGGTATCGTTCTGATCGGGCGTTCGGGCAGCGGCAAGACCACCGCGATCCAGCACCTGATCCGGAGCAATCGGGAGCTGCTCCGCACCGATACATCGCAGGAAATCTGCGAGCTGATCAGCTTGCAGGTTCCGTCGCCCGCGACGATGAAATTCGTTGGCACCGCCGTCCTGCAGGCGGCGGGCTATCCGCTGTCCCGAGACAAATCAGCCTCGACGATCTGGGATATGGTCCGCCAGCAATTGATGTTCCGGCAGACACTGTTCCTGCATCTCGACGAGGCGCAGGATTTGACGCGGTTCCAAACCGAGAACGAGCGACGATCCGTGGTGAACACGTTGAAGTCGCTGATGGAGAACAGCCGCTGGCCGGTGGGGCTGATCCTGTCGGGCATGCCCGAGTTCAAGACCCTCATCAATCAGGATCCGCAGCTGGCCCGCCGCCTCTATCCGGTCGAAATCGACCGGTTGAACGAATTTCGTAATGTTGGTGCCGTCATCAATCTGGTGCAACGTTACACCGGTCGCGCAGGCATCGGCATCAACGAGGATCTGTCCGGCGAAAATTTCGCTCAGCGCCTGATCCACGCCGCCGATTATGAGTTCGGGTTGATGGCCGAGCTGGTGGTGCAGGCCATCACTATGGCGCTGTCGCGCGATGGGCTGGACGCACGACTGTCCCTGTCACATTTCGCCGATGTCTTTCACATGCGTTCGGCGGCGGTCGATGGGTTGAATCCCTTCATCGCCGAGGACTTCCGCCGCATCGACCCCCGGCAGGTTCTGGATCATGATTCCATGCACAGTGCCGATGATCCGAGGGGACCACGATGACCGGAGCACCTCTGATCCGATCGCTCGTCCTGCTGCTGGGCGAAATGCCAGCCAGCTACGTCTCGCGGCTGGCAGCGCATCACGGGACGCCCCCTCGAGAATTCTGTTCGGATTTCGGGATGCGATGGCCGTTCCTGTGCTCGGGTTAGGACGACCAGCTTCAGACGCTGGCGCGTTTGGCCGGCGTGGATTTGCATGGATTGCGGTTCTGGGCGCCGCGCAAGCTCGACAACGGGCGCTATCGCATCGGGGCCACTACCTCTTCAGTCGGCGCGTTCCGGCGCACCACCATCCGCCTTTGTCCGATCTGTGCCGCAGAGGCACTGCAGGGACAGGGACCTTCTGGCGTTTTTCAGCTCCTGGAATGGTGCGTCACCTGCGTGCATCGCTGCGCGGTGCATGGCGCGAGGCTCTGCGAGATGCCTGCGGCGGCACATGCCCACGAGACCTATAATGTTGCGTCGCTCGCTATCCGCCACCAGCAAGTTCTGATCTCGGCGGCCAGCGATCCGGAAATTCTGGATGAAAGCCTGTTCGAAACCTATATTCGTGAGCGCATCCATAGAGGTCCGAGGGATGACTGGCTTCGGCCGCTCGAATTGACGCATCTGCACCGTGCCTGCCTGATGCTTGGTCTGACGATGGCAGGACAGACGACGCTAAACCTGTCAGCGGTGGATCACCAGTGCGGACGCCGCGCCTGCGATGACGGGTTTGAGGTTCTTCGAAATGGTCCGGACGCTCTTGCCGCTGCTTTTGATTGCCTGCGCGGGCGGACGCGAACTGGCCGGCCATATTATTCGACCGATCTCGGGCCATTTTTTGCCTGGCTCAGGACCGTACAGGATACCCCCGCACTGACAGAGATGTTGTCGGCGGTTCGACTATACGTTTTTCGGCATTATCCGGTGAAGCCAGATCAGGAGGTTCTCGGCGAACGGCCAGCGGGGATCACCCATATTACGTTCGATGAGGCCCGGGCACGCGCGAAACTGGGAACTGCCTTCCTCAAGCGGTTGTTTGCGCATATCACCGGGATTCCGCTCAATGAGGCCGGTTCCCTTACGGAAATTACGGTAGACGATCTCGACTATGTGTTGGGCTTTTGGGCGGGCCTGTGCAATCTGCAAGATGCGGCACGGATGCTTGGGATTCAACCTTCGCAGGTCAAGTCGCTTATAGAGCTTGGCGTTTTTTCGGCGCTTCGCTTCGGATCGTCCCTCCGTTACCTTCACCGGGCGGAAGTCTCTGATCTGCTGCGCGCGGTGGAGGCGCTTTCCGCTGCAGATGGTGGCTCGGGGTTTGTGCCCCTGAAAACCTTCAGCACCTCCCGCAAGATCGGTATCGCAAGAATCGTCGCGGCCTGGCACAGCGGCGAGTTGCAGGGCCAGATTGCCAGAGGCGAGGGCAAGGGTTTGCAGGCTTTGTTCCTGCAGCCTGATGCGTTTTGCCAGAAAGTCCCCACTCCCCGTCACGGTGATCCAAATCTCGCCGAAGCAGCCAGATATCTGCGCATCAGCCTCAGCGCGGTCAGAACGCTGCGAGATGTCGGCATTTTGCAGCAGGTCAGGAAGCGCAATGCCGACACCAACTTTCGGCAGGGCTACATCAGCAGTGAAAGCCTCCGCAGCTTCGAGCGCAATCATGTTACGCTTGGACAGCTGGCGGAACGAAACGCTGTGGCCCCGATGCATCTGGCCCGTCGGTTGGATCGTGACGGCATCCCGGCTCTGGACACCCCTCGCGGCATGGTCCGCGTCTATCATCAGGAAATGCTGCCGACAGACCTGTTATTCGGCGTGAACATTCCGCTGCGTGACAGCGGTGCATTCCAGCAGGGAGGATTACCATGACGACACCACACCATCCTGACAGCCACGAATTGCGAGACTGGGCGCTCTATGGCCCGAAGAACCCCGAAATCGCCTGGCTCGTGGATCGCCTTGCATTGGACCACGGATTGCGCGTGCGCGAAATCGAGGAACTTATTCTGCAGGCGCTGAAAGATCGAGTCGCCTTGGAAGAGCGGAAGCGAGGGTTGTGATCGCGACGCATTCTTTACATTGACGATGTTCTTCAACGGCCACTAACGGGAGGGAACCGACCAGACGACGCTCGACTGGATGAGCAAGACGTTCAACGAAACATACCCGCGGAAAGGCATGCTGTTCTGTGTAGGCAACATGGCCAGTCGTCGCCAGACATGGCAGTTGCTCGGCGTCTTGCGGGTGGACGACACGGGACAGTCGACGCTCTTCTGAAAGCCGGCGGGACGGAGCCATCGTTTCTGGCGCGGGAAGTGCCCGAGGATTGGAATGCGTTCGCCATTCGGCTTGCGCCATCCTCGCCCCCCGGTTTAGTCTGCGCGGGTAAACGGCGGTTCTGTCAGCTCATTTTCGCAGGGCGTTCGGCAAGTTCGTCGCCGCCTGACAGGACGAAGCATAGAATGACAGCCGCGAACGCGATCCCCACCACCTTGCTCCACGACCGGCCACCCGCGGCCCGGCGCGCTGATGTCTTGTGCGGAACGTCGCGCGCGGGGCATCACGGTAGCACTGAAGGGAACGAGGGCCGGGCATGTCTCGTCTGACGGATCTGATCGCACGGGCCAAGGCCAGGGACGGCGCGCTGGGGGAAGAGCTTGAGAGGGAGTTCAAGGCGCTGGCGTCGCGGCGGGCCTTCGGGCTGAACTTCGAGCGGCACCGGCCCGAGAGCGTCGAACTGCCCGGGCGGCCCGTGCGGCGGGGCGACAAGGTGCGCATCCTGCCGCCGCGGGGCACCACTCAACGCGGGGACCAGCGGCTGTGGCGCGTGGCGCGGCTTGCCGGCAGGGGGAACGCGAAACGCGCTCAACTGGCGCTGATCGACGCGGAGTCCCCCGAGACGGCCGAGGTTGCGGTCGCCGATCTGGTCGTGGTGGCCGAGTTCCGCGATTACATCTATCCCGGCCTTGTCAGCACCGGAAAGGTGGAGCGCGGCGGCGACAAGCCGTTCCACACGGTGATCAACGGCGAGAACTTCCATGCGCTGGAGGCCCTGACCTACACGCACCGGGGCAGGATCGACGCGATCTATATCGACCCGCCCTACAATACTGGGGCGCGGGACTGGAAATACAACAACGATTACGTCGGAGAAGAAGACCTTTATCGTCACTCAAAATGGCTGGCCTTCATCGAGCGCAGGCTCCTTGTAGCGAGGCAACTCTTGAACCCGGAAAATAGCGTCCTGATAGTGACCATTGACGAGAAGGAATACCTGCGTCTAGGGCTATTAATCGAGCAGACTTTTCCAGATGCTAGATTTCAAATGGTGTCCAGCGCAATCAACCCAAAGGGTGCGACACGGCAATCGTCATTTGGCAGAACGGACGAGTATTTATTCTTTGTTATGCTTGGTGACGCGGCCCCCAATGCGGTGCCCTTGTCGAATGAATGGAAAATTGTAGAAGATCGGCGGGCATCGCGACTTCGATGGGCTGAGCTTCTACGTTCAGGCTCTAATACGCGACGTGAGGACAGCCCCAATCAATTCTACCCAGTATTCGTTCGTCTTGGTGATGAAGGGCCAGAGTTCCACTCGGTCGGTGATGCCTATTTTGGTGACGATTGGGATAATATTGTGCCGCCTGAGGATAGCTTTTCTGTTTGGCCTATCCGATCAGACGGATCAGAAGGCAACTGGCAGAATAGCGCAGAGAGTCTGAGGGCGCTGATAAAAATGGGTTATGCTAAATTGGGCGGCTGGCGTGAAGGTAGGACCGCGATTACCTACCTCAAGAGGGGCGAGCAGAGCAAAGTAGACAACGGCGTATTTCCCATAGTTGGCCGTCGCCAAGATAACTCGGTTATCGTGGATGATGGGGCCTACCAGCCAACATTTGTCCCCGGCACTCAATGGAGAATTGGGTCGCATAACGCTGAGCAAGGCGGGACAAATCTCCAGAAGCTCCTCATTCCCGGTAGGAAATTTCCCTTCCCGAAATCCCTCTATGCCGTCGAGGACGCCCTGCGCTTCTTCGTCGCGGACAAACCCGACGCCACCATCCTCGACTTCTTCTCGGGCTCCGGCACCACGGCCCATGCCGTCATGCGGCTGAACCGGCAGGATGGCGGGCGGCGGCGGTGCATCTCGGTCACCAACAACGAGGTGGCAGCCGACGAACAGGCCGCATTGCGCAAGGCGGGCTTGCGCCCGGGCGATCCGGATTGGGAGAAGTGGGGCATCTGCGACCATATCACCAAGCCGCGCGTCAGTGCCGCCATCACCGGCCGCACCCCGGACGGGGAGGAGATCAGGGGCGACTACAAGTTCACCGACGAGTTCCCGATGGCGGAGGGGTTCGAGGAAAACGCCGAGTTCTTCACCCTGACCTATGAGACCCCGGTCGCCGTCAGCCACAACCTCGCCTTCCAGCGCGTCGCGCCGCTCTTGTGGATGCGGGCCGGATCGGAAGGCCGACGCATCGACGACCTGCCCGCCGCCGGATGGGAGGTTGCCAACAGCTACGGCCTGCTGGTCGATCTGGACCACGCAAGCACCTTCTGCGACGCGGTCGCCGCCCAGCCCAGCCTGCGCATCGCCTATATCGTCACCGACGACGACCGGCGCTTCCAGGCGGTGGCCCGCGCGCTGCCGGATAATGTCGAACCCGTGCGGCTCTACGAATCCTACCTCTCCAACTTCCGTTTCTCGATGGGCCGCTGAGTCATGAAGTTCACGCTAAAGGATTATCAGGAAGAAGCCGTCGAAAACGTGCTCGTCAACCTCAAGAAGGCGTCGCGGCGCTGGCGCGAGGACGGCGACAGGCATGCCTTCTCGCTGACCGCCACCACGGGCGCGGGCAAGACCGTCATGGCGGCGGCGGTGTTCGAGGCGCTGTTCCACGGCGACGACAATTACGACATCGAGCCCGATCCGGGCGCGGTGGTGATCTGGTTCAGCGACGATCCCTCGCTGAACGAACAGTCGCGCTTCCGCCTGCTCGAAGCGTCGGACCGGCTGACCCTTTCGGACCTCGTGGTGGTGCAGAACACCTTCCAGCGCGAGACGCTGGAGCCGGGGAAGATCTATTTCCTGAACACGCAGAAGCTCGGCAAATCGAGCCTGCTGGTTCGCGGGCACGATCCCGACGACGAGGGGATCGAGAAGGACGGCCAGATCCGGCTGATGCCCGACAGCCGGTCCTTCACCATCTGGGACACGATCCAGAACACCATCGACGATCCGGCGCTGACACTTTACCTGGTGCTGGACGAGGCCCATCGCGGGATGCGCGCGGCGACCGGCACGGGCGAGAAGACCACCATCGTCAAGCGGCTGATCAACGGCTCGGGGTCCGTTCCCGGCATTCCGGTCGTCTGGGGCGTCTCGGCCACGGTCGAGCGTTTCAACGCCGCGGTGTCCGACATGCAGGGCCGCGCGACCCTGCCCAATGTGGTGGTGGATTCCGCCAAGGTTCAGGCGTCTGGCCTGCTGAAGGACACGATCATCCTCGACGTTCCCACGGATGCAGGCGCGTTCGATACAGTGCTCGTCCGGCGCGGCACCGATAAGCTGAAGGAAATCTCGGCCGCCTGGGAAGCCTATGGCCAGCAGCAGGACGATGCCGACACCGTTCTGCCGCTGATGGTGTTGCAGGTGCCGAACGCACCCGATCACAACGATATCGGCGCGGCGCTCGACACCATCTATGCGCAATGGCCGGACCTGCCCGAGGATGCGGTGGCGCATGTGTTCGGGGAACATACCGCCCAGACCTTCGGGGCCCATGCCGTGCCCTACATCTCGCCGGAACGTGTGCAGGAATCGACCTGGATCAGGGTTTTGATCGCGAAGGATGCGATCAGCACCGGCTGGGACTGCCCGCGCGCCGAAGTCATGGTCTCGTTCCGGCCCGCACGGGACAGGACGCATATCACCCAGCTTCTGGGCCGGATGGTGCGCACGCCCCTGGCGCGGCGGATTCCCGGCAACGATCGGCTGAACTCGGTCGACTGCCTGCTGCCATTCTTCGACGAAGCATCGGTGTCGGATATCGCCAAGGCCCTGATGTCGGGCGGGGACGGAGGCGACGAACTGCCCGGCCGTCGCGTCCTGATCAATCCGGTGGAGCTGAAGCCGAACCCGACCATCCCGGGTGACGTGTGGGACAAGTTCCTCTCGCTACCTTCCCAGACCTTGCCCAAGCGGCATGCCCGCCCTGTGAAGCGGCTCACTTCGCTGGCGCATGAACTTGCCATGGATGGTCTGCTGGCGGATGCGGGCAAGGCAGCCCACGCGGAGATGCACAAGGTGCTCGACGGTCTCCGGGCGCGCTTCAAGGCGGAAATCGAAGCTGCCCGCAAGTCGGTCCTGACCGTCGAAGGCAAGAGCTTGAAGGCCGACCTGAAGGGCGGGGGCGTGTCATTCGACGACTTCCTCGAGGAAGCGGACCATGCCGTGATCGAGGATGCGTATCGCCGCGCCGGGCGTGCGATCAGCCCCGATCTTGCGACGTCCTACAGCGATTATCTCGCGCGGAACGAAGGCAATCCGGACGACCTGGAAGGCGCGCTGATCGACGCCCATGTCATGATCGCGGCCTTGGGGCTGATTCCCGACGTAAAAGAGACGCTTGAAGCCGAGACCGAGAAGCTGGCGACTCAATGGCTCAGTCGCTACCGGGTCGAGATCAAGAGCCTCTCCGACGAGCGTCAGGACGTCTATCGCCAGATCCGCGAGATGAGCTCCGAGCCGATGCCGGTCGATCTGGCACGGCCGACATCCTGGATGCAGCCGACGACGCTCCGCGAAGCGAATGGAACCGAGACGCCGCTGCCGCAGTATGCCCAGCACCTGCTGTGCGACGACGACGGCAACTTCCCCGAGGACTTCAATTCCTGGGAAGGCGAGGTGGTGAAGGCCGAGCTGGCGCGGGCAGGCACGGTCGGCTGGTATCGCAATCCGTCGCGCGCCAGTCAGGACTCGCTTGGCGTCATCTACGAGGAAGGCGGCAGCCCGAAGATCGTCAGGCCAGACTTCGTATTCTTTGCACGGCTGCCCGACGGGACGGTCGCCGCCGACATCATCGACCCGCACGGCATCCAGTTCGGTGACGCGATTCCGAAGCTGAAGGGGCTGGCCGACTACGCGGAGGCCTTCGGAAGCCAGTATCGACGGATTGAGGCGGTAGCCAAGATCGGCGACAAGTTTCGCGCGCTGGATCTCACCGAGGCATCGACGCGCGCTGCGGTCGCGGCGGCGACATCGATCAAGATGCTATATGAGAGCGAAGCCGGAACAGATTATCTGAGCTGATCCCGCCGTTTAGATTTTAGTCGAGCCACCGTGGCATAAGGGACGTTCACGCGCACCGTAGCAAGCATCCTAATCCGCGCATACGCGCAAACTGACAGGGCGCGCACCAGTGATGATCGGAAGTAGAAACGCGCGGATAATGTGGTGATGGTGTCTGGACATGTTCCTATGTGCGCAGCGGCACGTCGAGTATCGGTCGCAGTGGTTCTAGCTGTGTAGCATACTTCCGCACAACCTGATCGTATAGGTCGGCTATGCCCTTTGCTTGTACGCTCACGACGAGCGCATAAGGCAGCTTCGGTGCGCTCGAGAAGTTCCGACCTTCGATTCGCGAATTATAATGAATATCAAATACTGGGTTCAGCAGCGAACTGCCTCGCATTCGTTTAGTCGCGTAAAGGCAGTTTTCCCATTTCATCGCGTCACGGCGAAGCTCGTCCTCTCCGGCACCGCTCGGAGATGAGCCGAAAAATGACTTTGAGTCTGGATGTACCTGCCCATCCCTGGTGAAGCGTTCGTCATGTGGTCGGAACGTAACTTCGAGGCCCGCGCGGGTATAATTTCCTGGATGGTGAGGGTCCGTCTGAGATTTATAGACGACCGTCGCGGAGAGAGATACCATGCCAGCAATTTCTCCAGCAGGAACTGGGATTGCAGCGCGAATATATTTTGCCGGGGATATCTCCCCTTGATAGACGATACGGACTTCATCATCGGCGCACAGCACGATGTCGTCAAGCTCTTGCGCTGCCCGGCCCCATCCGACTTCGCGAATGTCGTGATCACTGCGCTCGGCAGTGTGGACGAGTAGCGCACGGATTGCGAGGTGATTCAGATTCGTGCCGAAATGTGCCCGTACTCCGCTAGCCATGCGTACAATGCTTGGGGTCGCGAAGGATGTCCCTCCTGTACCGACAACGGCGGGGGTCATGTCGGGACTTAATACTAGGAACGGTCGCTCTATTGAGCCGCCAAACCCGACCAGATCGGGTTTTATCAGGCCAGGACTGCGCCCCGGCCCTTTGGAGCTGTAAGGGGCCCGTTGCCAATCCTTATCGGGGGTGTTGCAAGCGCCCACGGCTAGGGCATTCACGCAGTCTGCTGGAACTTGTATGCGATCAAGGCCGAGGATCGCGTCGCCTTCCCCATCATTCCCGACCGCTACGGCCGCTAGTGTGGACGTGTTGGATAGGCGATCATCAAGGACGGCTGTCCAAGCGTGCACGTCGTCATCCTCGATTGGAAGACTCGGGCCGATGCTCAGGTTGATGAAGTCGTAGGTCTGGCTAGACAGAACACCCTCTATTCGCTCAAGAACTTCGTAGAGCTCATGAAGGTTTTGGGCTGGATCGTCGTCGAGGACCCGGTAGTGGTCGATCGGCGCAAATGGCCGAGGTGCTGGGCGCCGCGGATCCAACGTGCCGAACAGAGCCGCCGAGCTAACCGCTACGCCGTGCTCGTGGAACTCCCCACTTGGCGGGCGCATTCCGTGTAGTTCGTAAGGCGTAACCCATTGCGTGATCGGGTGACCTGCAGGCACCCCACCGTCGAAGATTGCAACGCGAACATCGTTCGAAATCGGTGCATCGACAGGTAGGTCTGGGCGGGCGGTCGGCAGACCAGGTGATCGTATCATTGGACGCAGGACACGGAGTTCTGGCATCTTGCGCAAAGCACGCACAGTCGAAAAAGTTGCGACTTCTTCGACTCGCTCGGCGGGAGCGTCCAGTTCCAAGAAGCAAAGGCCCTTGGCGTAAAAGCGCCGTCCGAACTCGATAGGAATGTCGCGGGAGCGCAAAAACCGCTGGAAAACAGCCAATATGTCTGCCTCTCCCTCCATGCCGTCCGCGTGAAGTACGACCTCCATGGGAAGGATACCTTCACTTGGCATGCTACCCTTGATTTTGTCGCGCGGTGACGGCGCGGCGATGGCTTCGATGGATCCTAGGTCATCTGCGCCTCGGCGGTTGGACGCCCAGTGGGACAAACCCTCGCTCCAATGTCGCAGCGCTGCTCGCGAGCCGCGGGCGAATAATTCCGTTGTCATCGCATCGACTGGCTCGCGGTCACGGGAGCGCTTCTCGGGCCTCACTTTTCGGGGGCGGCTACCAACAACCTCGATCCCTACGTCACGCAATAGGTCCGTAGGGAAGTAGGACTTGGCAATGTACTCGGGGTTGAGGGTGAGTGAGACGATTGCTTGATCGTTTGGATAGGCATCGGCCGGCAGTCGATCAAGATCGACGACCGCTTGATCAAGCATTGGCACCAAGCGGCGTCTCGCCTCCTCGAACGTGTACGGCGCGGCCTTTGGGCCGCCCCCGCCCTTGATTGTCACATCCGAAGTCAGGCGCTCGCCGCGACCTAGAAGAAAGTTCTGCTTCGCCATCGCCTCACTCCAAATCTTTCGCTAGAAAACCTTTTGAACGCAGGCGGTCGCGGATTGTCTCGCGTGCCACACCTGTCAGTTCGTGCGCACGCCGCTGTGATACGAGACCAGACTTGGCGAGCTGCACTGCTAAGTCGATACGCTCATTCTTGGGGCAATCATTGGCCGACAGCAGAGTGGCCAGGTGATCGCTGATCTTTCTCCCATTGAGTGCCGCCGAGCGCCGGGCGCTATTCACTTTGCGCTCGATGTCGCTGAAAGATTGCCCTGCCAATGCGAGCGATAGAACGTCCGACCATTCGCTCGCATTTGGCTCAACAAACTCTAGGAGGCTGTTGACGAAAGCGCGCGCCGCCTCACGTTCGGGCAGGCCAAATGCGACTTGTTCCTCGAAGCGTCGCCATACTGCGGGATCTAGGAGTTCCTCATGATTGGTTGCCGCTAGGAGAAGGCCTGACGACGGCCAGTCATCCAGTTGCTGCAGCAGAACTGTCACTAGCCGCTTCAGCTCGCCGATCTCGGCTGCGTCATCACGGCGCTTGGCGATAGCGTCCAACTCATCAACTAGAAGCACGCAGTCGATCGACTTTGCATAGTCGAGAACGTGACGCAAATTTGTACCCGTCCGCCCCAGATAGCTGCTCATCACTGCGGACAAATCCAGAATCAGAAGTGGCCGGTCCAGTTCGCGAGCGACCCATCGCGCCGCCATCGTTTTGCCGACCCCGGGCGGTCCGGTAAACAAGACTGTACGGGTCGGCTCCAGACCGGCCTCAGTTAGCGCTTCGAGCTGCTTTCGTTCATCGACTAGGCGCTTGAGCATGTCTCGTACGCCGTCAGCGTAAATGGGCTCATGCGGAAGAGTCGGGTGCTCCTCCGCCCGCAACAGCTGGAATCGGCTATCCGTATCTACGGGTAACGCCACGGTAGGAGAGCGGCGCAGGGTTGATGAACGGGTCGGGCGCTTGCGCAACAGCTCCACGAGTGAGTTCGCGAAGTCGCGATCTTCGGTCCGTTTGGCAAGGCGGTTAAGAAATGCATACACATCTTGCTGACGATCAGACAGCGCGACCCGTGCTAAGTGGATGAAATCTTCCCTATTTTTTTCTGAATCTTCCATATTTTTATATATGCCCTGTATTTTACGGCCTGCAAACGGCATCATAGTGGAAGAATTTCGTGTCGTCTATCGAATAATCTTCCATTCTCTGCTGAGACATCTGCAGTACTTACCCCCAAGCCGGTCGACGGAGCAGGTGCCTCAAGCAAGCGTGGGGTTCTTTCTCTCTGCTGCCAGGACCGGCAGCGCGCGGCCTTCAATGGTATCCAGCGGCGCGGCTCGGTCTGGTTATTGCGTGAAACGCGCGCTGTCATCCGGCTTCGCGATCCCGCATCCCGGCGGCCTGTTCGACTTCTCCGAAGCCGACGACCAAAGCGACGCTCGGGTGATCCCTGGCCTGTTTGAGGCCCTCGGCTCGCTTCACGGTTCCGCCATCATGACCCCGGATGGCCGCCCGACCACGGCATTGGGCTCGCAGATCAGGAAATCGAACAGCTGGCGATGGCCGGTTCGGGGCGCGCTGCCTCAGAACCCGGTGACATTGATTAGGATGGCCGTCAAACCTGCAATGGTGGCGACAGTTGCTGAGAGCGGTCGGCAAGAAATGGGGTGGAAATGCTCGACGTTTGGGGTGGAAGTGCCTGACAGACACCAAGCTAATGTCCAAGAAATTGGAGCTGGTTGAGTCAAGAATCGCTGACATCTGACACCTTTTGTCGTCTGTCTGAGAACGGCGGTGCGAAATTAGTCCACGTTAGCGGCGGCATGGTGCTGCTGCGGGCGGCGTAA
>NZ_JBHUEN010000030.1:0-25477 GCF_042680785.1 Paracoccus pacificus
CTGCAAATCTGAAAGCCCGTCCCGAAAGGGGCGGGCTTTTTCGTATGCCGGGGGAAGGGGGAGGCGCGATGCTTCCGAGCGTTAACCATTGTGGGCGCAGAGTGGACAAGAGTCGCCCAATCCACTAATAATTATAAAAAACAATGCTCGGGCGAGGGTATCGTTCCGGGTGATAGGAAGATAGTGATTTGGAGTTAACCAGTGCCTTTTTTCTCAGTCAATGTGTACACAGCCGACTCGTTTACCTACACCTACAATGGTGTGGTTTATGACGGGTTACCGGCCGAAAGCGCGTTAGGGACCATAACGTTGCCTAACGGCGCGACGCCAACCGCCACAAAGCCGGTTGTCATTACCTTGAAGCCGGACGCCGTTCCGATCAAGATCACCATCGAGGATAACGATACCGGCAGTTTCAAACCGCCGGGAAGCCCTAACACCTTTCCCAACTCGAACACTGCTTTCAACGAAGTTAGCAACGCCCAGTATATCAAAGGCGGCGGTTACCATCCCGACGCATTGATCAACGGCGCTTATACAATGTATACGAAGCCGAACCAAACGGGCGCACAGCTTGTCACTTACAGACTTGACGGGAAAGATTACGGTAATGATGTTGGCCCTGTTCAGGGACTGATTTCAACAATTCCCCTGACGCCGGGAGAATCCATTACAATCCAAAGCGCGCGGACGTCGCAGGCCGAACCGCTGCCTTATCCGAAATATGACGGCGGTGGTACGCTTCCGTGTTTTACGTCCGGCACGCTTATTCTGACTGCTGCGGGGGACGTTGCCGTTGAAGATCTTCGTGTGGGTGATCTGGTGATCACCCGCGACCATGGCGGACAGCCCATTCGCTGGATTGGTCGCCGTAAGCTTTCCGCCGATCAACAAGCCGCAATGCCGCATCTGCGCCCTATTCACATCCGCAAAGATGCGTTGGGAGCGGGCACTCCTGCATCGGACCTGATCGTCTCACCGCAGCACCGTATTCTTGTGCGCTCTGAAATCGTCCTACGGATGTTTGGAGAACGGGAGATTCTGGTCGCCGCCAAACACCTTCTGCAACTGCCGGGCGTCGGTGTGCCGGAAGCGTTGCCGGAGGTAGAATATTTCCACATCCTGTTTGACCGCCATGAAATCGTGTTTTCGAACGGGGCCGAGAGCGAAAGCTTTTACCCGGGACCAGAAGCGTTGAAGTCCGTCGGCGTATATGCGTTGTGGGAAATCCATAGCCTATTCCCCGAACTATCCGATCCTGAATATATCGCGCCTTCCGCGCGCCCAAAAGCATCCGGAAAGACGGGACAAAAACTTACCGCCCGACACGTGAAGAACGGCAAGTCACTTGTCGTGTCAGCCTGACGCGGGAAAAAGCTCTGTTTGCGCGCATTCCGGTCCATGATCGGTGTGGGGCCGACGGTGGGTTTGAAATGTTCTTGGGACCGTACCACGGTTCTCGGCGGATATCATCGGGGCCGTGGTAAGCAACGTGGGTAAGGGATTTCGATCCGTGACCGCACGGGTGGCCCGGATAAATGGGGGATAATCAAGCAGGCGGATCCGGGCGGATGACCGAACGGATAGCCGGCGTTCTCGGGCTTGATTTCTACGCTGTTCCGGAGGAACCTGCACGGGCTATCCATGCAAGATGAATATTCATCATCAGCGCGTGGAGCCGCCGCCACCTTGTCAGGCCCCCTTGTGGCCATGTGCCGTCCCGGAGCAGATCAATATCCGCTGCACGCAGCGAGCAGGAGGTTTCCATGCCACAAAGACCCGCGATCGTTCTCGTTCACGGCTTCTGGGGCGGTGCCGCCCATTGGGCCGGCGTCATCAAGGAGTTGCACAAGCGCGGTTATCACGACCTGCACGCGGTCGAGAACCCGCTGACCTCGCTGGCCGATGATGCCGAGCGGACCCGCAAGATGGTCAAGCAGATCAAGGGTCCGGTGGTCCTTGTCGGCCATTCCTATGGCGGCGCGGTTATCACCGAGATGGGCGACCTGCCGAATGTGCAGGGGCTGGTTTATGTCGCGGCCTTCGCGCCCGATGCCGGCGAAAGTCCGGGCGGGATCAGCCAGGCCAAACCGCCCGAGGCATTTCCGAACATCGCGCCGGACAGTGACGGCTATCTGTGGATCAAGCAGGACAAGTTCCGCGAAAGCTTCTGTCAGGACCTGCCCGAGGGCGACGCGCTGGTGATGGCAGTGACGCAAAAGGCGCCGCTCGCCAGCACTTTTGGCGACAACGTCACCGCGCCGGCGTGGAAGAACAAGCCGGTCTGGTATCAGATCTCGACCCATGACCGGATGATCAACCCGGACAACGAGAAGATGATGGCCGAGCGGATGAACCCCAAGCGGATCATCGAACTGGCCGCGAGCCACGCCTCGCTTGCCTCGCACCCCGAGGAGATCGCCGATCTGATCGACGAGGCCGCGACCGAAACCGGCTATTGATCGGCTGAAGGTCCGGGCGGAATACGGGGCCGCCCGGGCCATTCCGTCGATCGGCGCCATGTGGTGATCGGCGCGCCTTATGCGGGTCACAGCGCCTTTCGACCGTATTCCGCAGGCGGCAGGCCCCCTTGCATGGAGAAAAGGACGCTGGCCGGTGATGTCACGACGCAAGCTGATACAGATGATGGCCACGCTGGGCGGCGCCCCGGCATTGATGCAGCCGGCGCTGGCCCAAACGGCTGGCGCGCAGCGGGGCGGTGCCCGGGCGGCCGGTTTCTTCTACCCCGAGGAAACCGTGCCGCATGAGCGGACCTTCATGCAATGGCCGGTCAGCCGGCGGGTCTATGATGACGAAGATTTTCTGTATGATCTGCAGGATTGTATCGCCGAAATCGCCAGCACGATTTTCGAGTTCGAGCCGGTGGTGATCATGGCCGCGGCCGAGCATCACCGCGATATCCGGCGCCGCGTCGCCAGCGGGGTCGCGCTTTGGGACATCCCGACGGACGATCTGTGGTGCCGCGACTCGGGGCCGGCGTTTGTCGTCGATGGCAAGGGTGGTCTTGCGCTGACCCAGTTCAACTTCAATGGCTGGGGCAACAAGCAGACGCATGAGAATGACGGCAGGATCGCCGCGCTTGTGGCCGAACGGCTGGGGCTGCGGGTCTTCGATGCCGGACTGGTCGGCGAGGCAGGCGGGGTCGAAACCGACGGGCAGGGCACGCTGATCGCCCATGAAAGCAGTTTCATCAACCCCAACCGCAACCGCGGCACGAAAGCGCAGATCGAGGCTATGTTGCTGGATACGATGGGGGCGGAAAAGGTGATCTGGGCGCCGGGCATCGTCGGCGCCGACATTACCGACTATCACATCGACGCGCTGGCCCGCTTTGTCCAGCCGGGGAAGGTGGTCATCCAAATGGGTGAAAAGATTGATCGCGATGATCCCTGGTCCAAAGCCGCTTTTGAGACCCATGCGATTCTGGCCGGCGCGACCGATGCCCGGGGCCGGCGGCTGGATCTGGTCACCGTGCCGGAACCCGACGACATCCGCATCGACAGCGACGATTTCGTTTCGTCCTATGTGAACTATTACGTCTGTAATGATGCGGTGATCGCGGCCGCGTTCGGCGATACCGATTCGGATTCCGAAGCCGCGAAAATCCTGGCCGGGCTTTACCCCGACCGCGAGGTCGTGACGCTGAACATCGACCCGCTGGGCGAGGTCGGCGGCGGCATTCATTGCGCGACCCACGAACAACCGCAGATCTAGACGACAGGCGACGGGGCAAAGCGAAACCTTCAGCCCCCGCAGGCGATTGGCGCCGTTGTCGTGGAACTTGCGACACCTGCCACATGCATCGCCTTGCCGGAAGCCTAAGAGCCGCCGAAAGCAGCGGGTTGTCCGCGACCTCATCACCGATTTGGAGCCGGACGGCGCGGCTGTCGCACCCTGCGCGCGAAAGGCGTATCATGGTGTCGCGTTCACGGCCGGCCGGGGATGATCCCTTGCGCGGCCGGCAGTCAGGCGGAGGACAGGATGCGCATATTCAAACGGGATGAACGGCCGGCGCAGGATGGACCGGCGGACTGGTTTACCGGCGCGGTCACGGTCAAGCCGCTGTTGCAGACCGAACCGCCGGCGCGGGCGGCAGGCGCGCTCGTCACCTTTCAGCCCGGTGCCCGCACGGCTTGGCACACGCATCCGCTGGGCCAGACGCTGATCGTGACCGCCGGAACCGGGCTTGTGCAGCGCGACGGCGGCCCGATCCACCGGATCGAACCGGGCGACGTGGTCTGGTTCGCGCCGGGGGAAAAGCATTGGCACGGGGCCGCGCCGGATGCCGCCATGTCCCATATCGCCGTTCAGGAAATGCTGGACGGCAAGGCCGTCGACTGGATGGAACATGTCAGTGAGGCTGAATACGCCGGAATGATCCACCCCGGCCATTAGCGCCTCGCCGCCGTTGCAGATTGATTGAGGGGGAAGGTGTCAGGCTGGCATGGCCCGGGGCGAACCCCGATCACGACGTTACATGAACAGGAGGACGCAATGACCGAAGGACCCCGCAAGCAGGCATCGGATTTCGACCCCCGAATTCTGGAAATCTTCGACGGCTATGTGCATGGCAAGATCAGCAAACGCGATTTTCTGACCCGCGCCGGCCAATATGCCGCCGCCGGTGTCACCGGTGCCATGATCCTTGAGGCCCTGCAGCCGAATTACGCGCTGGCCCAGCAGGTGCCCGCCGATGATCCGGCCATCCGTACCGAGACGGTCAGCTATGAAAGCCCCGAGGGCAACGGCACCATCAGCGGCCTGATGGTGCGCCCCGCCGATGTCGGGGGGAAACTGCCGGCGGTGCTGGTCATTCACGAGAATCGCGGGCTGAACCCCTATATCGAGGATGTGGCGCGACGGGTCGGCAAGGCGGGCTATCTGGCCTTCGCGCCGGACGGGCTGAGCTCGGTCGGCGGCTATCCCGGCAATGACGAACAGGGCCGCGAGATGCAGGCCGGCCTCGACCCGGCGAAGCTGATGGCGGATTTCTTCGCCGCCTATACCTTCCTGCGCGATCACCCCGACAGCACCGGCAAGGTCGGCTGCGTCGGGTTCTGCTATGGCGGCGGGGTCTGCAATGCGCTGGCGGTGGCATTCCCCGATCTGGCGGCCTCGGTCCCCTTCTATGGCCGGCAGCCCGAGACCGAAGACGTGCCGAAGATCGAGGCGCCCCTGATGCTGCATTATGCCGGGCTCGACACCCGCATCAACGCGGGCTGGCCGGCCTATGAGCACGCGCTGAACGAGAACGGCAAGGAATATCAGGCCTTTATCTATGAGGGCGTCAACCACGGCTTTCACAATGACACTACGCCCCGTTATGACGCCGAGGCCGCGACCCTGGCCTGGGACCGGACGATGGGCTTCTTCGACGAAAAGCTGCCCTAGGTTGCTGACGCAAACTGGCAGCAGGGTCGGGCCATCCTGCGCCGGTATTGAGCGAAGGAGCATGTGATGATCGACCATATCGGACTGGCGGTTTCGGATCTGGACCGGGCGCGGGATTTCTATCTGGCGGCGCTTGGCCCGCTGGGGATCGCTGTCGTGATGGAGGTGACCGAGGAGATGACCGGCGGCCATGGCGCCCATCTGGGGCTGGGGCGGGACGGCAATCCGTTCTTCTGGATCGGCACCGGTAAACCCGCCACGACCGGCTGTCATGTCGCCTTCGTGGCCGTGGATAGCGCGGCGGTCGATGCCTTCTACAAGGCGGCGATGGCGGCGGGCGGCCGCGACAATGGCGCGCCGGGACCGCGGCCGGAATACAGCCCCGGTTACTACGCCGCCTTCGTCATTGATCCCGATGGCAACAACATTGAGGCCGTCCATCACGGGGCCGCATCATGAAGACCTATCACGGAAGCTGCTTTTGCGGCGCGGTCGGTTTTGAGGCGGATGGCGACCTGGCCGAGGGGACGATGCGCTGCAATTGCAGCTTTTGCCGCAAGACCCGCTATTGGGAGATGCGCCTGCCCGATCCCGGCGGCTTCCGGCTGGTCCGGGGCCGGGACACGATCGCGGAAACCCCGCGCGCGGACGGGGCGGATATCGACATGCATCATTGGTTCTGCGTCCGCTGCGGCACCCGGCTGTGGACCGAGGGCGACATCGCGGAAATGGGCGGCCGCTTCGTGCAGGTTTTCGTCCCGGCGCTGGACGACGCGACCGAGGCCGAACTGATCGCCGCGCCGGTCTACTGGGCCGACGGCGCGCATGACAACTGGTGGAATCCGGCGCCCGAGACGCGGCATCTGTGACGGCCGGACTGTGACGCAGGCCCGGTTTGTATCCGGGGCGGAATCGTGTTATGTCCCGCTGCGGAAGCGTTTCCGAAACGCCCGATCAGGAGAAAAGTGTCATGGACAAGTCCCGCATCTGAACCGACCCGTCAGATACGAAAGGACAATCCATGCCCAAGGGCTTTCTTGACGCGACCTCCGTCTATCCGATGCGCTTTCTCGACGGCCGGGTGAACCCCGGGCTCGTCCATTTGAACCGCGTCATCGACAACCCGAATATCGAGATCGGCGCCTATACCTATGCCAGCAGCTTCGAGCCGCCCGAGGATTGGGCGCTGCGGCTGGCACCCTATACTTTCGCCGGCGCGCCCGAGCGGCTGGTGATCGGCCGCTTCGGGCAGATCGCCGACCGGGTGCGGATCATCACCGCCTCGTCCAATCATCCGATGGCGGGGATCTCGACCTATCCTTTCGCGATCTTCGATCATGACCGGCTGGCCGGCTATTTCGCGCAGATGACCGACCTGCCCGATACGGTGATCGGTCATGACGTCTGGCTAGGCGACGGGGTGACGGTGCTGCCGGGCGCCCGGATCGGCTGCGGCGTGATCGTGGGGGCGGGGTCGGTGGTGCGGGGCGCGCTGCCCGATTACTGCATCGCCGCCGGCAACCCCGCGCGGGTGATCCGCATGCGCTTTGCCCCCGACCAGATCGCCCGGCTGATGGCGGTCGGCTGGTGGGACTGGCCGGTCGAGGCGATCGCGCGCGCCACGCCGGCGCTGGCCCGCGGCGATGTCGAGGCGCTGGCCGCGATGGCGCCGGGCTAGGCACCCGCGCCCGAACCCTGCCGCCTTCGCGGGTTGACGCGCGGCGGCGAAACCATCATCTTCCCCGACCTCGCGCCCTGTTCCCGGCGCGGGTCCGCAAAAAACAGGTGTTGCCATGTTCCGCTGGTTCGAGAACCGGCTTGATCCCTATCCGCAAGAACCGCCCGGCATGCCGCCGCGCGGGTTGTGGCGTTTCATGCTGTATTTTTCACGCGGGGCCGAGCCCTACATGCTGGGCATGGCGGCCTCGTCGGCGCTGATCGCGGTGGCCGAGGTCGTGCTGTTCGGTTATCTGGGCGATCTGGTGAACCGCCTGTCGGACGCCGATCCGGCCGGGTTCTGGGCGACTGAGAACCAGCGCCTGATCCTGATGGGCGTGATCCTGCTGATCGGGCTGCCGCTGTTGCAGCTGATCTTCTCGCTTCTGATGCACCAGACACTGATGGGCAATTTCCCGCAGCGGATCCGCTGGCAGGCGCATCGCTATCTGCTGCGCCAGTCGATGAGCTATTTTCAGGACGAATTCGCCGGGCGCATCGCCACGAAGCTGATGCAGACCGCGCTTGCGGTGCGCGAAGTCGCGATGAAGTTCATGGATGTGCTGGTCTATGTCAGCGTCTATTTCATCGGCGCGCTGATTCTCGCCGCCTCGACCGATGGCTGGCTGGCGCTGCCTTTCGCGGCCTGGGGCGTGGCCTACGGGCTGCTTCTGTGGTGGATCATCCCGCGGATCGGGGCGGTATCGCAGGCGCAGGCGGATGCGCGGGCGGTGATGACCGGCCGGGTGGTGGACAGCTATACCAACATCACCACGGTCAAGCTGTTCTCGCATTCCTCGCGCGAGGAAAGCTATGTCCGGGAAAGCATGGACGGGTTTCTGACCACGGTGCATCGGCAGATGCGGCTGGCCTCGATCCAGAACATCGTGCTGTCGACGCTGAACGCCTTCCTGACCGGCGCCGTGGCGCTGCTGGGGCTGTATCTGTGGACCAGCGGCGCGGTCGCGGTCGGCGCGGTCGCGGTCGCGATCCCGCTGGCCATGCGGCTTGGCAACATGTCGCATTGGATCATGTGGGAATTCGCCGGGCTGTTCGAGAATATCGGCACGGTGCGCGACGGCATCGGCAGCCTTGCCCTGCCGCGCATGGTCGTGGACGCCCCCGACGCGGTGCCGCTGCGTGCCGGCCCCGGGCGGGTCGAGTTCCGCGACGTCACCTTTCGCTATGGCGATGCCCCGCAGGACCGGCCGGTTGCGGTGCTGGACCGTCTGAACCTGACCATCGCACCGGGCGAAAGAATCGGGCTGGTCGGACGTTCGGGCGCGGGCAAGTCGACGCTGGTCAATCTGCTGCTGCGTTTCCACGATCTGGAATCGGGCGAGATCCTGATCGACGGGCAGAACATCGCGCAGGTCACCCAGGAATCGCTGCGTGCGGCCATCGGGGTGGTGACGCAGGACACCTCGCTTTTGCACCGCTCGATCAGCGAGAATATCGCCTATGGCCGGCCCGACGCCTCGGACGAGCAGATCGCCCAGGCCGCCCGCATGGCCGAGGCGGACGGGTTCATCCCGCAATTGTCCGATCACAAGGGCCGGCAGGGTTTTGACGCGCATGTCGGCGAACGGGGGGTCAAGCTCTCGGGCGGCCAGCGCCAGCGCATCGCCATCGCGCGGGTGGCGCTGAAGGACGCGCCGATTCTGGTGCTGGACGAAGCCACGAGCGCGCTGGACAGCGAGGTCGAGGCCGCGATCCAGTCGCAACTGACCCGGCTGATGGCCAGCAAGACCGTGATCGCGATCGCGCACCGGCTGTCGACCATCGCCGCCATGGACCGGCTGGTGGTCATGGACGCGGGCCGCATCGTCGAGATCGGCAGCCATGCGGAACTGCTGGCGCGCGACGGCATCTATGCCCGGCTGTGGTCGCGCCAGTCGGGTGGCTTCCTGCTGTCCGACACGGTGGCCGACGCGGCGGAATAGCCGGATCGGGCAGGGGGGCGGCGGTCTTGCGATGATGCGGCAGCGCCGGCGCCGTCTTTCCGCGCAAACCCGCTTGCGTCGGCCCCGGCACTGGCGTAAACGATCCACCGGCCTAGGGGTTTAGCTCAGTTGGTAGAGCATCGGTCTCCAAAACCGAGGGTCGTGGGTTCGAGTCCCCCAACCCCTGCCAGGCCGGCCGCGCGACGTTTGTCCGGCTGCCCGATGGCAGGATCTTATGATATCGAGGTCGTACGATAACGGGGCCTTACGATAACGGGCCTCAGCTGGCCGTCTCAGGAATGCTGGTGTCAGGCGGGCTTGTAACATGGCCGACACCGGGTTATCTGGGCGGCGCAGAACACAAGGAGATTCCGGTGGTCAACCCCGTCCAGTTCATCCAGCAGGTCCGTAACGAGGGCGCAAAGATCGTCTGGCCGACCCGCCGCGAAGTGATCACCACCACGATCATGGTGCTGATCCTGTCGGCGATCACCTCGATTTTCTTCTTTCTGGTCGATTTGGGCATCCGCGCGGCACTGGGCTTTATCCTGACCAACGTCAGCTAAGCCGCGCCCGAACCGGTAACACTGCGCTTGCATTCCCGGGGTAGCCCCTATATGTGGGGCCAGCCCGAAACGGGGACCGGCGTGCAGTGATTCGCCCTGCGCGCTGTTTTTAATTTTAGGCGATGGCCTTCGGGTCGTTAAACGGAATACCGGCTGAAGCCGGACGGACTGACGGAAAAGGGTCGCAGCAGAATGGCAAAGCGTTGGTATTCGGTAAGCGTCCTGTCGAACTTCGAGAAGAAGGTCGCCGAAAGCATCCGGCAGTCGGTGGCTGAAAAGGGTCTTGAGGATCAGATCGACGAGGTTCTGGTCCCGACCGAGGAAGTCATCGAGATCCGTCGCGGCAAGAAGGTGACCTCGGAACGGCGGTTCATGCCGGGCTATGTGCTTGTTCACATGGACCTGTCCGACCGCACCTATCATCTGGTGAACTCGATCAATCGGGTCACCGGGTTTCTGGGCGCGCAGGGCAAGCCGATGCCGATGCGTGACGAAGAAGTGAATTCGATCCTGAACCGCACCGGTGAGGGCAGCGAGGCGCAACCGCGCAACCTGATCCGCTTCGAGGTCGGCGAAAAGGTCAATGTGACCGACGGGCCTTTCGAGGGCTTCTCGGGCATGGTCGAGGAAGTGGACGACGTGTCGAGCCGGATCAAGGTCACGGTCTCGATCTTTGGCCGTCCCACCCCGGTCGAACTGGAATTCACGCAGGTCTCCAAGACCGCGTGATCTGTCGCGGGAGGCGCAAGCCGCACCGCTAAGTCGGCCCCGATGCCCGATCATGGGCGGGGCGTGATGATAAAGGAGAAGGCCAGATGGCCAAGAAGGTAATGGGCAGCCTCAAGCTGCAAATCAAGGCGGGCCAAGCCAACCCGTCCCCGCCCGTCGGCCCGGCACTGGGCCAGCGCGGCATCAATATCATGGAATTCTGCAAGCAGTTCAATGCGAAGACGCAGGAGATGGAACAGGGCTCCCCGGTTCCGGTCGTGATCACCTATTACGCCGACAAGTCGTTCACCTTTGAAACGAAGACACCGCCGGCGTCCTTCCTGTTGAAAAAGGCGGCCGGCCTGAAGCCGGTGGGCAAGCGTAACCGTCCGAAGGGTTCGGTCAAGCCGGGCCGCGAAGTCGCCGGCACCGTCACCGCCGCGCAGGTGCGCCAGATCGCCGAAGCCAAGATGAAGGACCTGTCCGCGACCGACGTCGAGGCCGCGATGCAGATCATCCTCGGCTCGGCCCGCTCCATCGGCATCGAGGTCAAGGGGTAAGTCATGGCCAAGCTCGCAAAACGCACCGCCACCGCGCGTACCGCATTCGAAGGCAAGTCGAACCTTTCGGTCGAGGACGCCGTCAAGCTGGTCAAGGACAACGCCTCGGCCAAATTCGACGAAACCGTCGAGATCGCGCTGAACCTGGGTGTCGACCCGCGCCACGCCGACCAGATGGTTCGTGGCGTCGTGACCCTGCCCAACGGCACCGGCAAGACCGTCCGCGTCGCCGTGTTCGCCCGTGGCGCCAAGGCTGACGAAGCCACCGCCGCCGGGGCCGATATCGTCGGCGCCGAGGATCTGATGGAAACCATCCAGTCGGGCAAGATCGAGTTCGATCGCTGCATCGCGACCCCCGACATGATGCCGCTGGTCGGCCGTCTGGGCAAGATCCTGGGCCCGCGCAACCTGATGCCGAACCCCAAGGTCGGCACGGTGACCATGGACGTCAAGGCCGCCGTCGAGGCTGCCAAGGGCGGCGAGGTCCAGTTCAAGGCCGAAAAGGCCGGTGTCGTGCACGCCGGTGTCGGCAAGGCGTCCTTCGGCGCCGAGCAACTGGCCCAGAACATTCGCGCCTTCGTCGACGCGGTGAACCGCGCCAAGCCGACCGGCGCCAAGGGCACCTATATGAAAAAGGTCTCGATCAGCTCGACCATGGGTCCGGGCGTGTCGCTTGACCTCAGCTCGGCCGTGGCCGCGCAATAAAGCATTTCGACGGTCCCGGGCTGGTTCCGGGATCGGCGAATGGCGGGGCATCCGTGCCCCGTCCTGTCCGAGACGGAGGGTGGGGGAAACCCGCTAAATCCTTCCTGAGATGGGAAACGGGACCATTTTCCGGGCTTTGCCGCCCGGGCGATCTCGGGACCATCAATGCGGACCCGACCCCACCCGCAAGGTGGGGAAGACGTGAGCCGGGGGGAAACCCCCAAACTTGGAGTGAACCGTGGATAGAGCGCAAAAAGAGCAAGTGGTCGATGAACTCGGCCAGATCTTTGAAGCCTCTGGCGTTGTGGTGGTTGCCCACTACGAAGGCATGACGGTTGCGGAAATGCAGGACCTGCGCGCGCAAATGCGCGAAGCTGGCGGGTCCGTTCGCGTTGCCAAGAACAGGCTCGCCAAGATCGCCCTGGAGGGTAAGCCTTGCGCAAGCATCGCCGACCTTCTGACCGGGATGACCGTGCTCGCCTATTCCGAGGACCCCGTGGCTGCGGCCCGGGTTGCGGATAAGTACGCCAAGGGGAACGACAAGTTCGTCATCCTTGGTGGTGCGATGGGCGACAACACGCTTGACCCGGCCGGTGTGAAATCCGTGGCCCAGATGCCGTCGCGCGAGGAGCTTATCGCCTCGATCGTCGCCAGCATCGGCGCCCCGGCATCGAACATCGCGGGCGCGATTGGCGCACCTGCTTCCAACATCGCGGGCATCCTTACGACTCTGGAAGAGCGTGAGGCGGCTTGACGCAACTTTGTGCCGACGTGGGGTTGAAACCTCGACGTTGGAAACCTTAATAATGGAACGGAAAAATGGCTGACCTTAAAAAACTCGCCGAAGAAATCGTGGGCCTGACCCTGCTGGAAGCCCAGGAACTGAAAACCATCCTCAAGGACGAATACGGCATCGAACCCGCCGCTGGTGGCGCGGTAATGATGGCTGGTCCCGCTGCTGGTGGTGCTGCTGAAGCAGCCGAAGAAAAGACCGAATTCGACGTCGTTCTGACCGATGCCGGCGCCAACAAGATCAACGTGATCAAGGAAGTGCGCGCCATCACCGGTCTGGGCCTGAAAGAAGCCAAGGACCTGGTCGAAGCCGGCGGCAAAGTCAAAGAAGGCGCCAGCAAAGCTGACGCCGAAGAAATGAAGAAAAAGCTCGAAGCGGCTGGCGCCAAGGTCGAGCTGAAGTGATCTGTTTCGGTCTGCGGACCGAAGTCTGAAAGAACCGGGCAGGGCAGGGGAGTTTCCCTTGCCCTGCCGAACCTGTCTTGACGGTTCGTTCCGCGGAACGCCCCTTCAAGGCACGGTTCCAGGTTCGGGAGCCATCCGGTGGGACGGGCGGCATGAATTGAACCTGACCCCCTTCATTCGCAAGCGGCGCTGGCCGGGCCCCGACGGTCAGCACCCGCGAAAGACGAAAGGTACGACCTCACATGGCGCAAGCATTTGTCGGCCAGAAGCGCATCCGGCGCTATTATGGCAACATCCGCGAAGTTCTGGAAATGCCGAACCTCATCGAGGTTCAGAAATCCTCTTATGACCTGTTTCTGAACTCGGGCGACGGCGACGGCCATCACGATGGCGAAGGGATTCAGGGCGTTTTCCAGTCGGTTTTCCCGATCAAGGACTTTAACGAGACCGCGACGCTGGAATTCGTGAAATACGAGCTGGAGGCGCCGAAATACGACGTTGACGAATGCCAAGCCCGCGACATGACCTATGCCGCGCCGCTGAAGGTGACGCTGCGTCTGATCGTGTTCGATGTCGATGAATCGACTGGCGCGCGCTCGGTCAAGGGCATCAAGGAACAGGACGTCTATATGGGCGACATGCCCCTGATGACCCAGAACGGGACGTTCATCGTGAACGGCACCGAACGGGTCGTCGTGTCCCAGATGCACCGCAGCCCCGGCGTGTTCTTCGACCATGACCGCGGCAAGACGCACAGCTCGGGCAAGCTGCTGTTCGCCTGCCGGATCATCCCCTATCGCGGCTCGTGGCTGGATTTTGAATTCGACGCCAAGGATCTGGTATTCGCGCGCATCGACCGCCGCCGGAAACTGCCGGTGACGACGCTGCTGTATGCGCTCGGCATGGATCAGGAAGGCATCATGGATGCGTTCTATGACACCATCGAATATCGCCTTCAGAAGGCCGGCAAGGGCAAGGAAGCGGGCTGGGTCGCGCCCTTCTTCCCCGAGCGTGTGCGCGGCACCCGCCCGTCCTTCGATCTGGTCAACGCCGAAACCGGCGAGGTCATCACCAAGGCCGGCGACAAGGTCACCCCGCGTCAGGTCAAGCAATTGCTGGACGGCGGCAAGGCCACCAACCTTCTGGTTCCGTTCGACCAGATCGTCGGCCGTTTCGTCGCCAAGGACATCATCAACGAGGAAACCGGCCTGATCTATGCCGAAGCCGGGGATGAGGTCACCGCCGAGTACGACAAGGAAGGCCAGCTTTCGGGCGGGTTGCTGAAAGTCCTGCTGGACAACGACGTGACCACGATCCCGGTTCTGGACATCGACCACGTCAACGTCGGACCCTATATCCGCAACACGATGGCGGCTGACAAGAACATGAACCGCGAAGGCGCGCTCATGGACATCTACCGGGTCATGCGCCCGGGCGAGCCGCCGACGGTCGAGGCCGCGAGCGCGCTGTTCGACAGCCTGTTCTTCGACAAGGAACGCTATGACCTGTCCGCCGTGGGCCGGGTCAAGATGAACATGCGTCTGGACCTTGATGCGCCCGACACCCAGCGGACGCTGCGCAAGGAAGACATCATCGCCTGTATCCGCGGGCTGGTCGAGTTGCGCGACGGCAAGGGCGAGATCGACGACATCGACCATCTGGGGAACCGCCGGGTCCGCTCGGTCGGCGAGCTGATGGAGAACCAGTATCGCATCGGTCTGCTGCGGATGGAGCGGGCGATCCGCGAGCGCATGTCGGGGGTCGAGATCGACACCGTGATGCCGCAGGATCTGATCAACGCGAAACCCGCGGCGGCTGCGGTGCGCGAGTTCTTCGGCTCGTCGCAGTTGTCGCAGTTCATGGACCAGACCAACCCGCTGTCGGAAGTCACCCACAAACGCCGTCTTTCGGCGCTTGGGCCGGGCGGTCTGACGCGTGAGCGCGCCGGCTTTGAGGTGCGCGACGTGCACCCGACCCATTACGGCCGGATGTGCCCGATCGAGACGCCGGAAGGCCAGAACATCGGTCTGATCAACAGCCTCGCGACCTTTGCCCGCGTGAACAAATACGGGTTCATCGAAACCCCTTATCGCAAGGTGATCGACGGCAAGGTGACCGACGACGTTGTCTATATGTCCGCGACCGAGGAAATGCGTCACACCGTGGCGCAGGCCAACGCGACGCTGGACGAGGACGGCAAGTTCGTGGACGAGTTGATCTCGACCCGTCAGGCCGGTGACTTCACGCTGAACCCGGTCGATGCGATCGACCTGATCGACGTGTCGCCGAAGCAGCTTGTCTCGGTCGCCGCGGCGCTGATTCCGTTCCTTGAAAACGACGACGCCAACCGCGCCCTGATGGGCGCCAACATGCAGCGTCAGGCGGTTCCGCTTCTGCGGGCCGAGGCGCCCTTCGTCGGCACCGGGATGGAGGCCATCGTGGCCCGCGATTCCGGCGCCGCCATCATGGCGCGCCGCTCGGGCGTGATCGACCAGGTTGACGCGCAGCGTATCGTTGTGCGCGCGACCGAGGATCTGGGCGCGGGCGATGCCGGCGTCGACATCTATCGCCTGCGCAAGTTCAAGCGCTCGAACCAGTCCTCGACCATCAACCAGCGCCCGCTGGTCAAGGTCGGTGACAAGGTGGTCAAGGGCGAGGTCATCGCCGACGGTCCCTCGACCGATCAGGGCGAACTGGCCATCGGCCGGAACGTGATCGTCGCGTTCATGCCGTGGAACGGCTACAACTATGAAGACTCGGTCCTGATCTCCGAGCGGATCCACCGCGACGACGTCTATACCTCGATCCATATCGACGAATACGAAGTCGCGGCCCGCGACACCAAGCTGGGGCCGGAAGAAATCACCCGCGACATCCCCAACGTCGGTGAAGAGGCGCTGCGCAACCTCGACGAGGCCGGCATCGTCTATATCGGCGCCGAGGTCGGGCCGGGCGACATTCTGGTCGGCAAGATCACCCCCAAGGGCGAAAGCCCGATGACGCCGGAAGAAAAGCTTCTGCGCGCCATCTTCGGCGAAAAGGCGTCGGAC
Organism: Paracoccus pacificus; assembly: GCF_042680785.1. Classification (NCBI taxonomy): domain Bacteria; kingdom Pseudomonadati; phylum Pseudomonadota; class Alphaproteobacteria; order Rhodobacterales; family Paracoccaceae; genus Paracoccus; species Paracoccus pacificus. The sequence goes on from NZ_JBHUEN010000030.1 coordinate 15,858, forward strand.
GTGCGCGATACCTCGCTGCGCCTGCCGCCGGGTGCTTACGGCACCATCGTCGAGGTGCGGGTGTTCAACCGTCACGGCGTCGACAAGGACGAACGCGCCATCCAGATCGAGCGTGAGGAAATCGAACGCCTGTCGCGCGACCGCGATGACGAGCTGGCGATTCTGGAGCGCAACATCTATGCGCGCCTGAAGTCGCTGATCCTTGGCAAGAAGGCCGTCAAAGGCCCGAAAGGCATCAAGGCCGGGTCCGAGATCAACGACGAGCTTCTGTCCAGCATCTCGCGCGGGCTGTGGTGGCAACTGGCCATCGCCGAGGAAGACATCGCCAAGGAAATCGAGGCGCTGAACCAGCAATTCGACAACCAGAAGCGCGCCTTGGAAGCCCGGTTCGAGGACAAGGTCGAGAAGGTCCGTCAGGGCGACGATCTGCCTCCCGGCGTGATGAAGATGGTCAAGGTGTTCGTGGCGGTGAAGCGCAAGCTTCAGGCCGGCGACAAGATGGCCGGCCGTCACGGCAACAAGGGTGTCGTGTCCAAGGTCGTCCCGATCGAGGACATGCCGTTCCTTGCCGACGGTACCGCCGTCGACATCGTGCTGAACCCGCTGGGTGTGCCGTCGCGCATGAACGTCGGCCAGATTCTGGAAACCCATATGGGCTGGGCCGCGCGCGGTCTGGGGATCAAGATCAACGAGGCGCTGGAGGACTATCGGCGCAACGGCGACATGACCCCGGTGCGCGAGGCGATGAAGATCGGTTATGGCGACGACATGTATGCCGAGACCTTCGAAGGCATGGAGGATGACCAGTTGGTCGAACATGCCGAGACGGTCCGCGGCGGCGTGCCGATCGCCACCCCGGTCTTTGACGGCGCCAAAGAGGCTGACGTGAACGACGCGCTGAAGCGTGCCGGTTTCGACACCTCGGGTCAGTCGATCGTCTATGACGGCCGCACCGGCGAGCCCTTCGCCCGCCCGGTCACCGTCGGCGTGAAGTATTACCTGAAGCTGCATCACCTTGTTGACGACAAGATGCATGCCCGCTCGACCGGTCCCTACAGCCTCGTCACCCAGCAGCCGCTGGGCGGTAAGGCGCAGTTCGGCGGTCAGCGTCTGGGTGAGATGGAGGTCTGGGCCCTCGAGGCTTACGGCGCCGCCTACACCTTGCAGGAAATGCTGACGGTCAAGTCGGATGACGTTGCCGGGCGGACCAAGGTCTACGAGTCCATCGTCAAGGGCGAGGACAATTTCGAGGCCGGCGTGCCGGAATCGTTCAACGTGCTGGTCAAAGAGGTCCGGGGTCTGGGCCTCAACATGGAACTCCTGGATGCGGAGGAGGACGAGTAACGGTGCGCGCATGTGCGCACCCTGCCGTCCGCAGGGTGCGTGACCTTCACGCATCGTCCGCCATCCGCGCCACTCATTAGGATTTGAAAATGAACCAGGAAATCGCCACCAACGTACTTAACCCGCTGTCGCAGCCGCGGCAGTTCGACGAAATCAAGATCTCGCTGGCCTCGCCCGAGGAAATCCTCGCCTGGTCCTATGGCGAGATCAAGAAGCCCGAAACCATCAACTACCGCACGTTCAAGCCGGAACGTGACGGTCTGTTCTGCGCGCGCATTTTCGGCCCGATCAAGGACTATGAATGCCTGTGCGGCAAGTACAAGCGCATGAAATATCGCGGCCTCGTCTGCGAGAAATGCGGCGTCGAAGTGACGCTGCAAAAGGTCCGGCGCGAGCGTATGGGCCATATCGAGCTGGCGGCACCCGTCGCCCATATCTGGTTCCTGAAGTCGCTGCCCTCGCGCATCGGCCTGATGCTGGACATGACGCTGCGCGATCTGGAACGCATCCTCTACTTTGAAAACTACGTGGTCATCGAACCCGGTCTGACCGACCTGACCTATGGTCAGTTGCTGACCGAAGAAGAGTATATGGACGCGCAGGACCAGTATGGCGCCGACGCCTTCACCGCCAATATCGGCGCCGAGGCGATCCGCGAGATGCTGTCGAACATCGACCTTGCCGCCACCGCCGAACAGCTTCGCGAGGATCTGAAAGAGGCGACGGGCGAGCTGAAGCCGAAAAAGATCATCAAGCGGCTGAAAATCGTCGAATCGTTCCTCGAGTCGGGTAACCGGCCCGAATGGATGGTGCTGACCGTGATTCCGGTCATTCCGCCGGAACTGCGCCCGCTGGTGCCGCTGGATGGCGGCCGTTTCGCGACCTCGGACCTGAACGATCTGTATCGCCGGGTCATCAACCGCAACAACCGTCTGAAGCGCCTGATCGAGCTTCGAGCGCCCGACATCATCGTCCGCAACGAAAAGCGGATGTTGCAGGAATCGGTCGATGCGCTGTTCGACAACGGCCGCCGCGGCCGCGTGATCACCGGCACCAACAAGCGCCCGCTGAAATCGCTGTCGGACATGCTGAAGGGCAAGCAGGGTCGCTTCCGCCAGAACCTTCTGGGGAAACGCGTCGACTTCTCGGGCCGCTCGGTCATCGTGACCGGGCCGGAACTGAAACTGCATCAGTGCGGCCTGCCGAAGAAGATGGCGCTGGAGCTGTTCAAGCCGTTCATCTATGCGCGGCTTGACGCGAAGGGTCTGTCCGGCACCGTCAAGCAGTCGAAGAAACTGGTCGAGAAGGAACGTCCCGAGGTCTGGGACATTCTGGACGAGGTCATTCGCGAACATCCGGTTCTGCTGAACCGGGCGCCGACGCTGCACCGTCTGGGCATTCAGGCGTTCGAGCCGATCCTGATCGAGGGCAAGGCGATCCAGCTTCACCCGCTGGTCTGCTCGGCCTTCAACGCCGACTTCGACGGCGACCAGATGGCCGTGCACGTTCCGCTGAGCCTTGAGGCCCAGTTGGAAGCGCGCGTCCTGATGATGTCGACGAACAACGTTCTGTCGCCCGCCAACGGCGCCCCGATCATCGTGCCGTCTCAGGACATGGTTCTGGGCATCTATTACGCCACCATGCAGCGCGACGGCATGAAGGGCGAAGGCATGGTCTTCAAGGACGTGGAAGAGGTCGAGCACGCGCTGGCGAACGGCACCGTTCACCTGCATGCCAAGATCACGGCCCGCGTCCGGCAGATCGACGAGGAAGGCAACGAGGTCATCAAGCGCTATGAAACCACCCCGGGCCGGCTGCGGCTGGGGCAGATTCTGCCGCTGAACGCCAAGGCGCCTTTCGATCTGGTCAACCGCCTGCTGCGCAAGAAAGACGTGCAGCATGTCATCGACACCGTCTATCGCTACTGCGGTCAGAAGGAATCGGTGATCTTCTGTGACCAGATCATGTCGCTTGGCTTCCGCGAGGCCTTCCGCGCCGGCATCAGCTTCGGCAAGGACGACATGGTCATTCCCGACAGCAAGTGGGAAATCGTCGAACAGGTGCAGGATCAGGTCAAGGAATTCGAGCAACAGTATATGGACGGCCTGATCACTCAGGGCGAAAAGTACAACAAGGTTGTCGATGCCTGGTCCAAGTGCAACGACCGCGTCACCGATGCGATGATGGCGACGATCTCGGCCACCAAGAAGGACGAGACCGGGGCCGAAATGGAACCGAACAGCGTCTATATGATGGCGCATTCGGGCGCGCGGGGCTCGGTCAGCCAGATGAAGCAGCTTGGCGGTATGCGCGGCCTCATGGCCAAGCCGTCGGGCGAGATCATCGAGACGCCGATCATCTCGAACTTCAAGGAAGGTCTGACCGTTCTTGAATACTTCAACTCGACCCACGGCGCCCGCAAGGGTCTGTCGGACACGGCGCTCAAGACGGCGAACTCGGGCTATCTGACCCGCCGTCTGGTCGACGTGGCGCAGGACTGCATCGTGCGCGAACTGGACTGCGGCACCGACCGCGCCATCACCGCAAGTGCGGCGGTGAACGATGGCGAGGTCGTCAGCCCGCTGTCCGAGCGTGTGCTGGGCCGGGTCGCGGCCGAGGATGTGCTGGTGCCGGGCAGCGACGAGATCATCGTCCGCCAGAACGAGCTGATCGACGAACGCAAGGCCGATCTGATCGAACAGAACGGCGTGGCCTCGGTCCGCATCCGCTCGGCGCTGACCTGCGAAAGCGAGGACGGGGTTTGCGCGCTGTGCTACGGCCGCGATCTGGCCCGTGGCACGCTGGTGAACATCGGCGAGGCTGTCGGCATCATCGCCGCGCAGTCGATCGGCGAGCCGGGCACCCAGTTGACCATGCGCACCTTCCACATCGGGGGTATCGCGCAGGGTGGCCAGCAGTCGTTCATTGCCGCCGGTCAGGACGGGGTGATCGAGTTCCGCAATGCCAACGTTCTGGAAAACGCCAATGGCGAGAACGTCGTCATGGGCCGGAACATGACCATCGCGGTTCTGGACGATCAGGGTCAGGAACGCGCCAGCCACAAGCTGAGCTATGGCTCGAAGCTGTTCGTCAAGGATGGCGAGCGCGTGGTGCGCGGTGCGAAACTGTTCGAATGGGACCCCTATACCCTGCCGATCCTGGCCGAAAAGGCGGGGACCGCGCGGTTCGTCGATCTGATCTCGGGCATCTCGGTCCGCGACGAAACCGACGATGCCACCGGCATGACCCAGAAGATCGTGACCGACTGGCGGTCGGCGCCGAAAGGCAATGACCTCAAGCCGGAAATCATCATCATGGACGCCAATGGCGAGCCGGTTCGCAACGAACAGGGCAACCCGGTCAGCTATCCGATGTCGGTGGACGCGATCCTGTCGATCGAGGACGGGGCCGAGGTCCGCTCGGGCGATGTCATTGCGCGGATCCCGCGTGAGGGCGCCCGGACCAAGGACATCACCGGTGGTCTGCCGCGTGTGGCCGAACTGTTCGAAGCCCGCCGTCCCAAGGACCATGCAATCATTGCCGAGATGGACGGCTATGTCCGCTTTGGCAAGGATTACAAGAACAAGCGCCGCATCAGCATCGAGCCCGCTCAGGAAGGGCTTGAGCCGATCGAGTACATGGTGCCGAAAGGCAAGCACATCCCGGTGCAGGAAGGCGACTTCGTGCAGAAGGGTGACTATATCATGGACGGCAACCCCGCACCGCATGACATCCTGCGGATCATGGGGATCGAGGCGCTGGCGGACTATCTGATCGACGAAGTGCAGGACGTCTATCGCCTGCAGGGCGTGAAGATCAACGACAAGCACATCGAGGTGATCGTGCGGCAGATGCTGCAGAAGATCGAGATCCTCGACAGTGGCGATACCACGCTGCTGAAGGGCGAGCATGTCGACCGCGACGAGTTCGAGGCCGAGAACGCCAAGATCGAGGCGCGCGGCGGCCGGCCCGCAGCGGGCGAGCCGGTGCTGTTGGGGATCACCAAGGCCAGCTTGCAGACCCGCAGCTTCATCAGTGCCGCGTCGTTCCAGGAAACGACCCGCGTGCTGACCGAAGCTGCCGTTCAGGGCAAGCGCGACAAGCTGGTCGGGCTGAAGGAAAACGTCATCGTCGGGCGGCTGATCCCGGCGGGGACGGGCGGTGCGACCGCTCGGGTCAAGCGGATCGCGGGTGACCGCGACGCCGAGGTGATCGAGATGCGCCGCGCCGAGGCCGAAGCCGCCGCCGCCCTTGCCGCACCCTATGAGCCTTCGGCCAATGCCGGCGAGGCGCCCGAGACGCTGGAAGAGATCGAAAACCCGGCCAACGAATAAGGCCCCTGCGGTTTTCGCTGAAACAGGTTGGAACCCGGCCCCTGCGGCCGGGTTCCTTCATTCGCGCCCCCTTGGACATCCGTGATCGGCCGGGGGCGATCGCTGGAAAGGGAAGGGCAAAGGGTCGGGATGCGCCGTCTTTTCATCCTCGCGCTGTTGCCGCTTGCCGCCTGCGCGGTGCCGGCCGCCGACCCGCCGACTGTTGGCCCGCCGGCTGCTGGGCCGCCGGCTGCTAGTCGGCCGGCTGCTGGCCCGCCGACTGCTGGGCCGCGCGCCGGATCAACGCGCGCGGAAGCTCCGCTTCATCGGGTGACGGCCGAGTTGACCTCGACCACCGACCCGACCGGGCGCCAACTGGCGGCGATAGCGGCCGATCTGGAACGCCCGCGTCTGGGCGGCCTGCCAGAGCGCGCCGCGGCGGTCTGTCCCGACGGCTACGACATCGCCCGGCGCGACCCGCCCCAATCGGCGTTTCAGCGTATGCTTCCGAACGGCGTCCCCCTTTACAGAGTGTGGCGCGATTACTATCTGCTGTGCAGCTGAGGCTGGGCGTCCGGGCGGTTCTGCCGCTGTTGACACCTTGGCTGATTCCACCTATAGCGCCGCTACCAAACGGCCGATGGCCGCTTGGCCTACAGTATTGAACTGGCCATGATCCGGGCCTCGCGCCCCGATCCTCTGGATTTTCCCCGTCCTTCCCGACTGTGGGCTGGATGGGGTTTGGTGTTTTGCAGGGGTTGCAGAATGCCGTCGAGAAGTGGCGCGTCCCGACCGGGATGCGAGTATTGACAGAAGCAAGACGGGGAACCGAATGCCGACAATCCAACAGCTGATCCGCAAGCCGCGGCAGCCCAAGGTGCAGCGCTCGAAGTCGCAGCACCTTCAAGGATGCCCGCAGAAGCGCGGTGTCTGCACACGCGTCTATACCACGACGCCGAAAAAGCCGAACTCGGCCATGCGTAAGGTCGCCAAAGTGCGCCTGACCAATGGTTTCGAGGTTATCTCCTACATTCCGGGCGAAAAGCACAACCTTCAGGAACACAGCGTCGTGCTGATCCGTGGTGGTCGTGTGAAAGACCTTCCGGGTGTCCGCTACCACATCCTGCGCGGTGTTCTGGATACCCAGGGCGTCAAAGATCGTCGTCAGCGTCGTTCGAAATACGGCGCCAAGCGTCCGAAGTGAGGTTGAGATATGTCCCGTCGTCACGCCGCTGAAAAGCGCGAAGTCCTGCCCGACGCCAAATATGGCGATCGCGTGCTGACAAAATTCATGAACAACCTGATGGTTGACGGAAAGAAATCCGTGGCCGAGCGCATCGTCTACAACGCGCTTGACCGCGTCGAGGGCCGCCTGAAGCGCGAGCCCATCGAAGTGTTCCACGAGGCGCTGGATAACGTGAAGCCTTCCGTCGAAGTGCGCTCGCGCCGGGTCGGTGGTGCCACCTATCAGGTGCCGGTCGAGGTTCGCCCGATCCGCCGCGAGGCGCTGGCCATCCGCTGGCTGATCACGGCCGCGAAGAACCGCAACGAAAACACGATGGAAGAGCGTTTGGCCGGTGAACTGGCCGATGCCGTCAACGGCCGCGGCACTGCCGTGAAGAAACGCGAAGACACCCACAAGATGGCCGACGCCAACAAAGCGTTCAGCCATTATCGCTGGTAAGAAGGACGTTCAGATCATGGCACGCGAGTATCCGCTGCAGCGTTATCGCAACTTCGGGATCATGGCCCACATCGACGCGGGCAAGACCACGACGACGGAACGCATCCTTTACTACACCGGGAAGTCGCACAAGATCGGCGAAGTGCACGACGGTGCCGCGACCATGGACTGGATGGAGCAGGAGCAGGAGCGGGGGATCACGATCACCTCTGCTGCGACCACCACTTTCTGGCAGCGTCAGGAAGATCCGACGACCGAAGGCACCTCGGACACCAAATACCGGTTCAACATCATCGACACCCCCGGCCACGTCGACTTCACCATCGAAGTGGAACGTTCGCTGGCGGTTCTGGACGGCGCGATCTGCCTGCTGGACGCCAACGCCGGCGTCGAGCCGCAGACCGAAACCGTGTGGCGTCAGGCTGACCGCTACAAGGTTCCGCGGATCGTCTTCGTCAACAAGATGGACAAGATCGGCGCCGATTTCTTCAACTGCGTGCGCATGATCAAGGACCGCACCGGCGGCACCCCGTGCCCGATCGCCCTGCCGATCGGCGCCGAGGACAAGCTGGAAGGCATCATCGACCTGATCAAGATGGAAGAATGGGTCTGGAAGGGTGAAGACCTTGGCGCAAGCTGGGTTCGTCAGCCGATCCGTGCCGAGCTTCAGGAGCTCGCCAACGAATGGCGCGCCAACATGATCGAGCTCGCCGTCGAGATGGACGACGACGCCATGGAAGCCTATCTCGAGGGCAATGAGCCCGACGAGGCGACCCTGCGCAGCCTGATCCGCAAGGGCACGCTGTCGTTGACCTTCTTCCCGGTTACCGCCGGTTCGGCCTTCAAGAACAAGGGCGTTCAGCCGCTGCTGAACTCGGTCATCGACTTCCTGCCTTCGCCGCTGGACGTGCCGGCCTATCTGGGCTTCGCGCCGGGCGACGAGACGGAAACCCGCAACATCGAGCGTCATGCCGACGACGCCGAGCCCTTCTCGGGCCTCGCGTTCAAGATCATGAACGACCCCTTCGTCGGTTCGCTGACCTTCACCCGCATCTATTCTGGCCAGCTCAAGAAGGGCGACCAGATGCTGAACTCGACCAAGGGCAAGCGCGAGCGTGTCGGCCGGATGATGATGATGCACTCGATCAACCGCGAGGAAATCGAGGAAGCCTTTGCCGGCGACATCATCGCGCTGGCGGGTCTGAAGGAAACCACCACGGGCGACACGCTGTGCGACCCGAACAAGCCGGTGGTTCTGGAAACCATGACCTTCCCGGAACCGGTCATCGAGATCGCCGTGGAGCCGAAATCCAAGGCCGACCAGGAAAAGATGGGCCTCGCCCTTCAGCGCCTGGCCGCCGAAGATCCTTCGTTCCGCGTCGAAACCGATCTGGAATCGGGCCAGACCATCATGAAGGGCATGGGCGAACTTCACCTCGACATCCTCGTCGACCGGATGAAGCGCGAGTTCAAGGTCGAGGCGAATATCGGTGCGCCGCAGGTGGCTTACCGTGAAACCATCTCGAACGAGGCCGAGATCGACTATACGCACAAGAAACAGACCGGTGGTACCGGCCAGTTCGCGCGCGTCAAGCTGATCATCACCCCGACCGAGCCGGGCGAAGGCTATTCGTTCGAATCGAAGATCGTCGGTGGTGCGGTGCCGAAGGAATACATCCCCGGCGTCGAAAAAGGCATCAAGTCGGTGATGGATTCGGGTCCGCTGGCCGGCTTCCCGGTCATCGACTTCAAGGTCGCGCTGATCGACGGTGCGTTCCATGACGTCGACTCGTCGGTGCTGGCGTTCGAAATCGCCTCGCGCGCCGCGATGCGCGAAGGTCTGCGCAAGGCCGGTGCGAAACTGCTGGAGCCGATCATGAAGGTCGAGGTGGTGACGCCGGAGGAATACACCGGCTCGATCATCGGCGACCTGACCAGCCGTCGCGGTATGGTGCGCGGGCAGGACAGCCGCGGCAACGCGAACGTCATCGACGCCTTCGTGCCGCTGGCCAATATGTTCGGCTACATCAACAACCTGCGTTCGATGTCCTCGGGCCGCGCGGTGTTCACGATGCAGTTCGACCATTACGAGGCCGTGCCGCAGAACATCTCGGACGAGATTCAAAAGAAATACGCATAACGGCGGTGCGGGGGAAACCTCGCACCCTACCCAACCTGTAGGGTGTGTGCCTGCACGCACCGTCATGAAAAGGAGCCACTCATGGCAAAGGCAAAGTTTGAACGGACGAAACCGCACGTCAACATCGGCACGATTGGCC
>NZ_JBHUEN010000031.1:0-138121 GCF_042680785.1 Paracoccus pacificus
GACCTGCTACCGTGGAACTTCAAGCCGTCAAGCTAAGTCGACAGTGGGGGCCAGCGACCGCTTACAATCATCCAGATAGTTCATCAACTCGTCGCCCGCTGGATCAAGCCGCTCGGGCGGGCGGAACCGCTCAAGTTCAGCGGTGAACTTCTCAAGGTATTCTTGAGCTGCTCCCTTTGCGAAGGATTTGCTGTTCGTCAGCGCGTCAACGGCTCGTCTGGACGCAGCACCCGTCGGCATCCGAACGGCGTCTTGATCGTTCGTGATATAGTGCGGGGCGGTTCCGAGTTCCGGCTTCTTGTGAAAGGGCTTGTCGAATAGCCATCTAAGAAGTTGCTCAAACCTTTCGGTTCGACGACTGTCGTCGGTGAAGTCCACGAAAATCCGCGAAGTGTAGTAGGCTGGAACAAGCGGCTTTCCATTCTCATCGTTCTCTCGGACACAAACAACAAACTTGCCTTCGTCTCGTTTGGCAAAAATCTCACTTGAGATGATCTGCGCTTCGGTACCCGCCCCGCCCGCTCGAAGGTTGGACTTTTCTACATACGCGCGGTCAGAAACGATGATGACCTTATCGACCGAGGTGTCTGTGACCATCCGCTCCATGAATGCCGAAGCTTCGCCCCCTTCCCGCAAGTCCCACTTGTCGAGAACGATGTCGACACCAGATTCTACAAGATCACAGGCGAGGCCAAGCACCCATTCTTCGTGTTCCGGGCTGCTCCAACTATATGAAATGAATGCTCGCGGGGCTTTATCCGGCAACTTGATTCCTCCTGTGGTCCCATTGTTATGGAGGAGCTATTGCCCGGGACGTCAAGTGGGTTGCCCGATTGTGGGAACTCCATTCTCAGCCGGTGATGACTCGGCAAGGTCGGCGAGTCATCAAAAAGTCATCATTTCGCTGGGACATACTGGAACGCATCGAGACGCCAGATAACAAAAAACCCAGCGATTGCCGGGTTTGCGTTGGGTCGCGGTCTATCTGGGACGCATGGAAACGTATTATTGGTAGCGGAGGAGGGATTTGAACCCCCGACACAAGGATTATGATTCCTCTGCTCTAACCAACTGAGCTACTCCGCCACGGGTGGGGGGGATGTAAGGTGGTCTGGCGGGGGCGTCAAGTAGATTGTTGCCCTGCACCCGCGCTCCGTTCCGTCCCCCGTTAAGCCCGCCGTTACGTCCCCGGTTCAGCGTGCCTTCACGACCTGCAAAAGCGGCATCACCTCGGCCATTTCGGGGCCGTGGTCCAGTCCGGTCAGGGCGCGGCGCAGGGGCATGAACAGCGCCTTGCCCTTGCGGCCGGTGGCCTCTTTCACCTGCGCGGTCCATTCCGACCATGTTGTGTCCGTATAGGGCGGCGGCGGCAGCAGAGTCATGGCCTCGGTGACGAACGCGGCATCCTCGGGCGCGATCTGGGGCGTCGCGCCTTGGCTGAAGATGGTCCACCACTCGGCCAGATCGTCCAGCTTGGTGATGTTATGCGAGGCCACGCGCCAGAACCGTTCGGCCAGCGCGTCGGGAACGCCCAGGGCGGCAACCCGGTCCCTGACCACCGCGAAGGGCAGCGCCTGGTTGCGGGCGCGGGTCAGCGGCCACAGATCTTCGGCATCGAATTTGGTCGGCGAGGCGCCGAAATGGCTCAGCTCGAACCCGGCCGCGATCTCGTCCAGCGACAACAGCTCGACCGGTTGCGACGATCCCAGCCGTGCCATCAGCGATACCAGCGCCTCGGGCGCGACGCCCTGTTCGCGCAGATCGCGCAGCGACAGCGTGCCCAGCCGTTTGGACAGTTCCTCGCCCTGCGCGCCGGTCAGCAGGCTGTGATGGGCGAACCGCGGCGGCTGGCCGCCAATGGCACGCATGATCTGTATCTGGGTCGCCGTATTGGTGACGTGGTCGGCGCCCCGCACGATGTCGGTAACGCCCATGTCGATATCGTCGACCGAGCTTGCAAAGGTGTACAGCACCTGCCCGTCGTGACGGATCAGCACCGGGTCGCTGACCGACGCCGCGTCGATCGAGATCGGGCCGAGAATCCCGTCCTCCCACTCGATGCGGTTCTGATCCAGAAGAAAGCGCCAATAGCCCGCGCGGCCCTCGGCCCGCAGGGCGGCCTTCTGGTCGTCACTCAGCGCCAGACCGGCGCGGTCATAGACCGGCGGGCGGCCCATGTTCAAAAGCTTCTTGCGCTTCAGGTCCAGTTCGGTCGGGGTCTCGAAAACCTCGTACAGACGACCCTCGGCGCGCAGTTGATCGGCGACCTCGGCATAGCGGTCCAGCCGGTCGGATTGCCGTTCCATCCGGTCCCAGTGCAGGCCCAGCCATTCCAGATCGCGCTGGATGCCATCGGCGTATTCCTGTTTCGAGCGTTCGCGGTCGGTGTCGTCCAGCCGCAGGATAAAGGTTCCCCCGGCTTTCTTCGCGATAAGATAGTTCATCAGCGCGGAACGCAGGTTGCCGATATGGATATGTCCGGTCGGCGAGGGGGCAAAACGGGTGGTGGTCATGGCACTCTCCTGATCGTGCCCGCTCTTTCACAATGGCCGCTTTTTGTCCATATCAGGGGCAGCCCGAAAGGATTTGCCATGAACGAGCTGAGTGAACTTGTTGCCCCCGACGCCGCGATGATCGAGCGGCTGGCCCGCAGCGCGATGGCGACGCTGCCCGCCGCCTTCGCCGGTCCCGCCCAAGAGGTGAATCTGCGGGTCGAGGAATTCGCCCCCGAGGAATTCCTGCACGATCTCGACATCGACGACCCGTTCGAGCTGTCCGGCCTGTATGAAGGTATTCCGATGACCGAGAAATCGGTCAGCGACCCGCAGACCGACCCGGATACTATCTGGTTGTTCCGGCGTGCCATTCTGGACGAATGGGTCAGCCGGGGGGATGTGGCGCTGGGGGCGCTGGTCACCCATGTGGTGGTCCATGAACTCGCCCATCACTTCGGCTGGAGCGATGACGACATCGCCAAAATCGACCGTTGGTGGGAATGACCCAGGCCCCGATCCTGACCGTCACGCTGAACCCGGCGCTGGATATCTCGACCGCGGTTGATCACGTGCGGCCGGATGTAAAGCTGCGCTGCGATGCGCCGGCGATCGATCCCGGCGGCGGCGGTGTCAACGTCAGCCGCGCGATTGCCGTGCTGGGCGGCGAATCAACCGCCGTCGTCGCGCTTGGCGGCCCGGTGGGCCAGCATATCGCCGACATGCTCCGCGCGGTGGGACTGCCGATGATCGCGATACAGGCGCCGGGCGACACCCGGCAGTCATTCGCCGTCATCGACCGCGAAAGCCGTCAGCAATACCGCTTTGTTATGCCGGGGCCGGAGTGGTCAAAGGCCGACACCGACCGCTCGCTTGACGTGATCGCCAAGGCGGCGCGTGCCGGGTTTGTGGTCCTGTCGGGCTCGAACCCGCCGGGCGTCGGCGCGGAATACGCCGCGCGTCTGGCCGAACGTCTGACACGCGGCGATGCCGGGCTGATCGTCGACACCTCGGGCGCGGCGCTGAAAGCGGTGGCTGAAGGCGGCCACGGCGTCGCGTTGCTGCGCATGGACGCCGAAGAGGCCGCGGGCCTTGCGGGACGAGAGCTGACCGCGCGGGCCGACACCGCCGCATTCGCGGCGTCGCTGGTCGCCGCCGGGGCCGCGCAGGCGGTAATCGTCGCCCGTGGCGGGGACGGCAACATCATCGCGTCGGGGGGCGGCGCATGGCATGCCGAGGCCGCGAAGGTCGAGGTGGTCAGCAAGGTCGGCGCCGGGGACAGCTTTGTCGCCGGCTTCACGCTGGGCCTCGCGCGCGGGCATTCGCCGCAGGACGCGCTTGGGCTGGGCGCGGCCATGGCCTCGGCCACCTGCATGACACCCGCGACCGAGTTGTGCCGCGCCGAGGATGTCGAGCGGCTGTTCGCCGCCCGTGTGATCTCACGGCTTTAGGGGGCGACCGGGACGTTTGCGAATACCGCGCGGCATTCCCTTCATCCGTTATGTGAGAAGAAACCGGGCGCCGCCATCGAAGCGGTCAGGCGCGCTCCAACCCCTCGCGCAGATAGCGGCGCAGCACCCGTTCCAGCTTGCCCGCGCCAAGCGGCGCCATCTGTTTGGTGTGGTCGTGGCTGATCGCCTCATCCGACAGGCCGGCGCCCATGTTGGTGATCACGCTGATTGCCGCGCAGCGCAGGCCAAGAAAGCGGGCAAGGATGATTTCCGGCACCGTCGACATCCCGACCGCGTCCATGCCCAGAATGCGGGCGGCGCGGATTTCGGCCGGGGTTTCAAAGCTGGGGCCGGAAAACCAGCCATAGACCCCCTCGGGCAGGTCCACACCCTCGGCTTTCGCGGCATCGCCCAGCGCCCTGCGGATCCCGGGGTCATGGGCGTCGGTCATCGGCACGAAACGCGCATCGGTCTTTTCGCCGATCAGCGGGTTCATTCCGGCGAAAGCGATGTGATCGGACAGCATCATCAGACCGCCGGGCGGAATCTCGGGGCGCAACGATCCGGCGGCGTTGGTCAGGATCAACTGCGTGCAGCCAAGCCCCCGCAGCAGTTGCAAGGCCGGTCGCATGGCGTCGGCGCGACCGTTTTCGTAATAATGCGCGCGGCCGCCCAGCACGGCGACCCGGCGTCCCTCCAACTGACCGATCACCAGATTGGGGTTGTGGCCCGAGACACCGGCATGGGGCATTCCCGGCAATTCGGAATAGGGAATCGCCACGCCTTCCACCGCCTTTGCCAGATGCCCAAGCCCCGAGCCGAGGATCAGGGCCAGTTCGGGCGGCGCGGCGCCGGCGCGGTCATGCACAAGGGCGACGGGATCCTGGGTCATTTCAGCGCCGCCGGTTCACCGATTTCGGTCGCTTCAAACAGGATCAGCCGTATGCGCGAGCCGTCCATCTCGATCTCGGCCTTTCCCTTCAGACTGCAGGGGGTGCCGCCTCCGAACATGGCGAACTTGCAGTCCGCCAGCCGCTTGCGCGCCGCGCGACCGGCATCGAGCACCACGGGATAGGTCCGCCCGGCGCCATCCCGGAACGCCAGCGCCTCATCCTCCATGACATTGAGGCCCGCGCCGATATGCCCGTCGATCTCGACTTCCTTGCCGATGATCCCGGCCAGCGCCGTGTCGAGCGTTTCCGCCTGCCCGGCAAGCGGTATGATCGCAGCCAGCAGGACCAGTAACCTAGCGTTCCTTGACATAGGGTTCTCCGCCCGCGCGCGGCGGGATGGCGCGGCCGATGAAGCCGGCGAGGATGATGACGGTCAGGATATAGGGCAGCGCCTGCATGAACTGTGCCGGCAGGCTGATCGGGCCGATCGTCAGGTTCGGGTAGTAATTGGCGATGGCGGTCAGGATGCCGAACAGGAAGGTGGCACCCATCGCATACCAAGGGCGCCATTTGGCGAAGATCAGGGCGGCCAGCGCGATATAACCCCGCTCGGCGGTCATGTCCTTCACGAAGCCCGCCGACAGGGCGGTCGACAGATAGGCCCCGGCGAAACCACAAAGAACCCCGCAGATCAGCACCGCTGCAAAGCGCAGGCGGGTGACGGATACACCGGCCGTGTCGACCGATGCCGGATTTTCCCCGACCGCCCGCAACCGCAGCCCGAACCGGGTGCGGTACAGAATCCACCATGTCAGCGGCACGCAGAGCACCGCGAAATAGACCAGAATCGAATGGCCCGAAATCAGGTCGCGATAGATCGGCCCGATGATCGGCAGGGGCGCAAGCGCATCCGCGCCCGGCAGCGTGATCTCGGTCATGCGGGGATAGCTGGTCAGCGCCTTCACCGTATCCGGCCCCAGAAACCGGCCCAGAAAGTCGCGGAACGGCTGGGTGATCGCATCAAGCTCGGCCCCCACCGACAGCGACGGCGTGCGGCCGCCCAGATGGAACAGCTTCTGCCCCAGAAGCACGGTCAACCCGGACGCGAGGAAGTTGATCGCCACGCCGGAAATCAACTGATTACCCCGGAAGGTGATCGAGGTGACACCATGCAGCGCCGCCAGAAGCACCGATGAGAGGATACCGGCAATCAGCCCCAGCCACACGTTTCCGGTCAGCGCCGCCACCGTGGCCGAGGCGAAGGCGGCCATCAGCATCTTGCCCTCAAGCCCGATGTCGAAGATGCCCGCGCGTTCCGAAAACAGCCCGGCCAGACAGGCCAGCAGCAGGGGCGTCGACAGCCGGATCGCGCTTTCAAGGATTTGCAGGATGATGTTGAAATCCATGGGTCAGCCCCGATCCGTTGCCAGCCGGAAGGCGACATAGGTCAGAAATGCGCCGCTAAACGCCTCGATTCCGCTCCGCGCGCGGGCATAGGCCAGCCGGAAGGGCGTCGCGGACAGCAGCACCGCATAGGCAGCAAGTCCCGCCAGCGACAGCAGAAAAGCGCCCGCGACGAATGCCGCGATAACGGGGCCGGGCGAGGCCACGGCCACCGCCTGAACGGCATAGGCCGCAGCGAACCCGGGCAGCCAGGGGATCAGCGCGTCGATCATCCGCGTCTCCGCAGGGCGCGGGCGGTGAAGAACCGCTCCAACGGCATGCGCACCATATTGTCCAGCGCGCCGGTGAACAGGATGACCAGCGCCTGTATGACGATGATCAGCTCGCGCGGGATGCTGGTCCAAAGCGCAAGCTCACCGCCGCCCTGATACAGAAACCCGAACAGAAGTGCTGCCAGCACGATGCCGGCGGGATGGTTACGGCCCATCAGCGCCACGGCGATGCCGATGAAACCGGCGCCCTCGACCGCGTTCAGAACCAGCCGCTCGGCTTCGCCCATCACGTTGTTGATCGACATCAACCCGGCCAGCGCGCCCGAAATCAGCATGGCGATGATGGTGATCTGGGTGGGCGAGATGCCGGCGTAACGCGCGGCGGGCTCGGATTTGCCGAAGGCGCGGATCTCATAGCCGAGACGCGTCCGCCAGATCAGCAGCCACACCCCGAATGCGGCGGCCAGCGCGATGAACAGGGTGATGTTGGCCGGGGTCTTGTTCCCCCATTGCAGGCCAATGCTTTCGGCGAGCTCCCACAGCTTCGGCAGTTGCGCGCCGGGCGGAAAGCGGGCGGTCGCCGGGTCCTGACTGCCCGTCGGGCGCAGGTAGTTGACCATGACATAGTTCAGAAGCGAGGCCGCGATGATGTTGAACATGATCGTGGTGATGACGATATGGCTGCCGCGCTTGGCCTGAAGCCATGCGGGGATGAACGCCCATAGCGCGCCGAAAACGGCGGCGCCCACCGATGCGGCCAGCAGCGCCAGCGACCAGTGCGGCCAAGGCAGCGCCAGCGCCACAAGCGCCACCCCAAGCCCGCCAAGCGTCGCCTGACCCTCACCGCCGATGTTGAACAGCCCGGCATGATAGGCGACGGCCACGGCGAGCCCGGTAAAGATGAAATTCGTCGCGTAATACAGCGTATAGCCCCAGGCATAGCTGGACCCGAGCGCCCCCACGACCATCGTGTTCAGCGCCTCCCACGGGCTTTCGCCGATCGCCAGAACCACAAGGGCCGAGATGGCAAAGGCCAGCACCAGCGAAATCAGCGGCGTCAGGATGACATCCGCCCATTTCGGCATCTTGTCCATCAGTCACGCACCCTTTCCGCTACCACTCATGCACCTGCGTCATCACCCGGTCCGGTTGCAGAAGCTGGTCGCAAAAGCGCGTAAACGCCGCCGCGTCCGCCATGCGCGGCGTGGCGTCCAGCGGTCGCCCGCTGTTCAGCGGATAAAACAGCGTTTCGCGGCGCGGGTCGCGCGTCGTCGGAAAGGCGTTGCGATGCAGCGCGACGGTGGCGACGCCGGTGCCATTGGTGCCACCGCCCCAATTGGCCACGCAGCGGCCATCGCGCGCGGTTGCAAGGCTTTGGTTGCCATTGGTCCCGGCAGCGCGCAGAACGCAGGCGGTTCCCTTGTCGGTGCTGGCGCAACTGGCGCTGCCCGAGGCTTGCAGGGTGGCAAGCGGCGCCGGGTCGGCCCAGGCGCCCCCGGGGGTCCGGGCCAGCAACAAGGCCTCGGGTCCGTCCGGGGCGGCGTTCGGAAAAAGCACACCGGGGCCTGACTCGGCGCAGGCCGTCAGGCCAAGAACGAAAGTCAGCGCGATCATTGGGCTTAATGGTTTCATGCGGGTTCTCCCGGCAAATTCTCGACATGTTTCTGGGCGGGCGGAATGCCCGCTTCTGGCAGGTTGTCCGCATCCGCGGGTGGTTCGGCGACGCCGGCCATCAGCAGGCCAAGCTCTTGCGCGGTGGTCTCGGCGGGCAGGCGCTCGCCCATGATGCGGCCGTCGAACATCACCGCGATGCGGTCCGACAGCGACATGATCTCGTCCAGTTCGACCGAGACCAGCAGCACCGCCTTGCCCGCGTCGCGCAGCGCGACGATGCGCTTGTGAATGAATTCGATGGCGCCGATGTCCACCCCGCGCGTCGGCTGGCCGATCAGCAGAAGGTCGGGGTTCCGCTCGATCTCGCGGGCGACGACGATCTTTTGCTGATTGCCGCCTGAAAAGTTGCGGGCGGCCAGTTCGGGGTTGGGGGGACGTATGTCGAAACGTTCGATCTTGCCGGCCGCGTCGGCGCGGATCGCGACCCGGTCCTGCATCGGGCCGTTGCTGAATTCGGGGGCGTCCTGATAGCCGAAAACGCAATTCTCCCAGGCGGTGAAATCCATGATCAGCCCCTCGACCTGCCGATCTTCGGGAACATGGCCGATGCCGCGCTTGCGGCGGGTGCCGGCGTCCGAGCGCGCCCCGGTCAGATCCAGCGACTGCCCGTTCACCAGAACTTCGCCCGAAACCTTGCTGCCGGGTTCGGGATAGCCGCCCAACAGTTCCAGAAGCTGGGTCTGGCCGTTGCCGCTGACCCCGGCGACGCCCAGAATTTCGCCGGCCCGGATGTTCAGGTCGATGCCGCGCAGGCGTTCCACCTTGTCATTGTCGATCAGCCGCAGGTTCCTGACCTCCAGCACCGGCGCGCCAGGGGTCGCGGGGGATTTCTCGACCCGCAGCAGGACCTTGCGGCCGACCATCGCCTCGGCCAGTTCGGCGGGCGAGGTCTCGCGCGTGCGGAAATGGGCGACCATCTCGCCGCGCCGCATGACCGAGACATTATCGGTGATTTCCATGATTTCGCGCAGCTTATGGGTGATCAGAACGATGGTTTTCCCCTGTTCCTTCAAACCGCGCAGGATCCGAAACAGATGGTCCGCCTCGGCCGGGGTCAGGACGCCGGTCGGTTCGTCCAGGATCAGGATGTCGGCCTGACGGTACAGCGCCTTCAGAATCTCGACCCGCTGCTGGTGGCCTACCGAAAGTTCTTCGATGACCTCGTCGGGATCGACGTTCAGCTCATATTCCTTGGCCAGACGCTGCAATTCGCCGCGCGCGCGCCGAAGCGAGGGGCGCAGCAGCGGCCCGTCCTCGGCCCCGAGGATCACGTTTTCCAGAACGGTGAAATTCTGGACCAGCTTGAAATGCTGGAAAACCATGCCGATGCCGGCTCGGATCGCGGCCTGACTGTCGGGAATGGACACGGGCCGCCCGTTGATCAGGATCTCGCCCGAGTCCGGTTTGTAAAACCCGTAGAGGATCGACATGAGTGTCGATTTCCCGGCACCGTTTTCACCGATAATGCCGTGGATCGTGCCTTTCGCGACGGTCAGGCTGATGTCGCGGTTCGCCTGTACCGGGCCAAACGCCTTGCTGATCCCGCGCAACTCAATGGCGGCAGGGGCAGAGTTCACGCTCTGCCCCTGCGAAGGGCTTTGGTCAGGCGCAGGGGCCATCAGGATACGGGGCAGCTGCTGTCAGAGGTATAGTTGTGGACCTTCACCTCGCCCGATTTGATCTTGGCGGTCGCGTCATCCAGCGCCTTCTGGATCTCGGACGTGATCAGCGGCTTGTTGTTATCGTCCATCGCCACGCCCACGCCATCGGATGCCACGTCCCACAGGTTTGTGCCGGGTTTCACGTCGGGGCCGGCCTTGAACGCGTCATAGACGGCATTGTCCACCCGCTTGATCGCCGAGGTGAGCACTTTTCCCGGGTGCAGGGGGTTCTGGTTGCTGTCGACGCCGATGGACAGGATGCCTTCGTCCGCCGCGGCTTGCAGCACGCCGATCCCGGTGCCGCCGGCTGCCGCATAGATCACGTCGGCGCCCTGCGATTTCTGCGCTTTCGCCAGTTCCGCGCCCTTCACCGGGTCGTTCCATGCGGTGGGCGTGGTGCCGGTCATGTTCTGGATGACCTTGGCGTCGGGATTGGCGGCTTTCACACCCTGCACATAACCGCAGGCAAAGTTGCGGATCAGCGGCACGTCCATGCCCCCGATAAAGCCGACCGTGCCGGTCTTGGTCGCGGTGCCCGCCATCACGCCGGCCAGATAGGAACCCTGTTCATCCGCGAATACGTTCGACTGCACATTGGGCTGGTCGACCACGCTGTCGATGATGACGAATTTCGTCTCCGGGTAATCGGGCGCGACCTTGTTCAGCACCTCGGCAAAGGCAAAGCCGGTCATGACCACCGGGTTGGCGCCGGTTTCGGCCAGCCGCCGAAGCGCCTGTTCGCGCTGCGCCTCGGACTGCATTTCCAGTTCCTTGTAGGTGCCGCCGGTTTCGGCCTTCCAGCGTTCGGCCCCGGCAAAGGCGGCCTCATTGAAGGATTTGTCGAACTTGCCGCCCAGATCATAGATCAGCGCCGGGTCGGCCAGCGCTGCACCAGACGCCAGCGCCAGTGCCGCCGCCGAGGCCAGCAGGGTTTTCGAGATGAACATTTTTCCTCACCCATTTTGCGCGGGTCTGATCGCCCGCAATATGATGGGGATTAGGCGACAAGGGGGGCAGGTGGTCAACCGGATTCTTGTCCGGGCCCCAGCGTCAGATTCATCAGAACCGCATCAAGCGGCGGATGGCCGGCGAGGCGGTAATAGCCCTTGCGCCGCCCTGCAACCTGCCAGCCGTTCGCCAGATACAGCGCCTGCGCGGCCAGATTATCCGCCGCAACCTCAAGAAATGCGCGGCGCGCGCCGCGTCCCCGGGCAGCATCGGCGAAGGCTTGCGTCAGCCTGCCTCCGGTCCCGGCGCGCCGGGCGGCGGGTTCGACGGCAAGGGTCAGCAACTCTGCCTCATCCAGAATCGTGCGCCCCAGCAGAAAGCCGTCGCGCCCGGACAGGGCAAAGACGCCGGGCGTGGCCAGAAACGCGGCGAATTCCGGTTCGGACCATGGCCGGGGGTTGGTGAAGGACGCAGCATGGATCGCCGCCATGCGCGCCGGCGTCACGGGATGATCCGGGGCGCGGGATCGCGCGGCGGCGCGGCGTCGGCGGGGCGCAGATAGATCGGCGCCGGGCGCGTGACGGCATCACCTGTCAGCGCGCGGGCGCGGGCGATGCGGGCGATGGCAACGGCCAGCGGGTAGACGGGGGCAAGCGGGTAGGCGGGGGCAAGCGGGTGGGCGGGGGCAAGACCCGCCGGCGCGCCCGGGCCGGTGGACGGCAACCCGTCATCGGGAAGCTCGCGGATCAGCCGGATCTGGCCCTCCGGCTGGCCCGGGTCGGCCGGGAATTCCTGACAGATCATCTCGCCCCGCGCCGCCGGGATGATCACGCGCAACGGGCGGGGCAGGTCCAGCGCCATGGCATCCGGCCCCGAAACCCCGATCGCCGGGATGCCAAGCGACAGCGCCAGCCCGCGGGCCGCAGCGACCGAGATCCGCACGCCGGTGAAATTCCCCGGGCCGATACCGACACCGATACGGGACAAATCCTTCCAGTCGGCGTCAGCACCCTTCAGCAGGTCTTGCAGCAGCGGAAACAGCCGCTCGGCCTGACCTTTCGTCATCGGCTCGACGGTTTCGGCCAGAACCCTGTCGCCCGACAGCAAAGCGGCCGCGCAATGCGCGGCCGATGTGTCGAATCCCAGCGTCAGATCGCTATCCGGCAACGGGCCGGACCTCGACGACCTCGGGGATGTAATGGCGCAGCAGATTCTCGATCCCCATCTTCAGCGTCAGGGTCGAGGACGGGCAACCCGCGCAGGCACCCTGCATATGCAGATAGACCACGCCCCGATCGAACCCGTGGAAGGTGATGTCACCGCCGTCCTGCGCCACGGCCGGGCGCACGCGGGTGTCCAGCAATTCCTTGATCTGGACGACGATCTCGGCATCCGGGCCGTCGCCATGGGTCGCGTGACCGCCGGCGGCGGCCGCTGCGGCTTCCGTGACCGCCGGGGCGCCGGACTGGAAATGCTCCAGTATCGCACCAAGAACCGAGGGTTTGATGTGATCCCAGCTCGCATCGGCGGATTTGGTCACCGTGACGAAATCCGAGCCGAGGAAAACGCCGGTCACGCCGGGAACGGCGAACACCCGCGCGGCCAGCGGGCTGGCCCCGGCAGCCTCGGCGTCGGGGTAATCGGCGGTGCCCGTCCCCAGCACCGGTTCACCGGGCAGGAACTTCAGCGTGGCGGGGTTTGGCGTCGTCTCGGTCTGAATGAACATCGGATGCTCCTTTGGTCCGTGATATGGGGATCCGCACCCGGCCGAGTCAAGCGCCCCAAACGCCATTCGGCGGGCAAATCGACCGATGCGCCACGGCAATGCGACGCCCCCCCGTGGGCATGAGTATGGGGATGGGGATGGGTATGGGCATGGGTCAGGTGATCCGTTCCAACCGTTCCTTGGGGATGTCGCCGGGCACGATGGTCACCGGGCAGGGCAGGGTGCCCAGATTTCGCATGATATGGGCGACGATGGGGCCCGGGCCGGCCTTTTCGCTGCTGGCGCCCAGAACCAGCACCCCGATATCGGTATCCTCGGCGATCTGAGAGGTGATCTCAGTGGTGACGTCGCCTTCGCGGATGACCAGTTCCGGAAAGATCTGGTGGCGGTCGCGCATCCACTTGGCGAAAACCTCGAAATGCGCCTCGATCCTTTCGCGCGCCTCGGCCCGCATCACCTCGGCCACGCCGAAGCCGTGCTGGATTTCGTCGGGCGCGATGACCGACAGAACCGTGACGCCCCCGCCGGTTTTCGAGGCCCGCATCGCGGCGAAGCGCATCGCGTTCAGGCACTCTTTGGTGTCATCCAGCACGACGAGGAATTTGCGCATCGGGCAGCCTTGTGTTGCGTGATCGGCATGCGACCGCCGATGGACTGTGGCGCAAGCGGGCGCAGCTTACAAGTATGGCAAGAAACCGATGCTTCGCCGACACAATCCGGCCCGGCCGCGTCCGGGGTGGTTGACCATAAGGCGAGGCTGCGATTTACAGGCGGAAATCAGTCACAGGCCGCCCCATTGTGGGCCTTTGGTTACGGGTCGATCTAACAACATGCCAGCCGGCGTTGCAGCCAAATGACGTTCAGCAAGCGCCTGTTTGACATCTGCTTTGCATTGATCCTGCTTATCCCCCTGGGGGCGATCATGCTGGTGACGGCGCTGGTTATCCTGATCCGCGATGGCCGTCCGGTGATCTACGTCTCGGAACGCATGCATGCGCCGGGCAAGCCCTTCGATCTGATCAAGTTCCGCACCATGCGCCACTCGGACGAGGATCAGGGCGTCTCGGGCGGTCACAAGGACTGGCGGGTCACGCCGCTGGGGGCATTTCTGCGCAAGACCCGGCTGGACGAGCTTCCGCAGCTTTTCAACATCCTGAAAGGCGATATCAGCTTTGTCGGCCCCCGGCCGCCGATGCGCGAATATGTCGAACGCCAGCCCGAGATCTATGCCGAGGTTCTGAAAAGCTGGCCGGGGGTGACCGGGCTTGCCTCGCTGGTCTATCACCGGCACGAGGAACACATCCTGCGACAGTGCAAGACCGCGGCCGAAACCGACGCCACCTATGTGCGCCGCTGCATCCCGGCCAAGGCCAAGCTGGACCTGATCTATCAGAAAAACCGCACGTTGTGTCTGGATCTGTGGGTGATCTGGACGACGTTGCAGCTTGTCGTCATTCGTCGCGGCAAGCAGCGCGGGGGGCCGCCGCGTCCGCCGCGTCGGACGCATCCGCATCATCAGGCGCCGGCGGAAACGGCATCGGATCATAGCTGACGCCGGTCAGATACAGGCCGTCCGGCGGGCAAACCGGCCCGCATGCGGCACGGCTCCGGGCCGCCAGCGCCTCGGCCACACGGGCGGGTGGCCAGGCGCCCGCGCCCACCCGCTCCAGCGTGCCGACGATCGACCGCACCTGATTGTGCAGGAAACTGCGGGCCGCCAGATGGAACCGGTATTCGGTGCCGCCCGGAACGGCATGCGCGGTGATATCGATCCGGTCCAGCGTCTTGACCGGGCTTTTCGCCTGACATATCGACGAGCGGAAGGTGGTGAAGTCATGCCGCCCGATCAGATGGCGCGCTCCCTCCCGCATCGCATCGGCATCAAGCGGGTTCAGCACCTGCCAGACCCGCCCGCGATCAAGTGTGGCGGGCGCGCGGCGGGCCAGAAGCCGAAAGGTATAGGCGCGCCCAAGCGCCGAAAAGCGGGCGTGGAAATCGTCATCGACCGGCGCCACCGCCAGAATGGCCACCGGCGCGGGTTTGAGATGCCAGTTCAGCGCCTCGCCCAGCCGGAACGGATCCCACGCGCGTTGCATGTCGGCATGCGCGACCTGTCCGGTGGCGTGCACGCCTGCATCGGTCCGCCCCGCCGCCGCGATCCGCGCGCCCTCGGCGAAACCGGGGTCGAGCCGGGCCAGCGCGGTTTCCACCGCCCCTTGCACGCTGGGCTGGTCGGCCTGCGCCTGCCATCCGGCAAAGGGACCCCCTTCATATTCGATCTTCAGCGCATATCTGGGCATAGGGTCCCATAACCTGCTTCAGTGCGAATGGGAACGGGGGGTCGGCGGCCGCGTTATGTCACTGGAATTACGGCAGGGATTTCCGAATGGGACTTGGTGATATGGCCGACGACGTGATGCGCGGCGTGGGCAGTCTTGGCGGTTGGTTCGATCCGACCATCCGGTTGGGTGTGACCGGCCTGTCGCGGGCCGGCAAGACCGTGTTCATAACCTCGCTGGTGGCCAATCTGCTGGACCGGGGCCGGATGCATGGGCTGAAGGCGGCGGCGAACGGCTCGATCCGCGCCGCATGGCTGCAACCCCAGCCTGACGACACCATCCCGCGCTTCGATTACGAGAAATACCTGAACGCCATGACCGGCGCCCATCCCTATTGGCCCGAAGGCACCCGCAGCGTCAGCGAGCTGCGCCTGTCGCTGCGGGTCCAGCCGGGGGGGCTGCTGGGCGGGTTCCGGGGGCCGCGCACGGTCAATCTGGATGTCGTCGATTATCCGGGCGAATGGCTGCTGGACCTGCGGCTGATGACCAAGGATTACGCCGAATGGTCGGCCGAGGTGCTGGCGCGCATGCCCGGCAGGCCGCTGGCCGAGGAATACCTGTCCCGACTCGCCTCGGTCGATCCCGCGGCCCGCTACACCGAGACCGAGGCGCAAGAGATCGCCGGCGCCTATACCGCGCAACTGGCGGCCGCGCGCGATGCCGGTTGGTCCGATTGCACGCCGGGGCGCTTCCTGATGCCGGGCGAGATGGCCGGATCGCCGGCGCTGACCTTCGCGCCCCTGCCGCCGCGCCCCGAAAACGCCGGCCGGTCCAGCCTGTGGCGCGAGTTTCAGCGCCGCTACGACGCCTATAAGTCGCAGGTGGTGAAACCCTTCTTCCGCGAACATTTCGCCCGCATCGACCGGCAGGTCGTGCTGGTCGACGTGCTGGGCGCCATCCATGCCGGCCCCGCGGCGGTCGAGGATATGCGCCGGGCGATGGCCGATATCCTGACCGCCTTCCGCCCCGGGCGCGCGGGCTGGCTGGCGCAGCTTCTGGGCGCCCGGCGGGTCGAGCGGATCCTGTTCGCCGCCACCAAGGCCGATCACCTGAACCATGTCCAGCATCCGCGCCTGACCAATATCCTGACCGCGATGCTGCGCGAGGCGCGGGACCGGGCCGATTTCTCGGGCGCGCGGACCGAGGCCATGGCGATCGCCGCCCTGCGCGCCACCACCGAGGAAACCATCCGGCAGGATGGCGAGGAATTGCCCGCGGTGCGCGGCACGCTGCTGGATGGCCGTCAGGCGGTGCTTTACCCCGGCGAGCTGCCGGCCGACCCTGCGGCCCTGCTTGCGCCGGCCCGGGAAGGCGCGCCGGCGTGGCTGGACGGCGATTATGCGGTCATGGATTTCGCCCCGGCAGCCCGGACGCTCAAACCCGGCGACGGGCCGCCGCATATCCGCATGGACAAGGCCATCGAGTTCCTGATCGGGGATCGCCTGTGATGATGCGCGACCGCCATCCGAACCGCCCGTGCACGACATGATAAGGGCCGCAACATGACCGACGATTCCAATGCCCCCGGACAGCCCCCGCGCCGCCGTGGCCCGGTGCTGATCGACCTTGGCCCCAGCGCGGCACCGCGCGGCGATCGTGGCCAGCCGCCGGACCTGACCGACAGCCCCGAACCCGGCGCCGAACGCCCGCGTCCGCAGGTCAGGATCTCCGGCGATGATGCTGGAGGCGGTCCCGGCCACGCCCCGGCCGATCCGCCGCCGTCGCCGGCCGACGTGCCGCCGATCAGCGACGATCCCGGGCCGGCAGGAATGCCGTCACCCCGGACCATGGAGATGGTGACGCGCATCGCCTCGGCCCGGCCATCGCCGATCGTGCGGTTCTTCATCAACACCGGCGTGGCGCTGTTCACCTTTTTGCTGTCGGTGGCGGCGCTCAGCTATATCTCGAACCTGATCACCCGGTTTCCGTTTCTGGGCTGGATCGGTGCCGGGCTGTTCATCCTGTTCACCCTCGCCGCCTTGGCGATGGCGTGGCGTGAATACCGGGCATGGGCCCAGTTCGCCCGCATAGACGCCATCAGCCGCGACTCGGCCGCCGCGCTGGAATCGGGCGATCTGGGCGCGGCGCGGGCGGTGGTCGGCAAGGTCACCGCGCTTTATGCGAACCGGCCGGAACTGCAATGGGGTCGCGCGCGGCTGGCCGAACGCGAGGGCGAGGCTTTCGATGCCGTGACCTTGATCGGGATGGCCGAAGCCGAACTTCTGGCGCCTCTGGATGCGGCGGCAAGACGCGAGATCGAGGCCGCCTCGCGCACTGTCGCGGCGGCCACGGCGCTGGTGCCGCTGGCATTCGCCGATGTCGCGACGGCGCTGGTCGCAAACCTGCGCATGATCCGCCGAATGGCCGAGATCTATGGCGGTCGCGCGGGCGCGGTCGGCGGCTGGCGGCTGGCGCGAAACGTCATGGCGCATCTGGTCGCCACCGGCGCGGTCGCGGGCGTCGACGACATGGTTCATACCGTCGCGGGGGGCGGCCTTCTGGCCAAGCTGAGCCGACGCTTTGGCGAGGGCGTGATCAACGGTGCCCTGACCGCCCGCGTCGGCATCGCGGCGATGGAGGTGTGCCGCCCGCTTCCCTTCGTGAACCTGCCGCATCCGCGCGTGACCAATATCGTCAGCCGCGCCCTGACCGGGCTGTTCGGGCGGGGTGACGACGAAAAGTCGGCCTGAGGGTCGGCCTTCGGCCCCCGATCCGCGTCACGCGGCAGCGGCGCGCGCTAGTCTTTCTTTGGTGCGGTTTCTTCCGGCGGGTCTTGGTCGCTGGTCGCGATACCCTCCAGCGGCGCGGGCTCGACCGGGACCGCGCGGGTGCGCAACGCGCCCTCATCCCGCAGCTTGGCGATCCGCGCCGCCATGAGTTTCGCGCGCCGACGGTGATAGGCCCGGATGACCGGCACGGTGACGTAATAGACGATCACGCTGGCGATCAGCCCCGGGATCAGCCCGCCGACCAGATAGGGCAGGAATATGTCGTGGAAGAACAGATAAAGCCCGTCCCAATGGGCTTCCTGGCTGGTGAAGATGGACGTGATGTTGTGGGTCAGATCCTCGCTTGCCCTTGCGAAGGCGCGGAAGATCCCGCCCGGGCTCAGCGCCCCTTCGACCCCCAGCATCCAGCGGCCCAGGGTGACCGAGGTCAGCGCGATGAACGGCGTGGTCAGCGGGTTGCCAAGGAACGTGCCGAGCAGGGCCGCCAGAATATTGCCCCGGATGATCCAGGCCACCGCCGCCGCCGACAGAAAGTGAAAGCCGAAAAACGGCGTGAACGACACGAACATCCCCGCCGCGGTGCCCCGACCGATCTTTTGCGGCTGATCGGGCAGACGGCGAAGGCGGTGGACGACATAGGTTCCGGCCCGGCGCCAGCCGCCGCGCGGATAAACCATTTCCGTCGCCATCTGAACGTAGGTTTTGGGGTTTCGGCGTTTGAACACGATCCGGCCTTTGTCTTGCCCCGCCGCCCGGCTCAGGGCTTCAGCGAGGGATCGCGCACACGATGCACCTGCGCCACGTCGCTTTCCGCCTCGAGCGCGGTCAGCAGTGAATGCAAATGCTCGACATCCCGCAGTTCGACCACGACGGTCAAACTGTAAAAGTCCGACTTGCGATCAGTGAATTCAAGATCCGAGATATTCGCCCCGTGCGATCCGATCAAGGTGCATATGCGGCCAAGCACCCCGGCATCGTTGCGGATCGTGATCCGGATTGTGGCCGAATAGGCTGCCGGATGGCGTCCTTCGTGCCAGTGCAGATCGACCCAGCGCTGGGGCTGATCCTCGAATTCGGCAAGGACCGGGCAGTCAATGGCATGGATGACCACGCCCTGCCCGCGATAGGTGATGCCGACGATCCGTTCGCCCGGAACCGGCTGGCAACAGGGCGCACGGCGAAAGTTCTGATCGGCCTCAAGACCCGCGACTGCCTTGTCGACCTGCACCAGCGTTTCATCCGGCCGGTCGCGGGCAAGCTCGGGATAGATCGCCTCGACCACCTCGCGCGCGGTCAGTTCGGCGCTGCCGATACGGGCCAGCACCTCGGTTTCGTCCGGCAGGGCCAGCGTGCGGGCGGCGGCGCGCAACGCCTTGTCCGTCACCCGCCGGCCGACATGTTCAAAAGCGACGCGGACAAGTTCCGCCCCAAGTCGCACGAAGCGGTCGCGATCCTCGTCGCGCAGGCTTTTGCGGATCGCCGCCTTGGCGCGGCCGGTCACCACCACATCGAGCCAGGTCGATTGCGGCCGCTGGCCGCTGGCGGTGATGATCTCGACCAACTGGCCGTTCTTGAGCCGCGACCACAGCGGCACCCGGATACCGTCGACCTTGGCGCCGACGCAGCTGTTGCCGATCCGCGTGTGGATCGCATAGGCATAATCAATCGGGGTGGCGCCCTTGGGCAACTGGATCACGTCGCCCTTGGGCGTGAAACAGAATACCTGATCGGAATACATCTCAAGCTTGACGTGTTCCAGAAAATCGTCGTGATCTTCGCCGCTTAACCGTTCGGTCAGGCTGCTGACCCATTCGGCCGGGTCCACGGCAAAGGGGTTCTGGGTGCGCACGCCGTCACGATAGGCCCAATGCGCGGCGACCCCGGCCTCGGCGACCTCGTGCATCTGGCGGGTACGGATCTGCACCTCGACCCGCTTGCCATCGCGCCCCGACACCGTGGTGTGGATCGACCGGTAACCGTTCGATTTCGGCTGGCTGATGTAATCCTTGAACCGCCCCGGAACCGCCCGCCAACGCTGATGGATCAGGCCGAGCGCGCGATAGCAGTCGGCCTCGGACCGGGTGATGATGCGAAAGCCGTAGATGTCCGACAGGCGCGAGAAGGCAAGCTGCTTTTCCTGCATCTTGCGCCAGACGCTGAACGGCTTTTTCGCCCGCCCGAAGACGTCGGCCTCGATGCCGGCCTTTTCCAGTTCGGCCCGGATATCGCTGGTGATCTTCTGGATCACATCGCCGGATTCACGCTGAAGGGTCACGAAGCGCCGGATGATCGAGTTCCGCGCCTCGGGGTTGATGACCTTGAAGGCCAGATCCTCAAGCTCCTCGCGCATCCATTGCATGCCCATGCGGCCGGCCAGCGGCGCGAAGATATCCATCGTCTCGCGGGCCTTCTGGATCTGCTTTTCATGCCGCATCGAGCGGATCGTGCGCATGTTGTGCAGCCGGTCGGCCAGCTTGATCAGAATGACCCGCAGGTCGCGGGACATGGCCATGAACAGCTTGCGGAAGTTTTCGGCCTGTTTGGACTGCGCCCCGCCAAGCTGAAGGTTGGTCAGCTTGGTGACGCCATCGACCAGATCGGCGATTTCGCGCCCGAACTTGTCGGCGATATCCGCCCAGGTCGAGCGGGTGTCCTCGATGGTGTCGTGCAAAAGCGCCGTGACGATCGTCGCATCGTCAAGCTGCATTTCCGTCAGAATCGCAGCGACGGCGACGGGATGGCTGAAATAATCCTCGCCCGACTGGCGCTTTTGGCCGTCATGCATCTGCTGCCCGTATTCGTAGGCACGGCGGATCAGGTCGGCGTTGGTCTTTGGGTTGTAATTGCTGACAAGCGTAATCAGGTCGTCGGCGTCCATTTCCCGCTCGGCGACGGCTGTATCCACGTCAGTCGCGTTCCTGCGCTTCCATCATCATGCGCAGCATACGCTCTTCGGATTCTTCATCCGCGGGCTTCGGACGATCGACCTCGGCACCCAGCAACAGGGCGATGGCGTCGTCTTCGGGCTCATCAACCTCGATCTGGGTCTGGGTCTGTTCGATCATCCGTTCGCGCAACTGATCGACGGGCTGGGTTTCATCGGCGATTTCGCGCAGCGCCACGACGGGGTTCTTGTCGTTGTCGCGGTCGATGGTCAGCGCGCTGCCGGCGGCGATTTCACGCGCACGATGGGCGGCCAGCATTACAAGGTCAAAGCGGTTAGGAACCTTGTCGACACAATCTTCGACTGTCACGCGGGCCATTGGGTCACCTATATCTGCGAATCGGGCATGGAAGTGCGGAAAGCGTTACTTGGTCAGCCACGCGGGAAATGTCAAGAAACAAAGGCCCGAACCGCGCTGCGTTCGGTCTCGGGCAGCGCCGCCAGCATCGCCGCGACCGAGGATTTCAGCCGTGGATGCACCCAGTCTGGCGCAACCTCGGCCAGCGGCGCAAGCACGAATGCGCGGTCCTGCATGCGCGGATGCGGCAGGATCAGCCGGTCCGGGGCGATTTCGCGCTGTTTTTCGGGGGAAAGCCCGCGCCACCGGTCCTGTTCCTCGTCGTCGGGCAGAACCAGATCGCCCATTGCAATCAAATCTATGTCAATCGGCCGCGCGGACCATCTTTGCCCGGAAATGCGTTCGCGGCCCAGATCGGCCTCGATCCCGTGCAGCACGGCCAGCAGCGCCTCGGGCGCAAGGGTCGTGTGCAGCGTCAGCGCCGCATTGGTGTAATCCGGCCCGGAACCGGCGGGAAAGGCCGGCGTCGTCCAGTAGCGGCTGACCGCCAGAAGCCGGATCCCGGGCGATTCCACCAGCATCGCGATTGCCCGGCCAAGGGTCCGCGCCGGGGATTGGCCGGCCTGGGTCAAATTGCCGCCCAAGGCACAAAGTGCGATGTTTTCGTGATTAAAAACAGCGTTTCCCATGACGATTACCTTGTGACATGATTTTATTTTGGCTACGTCAGGAAAACTAAATTCAAGGTCGCATGGTTGCGGCATGCTCCGCCATAACGGGGGCCTGCCTTGGTGAAGGGAACCAATGTTCTATAAAGATGATCGTTTGGCGATGTTCATAGACGGTGCCAATCTTTTTGCCGCAGCACGGGCATTGGGATTCGAAATTGACTATAAACTATTGCGGCAGGAGTTCGAGCGACGCGGCAAACTGCTGCGGGCGTTCTATTATACCGCGTTGCTGGAAACGGAAGAATATTCACCGATCCGACCTTTGATTGATTGGCTGAATTACAACGGCTATTCGCTGGTGACCAAACCGGCAAAGGAATATACCGACGCCTTCGGCCGGCGCAAGGTCAAGGGCAACATGGATATCGAGCTTGCGGTCAACGCCATGGAACTGGCCCCCCGGCTTGACCACGCCATCCTGTTTTCCGGCGACGGCGACTTTCGTCCGCTGGTCGAAAGCCTGCAGCGGCAGGGGGTGCGCGTTTCGGTCGTCTCCACCACCCGCAGCCAGCCGCCGATGATCGCGGATGAGTTGCGCCGACAGGCCGATAATTTCATCGAATTGGATGCGCTGCGCGATATCGTCGGGCGACCGTCCCGGACGAACACGTCAGAACGCAGCGAAACCATCACCGAAACCTAGGACCGGGCGGCCGGCGGGCGGATACCTGGGGTCGCGGGACGGGCGCAGCGAAGCACCGCGTCCGTCCGGCTGGACCTTGCACCGAGAGTTCGGCATAACGCGGCCATGGAACAGCAAAAGCCACCTTTGCATCTTTATCTGGCCGCGCCGCGTGGTTTTTGCGCGGGCGTGGATCGCGCCATCAAGATCGTCGAACTCGCGCTGGAAAAATGGGGTGCGCCGGTCTTTGTGCGGCACGAAATCGTGCACAACAAATTCGTGGTGGATTCGCTGCGTGACAAGGGCGCGGTCTTTGTCGAGGAACTGGACGAGGTGCCGGACGACCGCCCGGTGATCTTTTCGGCCCATGGTGTGCCGAAATCGGTTCCGGCCGAGGCGCGGCGGCGCGAAATGGTTTTTGTCGATGCGACCTGTCCGCTGGTGTCAAAGGTGCATGTCGAAGCCGAGCGGCATCACGGCGACGGGTTGCAGATGGTCATGATCGGCCACGCCGGCCACCCCGAGGTGCTGGGCACGATGGGGCAATTGCCCGAGGGCGAGGTCATTCTGGTCGAAACCGTCGATGACGTGGCGCGGATCAGCCCGCGCGATCCCGCCCGGCTGGCCTTCATCACCCAGACCACATTGTCGGTCGACGACACCGCCGCCATCGTCGCCGCGCTTCAGGCGCGGTTCCCCGCGATCGTGGGACCGGCGAAGGAAGACATCTGCTATGCCACCACCAACCGTCAGGCGGCGGTCAAGGCGGTGGCGCCGCTGATCGACGCGCTGTTGGTGATCGGGGCGCCGAATTCGTCGAATTCGCGCCGTCTGGTCGAGGTGGGCCGCGCCGCCGGTTGCGCCTATTCGCAACTGGTGATGCGGGCCGATCAGATCGACTGGCGGGCGATGGCGGGCATCCGCGCCGTCGGCGTCACCGCCGGGGCGAGCGCGCCCGAGGTGCTGATCAACGAGGTCATCGACGCTTTCCGCGCCCGTTTTGAGGTGACCGTGGAGGTGGTCGAGACGGCGCAGGAGAACGTGGAATTCAAAGTGCCGCGTGTCCTGCGCGAACCCGCCTGACCGGGGGCGCTTCGCCCCCCGGACCCCCCGAGGATATTTTGGCAAGGAAGACGGTCATGAAGCTTTACTCGATGCCCTCGTCGGGAAACTCCTACAAGGTGCGCCTGTTGCTGGCTTTGCTGGGGCGCGCGGTCGAGATCGTCGACGTCGAGGATAATTCGGCCGAAATTCAGCGCGCCAAATCGGACGGCATGCTGCCCTTTGGCAAGGCGCCGGTGCTGATGCTGGACGATGGCCGGCTGTTGCCCGAATCGAACGCGATTCTGGGGTTTTTGGGCGAAGGCACGGCTTTCGTGCCCGCCGATCCGTTCGCGCGCGCGACGATGAACGGCTGGATGTTCTGGGAGCAGAACCAGCATGAGGGCACGGTCGCGGTCCGGGCGGCGCTGCTGAATTATGCGCATCGGCGGCATCTGGCGACGCCCGAGCGTCTGGCCGATCTGCTGGAGCGTGGTCACGCCAATCTGCAGATCATGGAAACGCGGTTGCAGGCGCATGACTGGCTGGCGGCGGATGCGGTCAGCCTGGCCGATATCTGCCTTTATGGCTACACCCACAGTGCCGGCAGCCGGGGTGGGTTTGACATGGCGCGTTTTCCGGGGATCAATCGGTGGATCGAACGGATCGCGTCCTTGCCCGGCTACAAGGGATTATCGGAATGAGCGTCGAATATCTGCTGACCGCCTTCATCGTCTGCCTCGCACCCGGAATCGGGGTCGTCTATACCTTGTCGGCGACGCTGGGCGGCGGCTTCAGGGCCGGCTTCTGGGCCGCCTTGGGCTGCACCATCGCGACCGTGATCCATATGGTCGTGGCGATGGCGGGTCTGGCGGCGGTCCTGCATACCAGCGCGGTGCTGTTTCAGGCGATCAAATTCGCCGGTGTCGCCTATCTGCTGTGGATGGCATGGGCGGTGCTGAAGGATCGCGGCGGCCTGTCGGTAAAGCCGGCCGCGCCCGAGACGGCCGGGCGGCTGGTGCGGCGCGGGATTCTGCTGAATATCCTGAACCCCAAGCTGCCCCTGTTCTTCATGGCCTTCATCCCGCAATTCATGCCGCCCGGAAGCGGCATGCCGATGCTGATCGAACTGGGCGCCGGCTTTACCGCGATGACCTTTGCGGTATTCCTTGGCTATGTCCTGCTGGCCGCGACCGGCCGCGAGCGTCTGTTGGGCAGTGAGACGGCGATGACATGGATGCGGCGGACCTTCGCGGCCTCTTTCGCGCTGCTGGGCCTCAAGCTGGCGACCGAGCGCGCGTGACCGAGCTGTTCGCATGGACCGATGGCGCATGCAGCGGCAATCCCGGCCCCGGCGGATGGGGGGTGCTGATGCGCGCGATGGACGGCGAATCGGTCCGGAAAGAGCGCGAGCTTTCGGGTGGCGAGGCCGATACGACCAACAACCGGATGGAACTGATGGCCGCGATCTCGGCGCTTGAGGCGCTGCGGCGGCCAAGCCGGATCACCCTGACCACCGACAGCGCCTATGTGAAGAACGGCATCACCCAATGGATGCAGGGGTGGAAGCGGAACGGCTGGCGCACCTCCGACCGCAAGCCGGTGAAGAACGCCGAACTGTGGCAGCGGCTGGATCAGGCGGCGGCGCAGCACAAGGTGACGTGGAAGTGGATCAAGGGCCATGCCGGCCACCCCGAAAACGAACGCGCCGATGCTCTCGCCCGGCAAGGCATGGCGCCCTACAAGCCCCAGAAGGGTGCCGCGTGAACACCGGGATACTGATCCCGCTTCTGGATTACGCCAGCGTTCTGGTCTTTGCCCTGACCGGGGCGCTGGTCGCCAGCCGCAGCCAGCTTGATCTGGTCGGCTTCATCTTTTTCGCGACCCTGACCGGGATCGGCGGCGGCACGCTGCGCGATCTGCTGTTGGGGGGGCCGGTGCTGTGGCTGGCCCGTCCGGGGCTGATCCTGATGGCGGCGGCGGCGGCGGTGTTGGTGTTTTTCACCGCGCATCTGCTGGAAAGCCGCTATCGCGCGTTGTTGTGGCTTGACGCCTGTGCGCTTGCGGTGGCGGTGCCGGCGGGGGTGGGCGTCGCGATCGACGCCGGCGTCAGCCCGGTGATCGTGGTCGCGATGGGCATCATCACCGCGACCTTTGGCGGCCTGATGCGCGATGTCGTCGCAAACGAGGTGCCCTTGGTCCTGAAACAGGGCGAGCTGTATCTGACCGCCGCATTCGGCGGCGCCTTGGCCGCGGTCCTGCTGAGCCACGCAGCGATGCCGCGCTCCGTGGCGCTGATCGCCTGCGGTGTCGTGACCTTCATCCTGCGCGCCGGCAGCCTGACCTGGGGGTGGCGGCTGCCGGTCTATCGTTCGCGCCCGCCGCGCGTCTGATCAGCGGCCCATTTCGGTCAGGGCCGCATCACAGCGCGCGCAGGTATTGGGATGCGCATGCGTTCCCACATCGGGAAGCACCTTCCAGCACCGTTCGCATTTCTCGCCCTCGGCCAGTTCAAACACCACGCCGACGCCCGGAATGTCGGGCAGGCGGAACGCCTCGGCAGGGATCGGATCGCCGGTCACCACGATATCCGAGGTGATGCAGAGATCGGCGAAATCGACCTGTTTCAGCGCCTCGAGCACCTGCGCGTCCTCGACATGGACGACGGGCGCCGCCTCGAGACTCGCACCGATGACCTTGGCGGTGCGCTGAACCTCCAGCGCCGCGGTGACCACACGGCGCACACGGCGCAGCCGATCCCATTCATCGGCAAGGGGTTCGTTCAGCCAGTCGGCGGGTGTCGCCGGGAAGTCGTGCAGATGCACGCTGTCGTCATCGGACGGAAAGCGTGACAGCCAGACATCCTCCATGGTGAAGGGCAGCATCGGGGCGAGCCATGTGACCAGCCGGTGGAACAGCAGGTCCAGCACCGTCCGCGAGGAACGGCGGCGGATGCTGTCCGGCGCGTCGCAGTAAAGCGCGTCCTTGCGGATGTCGAAATAGAAGGCCGACAGATCGACCGTGGCGAACTGGAACAGCGCCTGAAACACGCCCTGAAAATCATAGGCGTCATAGCCCTGGCGGACCCGGTGATCCAGTTGCGCAAGCCGGTGCAGCACCCATTGCTCCAACTCGGGCATGTCTTCGGGGGCGACGCGTTCGGCCTCGGTGAAGCCATCGAGGTTGCCCAGCATGAAGCGCAGCGTGTTGCGCAGCCGGCGATAGCTGTCGGCGGTGCCCTTCAGGATTTCCGGCCCGATGCGCTGATCGGCGGTGTAATCCACCTGCGCCACCCAGAGCCGCAGGATATCGGCGCCGTATTGCTTGATGACCTCGGCCGGCACGATGGTGTTGCCCAGCGATTTGGACATTTTCATGCCCTTCTCGTCCAGCGTGAAGCCATGGGTCAGCACGCCGCGATAGGGCGCGCGCCCCATCGTGGCCGACGCCTGCAGCAGCGAGGAATGGAACCAGCCGCGATGCTGGTCGGTGCCTTCCAGATACAGGTCGGCGATTCCGTCGGGCGAGCCATCGGCGCGGTCGCGGATCACGAAAGCATGGGTCGAGCCTGAATCGAACCAGACATCCAGCACGTCCATGATCTGGTCGTAATCGTCCGGGTTCAGGTCATTGCCAAGAACCTGTTCCTTGAAACCCTCGCGATACCAGACATCGGCGCCTTCGGCCTCGAAAGCCTCGACGATGCGCTTGTTGATGCGGGGGTCACGCAGCAGGAAATCCGGATCGGTGGGTTTCGCGCCCCTTTTGACGAAAGTGGTCAGCGGCACGCCCCAGGCGCGCTGGCGCGACAGCACCCAGTCGGGCCGGTTCTCGACCATCGAGAAGATGCGGTTGCGCCCGGTCTGCGGCGTCCATTTCACAAGCTGGTCGATCGAGGTCAGCGCGCGCTGCCGGATCGTGCGGCCATATTCGCCCATGCCGTCGTCCAGATCCTTGTCGATGGCGGCGAACCATTGCGGCGTGTTGCGATAGATCAGCGGCGCCTTGGAACGCCAACTATGCGGATAGCTGTGCTTGATCTTGCCCTTGGCCAGCAGCGCGCCCGCATAGGCCAGTTGCTTGATATTCTCGACATTGGCCGCGCCGTCCTTGCCATCCGGCTGGATGATGAACTGACCGCCGAAAAGCGGCAGATCCTTGCGATAACTGCCGTCGGGTTCGACGTTATAGGTCATCGGCAGACCGTGTTTCAGGCCAAGCTGATAGTCGTCGTCGCCGTGGCTGGGCGCATTGTGGACGAAGCCGGTCCCGGCGTCGTCGGTGACGAAATCGGCCGCCAGCAGCGGAACGTCATAGTTCCATTCGCCTTCGCCGCCCTCGATCCCGCGATAGGGGTGGGCCAGAACAAGGCCCTGCAACTCCGAAGCGGGCACGTCGCGCAGACGCTTGTGGCTTTCGACCCGGGCCGATTGCATGACGCTTTCCGCAAGGACGTCGGCCAGCACGAGTT
Organism: Paracoccus pacificus; assembly: GCF_042680785.1. Taxonomy (NCBI): domain Bacteria; kingdom Pseudomonadati; phylum Pseudomonadota; class Alphaproteobacteria; order Rhodobacterales; family Paracoccaceae; genus Paracoccus; species Paracoccus pacificus. The sequence continues at coordinate 27,697 of NZ_JBHUEN010000031.1, forward strand.
TCTCGCCCGGCTTCGCGGTCGAATTCTCGGCAACCTCGCCGACCTCATAGAGACCATAGGAGATATCCGGGTTGAACGACACCGCGCGGTTCTGCGGGATCGTCCAGGGCGTCGTGGTCCAGATGACGACCGATGCGCCGTCCAGCGCGTCGCCGACGGGCTTAAACCGCACCCAGATCGTATGGCTGGTATGGTCGTGATATTCGACCTCGGCCTCGGCTAAGGCGGTCTTTTCGACCGGCGACCACATCACCGGTTTCGACCCCTGATAAAGCGAACCGTCCATCAAAAGCTTCATGAACTCCTCGGCGATGACCGCCTCGGCGTGGAAGGCCATCGTCAAATAGGGGTCGTCCCATTTGCCGGTGACGCCCAGACGCTTGAATTCCTCGCGCTGGATATCGACCCACCCCTCGGCGAAGCGGCGGCATTCCTGCCGGAACTCGATCGTGTCGACGGCGTCCTTGTCGAGGCCCTTCTGGCGATACTGTTCCTCGATCTTCCATTCGATCGGCAGGCCGTGGCAGTCCCAGCCGGGCACATAGCGCGCATCGCGGCCCATCATCTGCTGGGACCGGGTGATGAAATCCTTCAGCACCTTGTTCAGCGCGTGGCCGATATGCAGATGACCGTTCGCATAGGGGGGGCCGTCATGCAGGATGAAGGGGCGGCGGCCTTGCGCCTTTTCGCGCAGGCGGTCATAGACCCCGATCCGTTCCCAGCGGTCCAGCCATTCGGGTTCGCGCGCAGGCAGGCCGGCGCGCATGGGGAATGCGGTCTCGGGCAGAAAGACGGTGTCGCGGTAGTCGGTGCCGGTGTCGGTTCCGGTGTTTGTGCCGGTCTTGGTGGCGGTCGTATCGCTCATAGGGCGGGAATCCTTCGATGGCAGGGGCAGGCATGCGCAACCCGGCGGCGAGGGGTCCCTACGCCGCCGGGCGGGTAATTCGATGAATCCGGCCCATGCTGAACATGGGGCGGGTTATAGGAAACCGCCATGGCCCCTGCAAGCGCGCTTGCGCTTGGGCGAAGGGTGCGGCAGCAAGCCCGGTGATGAGATACAAGATTGCCATCGTGGGCGCCGGTATCGGCGGACTTGCAAGCGCGGCGCTGCTGGCGGGCGACGGCCATGACGTGACCCTGTTCGAGCGGTTCGAACAGGCCCGTCCCGTCGGCTCGGGCCTTGTGATCCAGCCGGTCGGCTTGGCTGTTCTGGATCTGATCGGTGCGGGCGGGGTCGTGCGGGCGCTTTCCAGCCCGATCGCCCGGATGTCGGGGCATGAGGCCGCAAGCGGGCGCCCCGTGCTAAACGTGTCCTATCCGCAGGATGCGCCCGGTCGCGGCATCCATCGCGCCGCATTGTTCGGCGTGCTGTGGGATCAGGTCGCGACCCGTGGGGTGCCGGTGGTGACCTCGGCCCGGGTCGCATCGGCGCCGCAAGCCGGCGGTTCACGCCGGCTGTTGCTGACGGACGGGCGCGATTTCGGCCCGTTCGATCTGGTCGTTGATGCCAGCGGGGCGGGATCGGCGCTGTCGCCGCTGCGGGCGCGGGCGCTTGGTTATGGCGCGATCTGGGGCACCGTGCCATGGCCAATAACCGATTTCCCAAGGACCGAGCTGCGCCAGCGTTACCGTGCCGCCCGTCACATGGCCGGGGTTCTGCCGATTGGCCGTTTGCCGGGTGATCCCCAACCGCGTGCCGCGATTTTCTGGTCGATGCCACTGGCAGGGCTGGATGCGTGGGGAACCACCCCGCTTGAGGCATGGCGCGACACTGTTACCGGGCTTTGGCCGCAGATGGCGCCGTTTCTGACCTCGATTCGGCGGAATGATCAGATGGTGACGGCGCGCTATAGCCACGGCACGCTGCGTCGGCCCTGGTCGCCGGGGCTGGTCCATATCGGGGACGCCGCGCATCGCGCCAGCCCGCAACTTGGGCAGGGGGCGAATATGGCGCTGCTGGATGCGCTGGCGCTGGCCCATGCACTGCGCGGCCCGCTTGACGACGCGCTGGCGGATTACGCCGCCATGCGTCGCTGGCACGTCCGCGTCTATCAGGGGATGAGCGCGGTTTTCACGCCGATGTATCAATCCGAAAGCCGCAGCCTGCCGGTGCTGCGCGACCGGATCCTAGCGCCCCTGTCGACCATGCCGGTGGTGCGCTCGGTGCTGACCCGCATCGTCGCCGGCACGATGATCCCGCCGCTTGCCGGGGTTCGCGCGCCGTAGCGTGCCGTCGCGGGTCGCTGTCAGCGGTTCCAGTCAGCGATTTCCGGCGCCGCTCAGCGGCATCTCGATTCGCGGCAGCATCCGGCCCGGCCATGTCGTCGAAGGCACCTGACCCGTAGTGACCGCGCCCAGACGGTGATAAAAGGCTTCGGCATAGGGGTCGGCATCCAGCACGAGGACCCGGGCGCCGGAACGCGCCGCCCGATCGACCGCCCAGTCCCACAGCCGGCGACCATGGCCGCACCGCAAACTGGCGGGATCGACGAACAGCCGGACTAGGACCGCCTGCGCCCCGTCAAGCGCAAGCTGCGCAACCGCGGCGGGCCGGCCGTCGCTTTCCGACACCACGACATGATCGCGGGCCAGATCGGCGGTCGTCACCGCAAGCTCGGCCGCGCAGGCCGCCATGAAGGCCGGGCTGTAGCCCCAATGCGCCTTCGAGCGCATGCAGATCGCGGTCAGTTGCTCCAGTTCAGCGGGATGGGCGGGGCGAATGGTCATGCGGTATTCTTGGCGCGCCCCCGGCGAAGTGCAAGCCCCGCCCGGCGCACCCGTGCGGCCCTCCCCATGCGGCCCCCCCATGCGCCTCCCATGCGACCCATTGTCCGGTTGATCCGCGCCGTCGCAGCTTTGAATATGGCGCCATGATTCCGCCGCGCTTTCCCGTCACCCCGGAACAGATCGACCGCGTTGTCGCCGTATTCTATGCGGCGGTGCGCCGGCATGAGGTTTTGGGCCCGGTCTTTGGCAATCACGTCACCGACTGGCCCGCGCATGAGGAAAAAATCGCGCGTTTCTGGAAGAACGCCATCCTCTATGAACGGAATTACGGCGGCAATCCGATGCAGGTGCATCTGGCGGCCGGCGACGTCAGGGCGGCGCATTTCGCGCCGTGGCTGGCGCTGTTCGATGAGACCCTGCGCCGCACCCTGCCGGCGGAAACGGCGGCCGCGTGGTCCACGCTGGCGCATCGGATCGGCGCGGGCCTGCGCATGGGTGTCGAGGACCTGCGCGAGCGGCGCCCCGGGCCGTTCATCCTGCGCTGAAGGCCGATCACGCAGCCGTGGCTTTCGTAAATGCCCGCCATGACGCAGATTATCCGCCATGACGCGCTTTTCTTATCATTTGTGGTCCCGGTCTTTGTTGCCCCAGTCTTTGTGGTCCCTACCTTCGCGGCCCCTGTTCTTGTCGGTGATTGCGCTGGTTCTGGCGCTGGTTGCCGCCGCGCCGGCCCCGGCGCAGAAATACGCGCCCGGCACCGGACCCAACCCGATCATCATCCGCAACAACGCCGGCGGCAATGTCATGGAGATGGTCCGCTATCGCCAGAATCTGGCCCGCAGCGGGCGACCGGTTCAGTTCCGGGGGTATTGCGATTCCGCCTGCACCATTCTGACCACCTTGCCGAATTCCTGTCTGGGTCCGGGGGCGATGATCGGGTTTCACGCGCCGCGCATCCCGCATACCAAGATCATCCCGCCGCTGGTCGACGAGATCATGGGGAATTTTTATCGCAACGGGATCAGGCAAAAGTGGTTTTCGACCTGGCGCCATCAACTGAAGATCCAGCGGATCGACGCCAAGACCTACGCCCGGCTGGACCCCGAAGTACGGCTGTGCAGGCGCTAGCCAAACCGGGGCCGCTGCCGTCCCATAGCGCCGATCTCGGCCGTCCTATCCGGCGAACTGATAGGTCGCCGGGACGAAGCGGAAAGATCCCTCGCCGTTCGGTGCGATAAAGCCAAGCGCCGGAAAGGGCATGTGATAGCCGATGAAGGGCATCCGGGTCTCGGCCAGTCGGGCAAGAATGTTCAGGCGGGTCGTGGCGCCCATGTCCTTGTCCACATCGAAGCCGACATGCCAGTCGGGCCGCTGGACCGAATAGACATAATGGTTGAACGAATCGCCGGTCAGCAGCAGCCGCTGGCCGTCGCTTTCCAGAAGATAGGTCGTATGACCGGGCGTATGCCCATAGGCGCCGCCGGCGGTGATTCCGGGCACGATTTCCTCGGCATCCCCGATCTGACGGGCGTTCGCGACCAGCGGCGCGACCTTGGCCGTATAGGCATCGCTGGGATTGGCCGCCCAATAATCGTTCTCGGGCTTGGCAAAGATCAGCGTCGCATTCGGAAAATTCGGCGTGTCACCCGCCATCAAGCCGCCGACGTGATCGCCGTGCATATGGGTCAGCACGACATGGGTGACATCGCCCGGCGCATATCCGGCCACGGTCAGCGAGGCGTTCGTGTTCTCGGGGTTCAGCCCGGTGTCGAACAGGATCAGCGCGTCCGGCGTCTTGACCAATATGGGCGTGAAGGAATTTCCGGTGCGGTCGGCCGGGATGAAGTTTTCCTCGCTGAGCTTCTGGAAGGCGGCCGGATCGGCGCCGATACCGTAGGTGTCGATCGGTTTCTCGCGCATCGCCTCGCCGGCGAGCAGGCTGGTCACCTCGAACTGGCCAAGCATGATTTTCTGCGCGCGGCCCGCGAAGGCGGGTGCCTCGGGCTCGGGTGCCGCGGTCTGGGCGCGAAGGGGCAGCGCCACAAGCGCCGGAAAGGCGCCAGCGGTCAGCATTGCGGTTCTGCGTGTCATCTTCAGTCCGGCCATCGTCTCGCTCCACCATATTGTTCAATGCGAACAGCTTAGGCCGGGCGGCCGGGCTTTTCGCATGAAACATGCGTGATCATGGGCGACGGGCGTTGCACCGCCCCCGCATGCGTCGGGTTATTCGCGCAGCCGCCAGCCGGTCTGGAAGATCCAGCGAATGATGACCAGACAGACGGCGATCATCAGCGCGACCGCGAACAGCGACACCCCGACCGGCACGTCGGCAAGATCGAAGAACGACCAGCGAAAGCCCGAGATCAGGTAAAGCACCGGGTTCAGATGCGCGACTTTTTCCCAGAACGGCGGCAGCATGTTGGCCGAATAGAAGGCCCCGCCAAGGAACACCAGCGGCGTGATCACCATCATCGGGACGATCTGCAACTGCTCGAACGACTTTGCCCAAAGCCCCAGAATGAACCCGAGCAGCGAAAACGCCAGCGCCGTCAGGATCAGAAATGCCAGCATCCAGAACGGATGCGCGATGTGGACCCCGACGAAATAGAAACTGGTCAGCAGGATCACCAGCGCGATCATGATAGACTTGGCGGCCGCCGCCCCGACATAGCCAAGGGCCACCTCGACCCAGCCGGTGGGCGAGACGAGGATTTCGTAGATCGTGCCCGAAAACTTGGGGAAATAGATGCCGAAACTGGCGTTCGATACCGATTGCTGCAACACCGTCAGCATCATCAGCCCGGGGACGATGAAGGCACCATAGCTGACGCCCTCGACCGATTGGATGCGGCCGCCGATGGCCGCGCCGAAAACTACGAAATACAGCACCGTCGACAGCACCGGCGAGGCGAGCGACTGCCAGATGGTCCGGAAGAACCGCGTCATCTCGTGATGAAAGATGGCGTAGACGGCGGGCCAGTTCATGCCTTTTCCTCGACCAGATTAAGGAAAATATCCTCGAGCGACGATTGGTGGGTGGCGACATCGCGCACGGTTATGCCCCGCGCCGCCACATCGCCCAGCAGACGCGCAATGCCGGTGCGCTCGGCATGGGCGTCATATTCATAGACCAGGCTGAGGCCATCGCCCGACAATTGCACCTGCTTCGGGTCAAGGCCCTCGGGCAGGGCGTCCAGCTTTTCGTCAAGCTCGATAGTCAGTTGCTTGCGGCCGAACTCGCCCATCAGATCGGTCTTGTCGCGGCACAGCAGCAGCTTGCCACGGTTGATGACGCCGATGCGATCGGCCATCTCCTCGGCTTCCTCGAGGTAATGGGTGGTCAGGATGATGGTCACGCCATCGGCCCGCAACTGGCGCACCACCTGCCACATCTCGCGCCGCAGGGCGACATCGACCCCGGCGGTCGGCTCATCAAGAAACAGGACCTTGGGGCGATGCGCCAGTGCCTTGGCGATCAGCACCCGCCGCTTCATCCCGCCCGACAGTTCGATGGTCTTCGCGTCGCGCTTTTCCCAAAGCGACAGGCTGCGCAGAACCTGCTCGATATAGGCCGGGTCGGGCTTTTCGCCATACAGGCCGCGGGTGAAGGCGACGGTGTTGGCGACTTTCTCGAACGGCTCGATGGCGATTTCCTGCGGCACCAGACCGATCAGCTTGCGGGCCTTGCGATAATCCGTGCGGATGTCGAAGCCGCCGACCCGCACCGTGCCCCCGGTCGGCACGACCAGCCCGCAGATGATCGAGATCAGCGTGGTCTTGCCGGCGCCGTTCGGCCCCAGAAGCGCGATGATCTCGCCTTCGCGAATGTCCAGCGATACATCGTCCAGCGCCTTGGTGCCGCTGGCGTAAGCCTTTGACAAATGGTCAATTTCAATGATGTTCGGCACGGTGAAACCCTGAAGGATGGGGCGCGGAAGCGGCGCGGGTTCGTTACAGGGACGGCGCGGCGGCGCGGATCAGCGCCGCCGGTCCCGGCGCGAGCTCATCGGCTGGAACGCGACTGCGACATGGGTCTCGCAATAGGGTTTGCCGGATTGCGAGGGCAGACCGCAGAACCAGAACTTGTCGGTCGCCGGGTCGCCGATCGGCCATTTGCAGGTGCGTTCGGTCAGCTCCATCAGCGAAAGCTTGCGGGCGGATTTCTCGACCTCTCGCATCGAGGCGAGTGCTTCGGGGCTGATCTCGTTCGCCGAAGGCTGCGGCGGCAGCGGCTGTCCCGCCGGAACGATCGGGCGGCGGTTCACAAAGGTCTGCGGCGCGGCATCGCTGCTGTTGTCGGTCTCATCCGCGTCCGCCTTGCTGGCCTCGGCACGTTTCGGCTCGGGCGCAGGTGCAGCGGCGCGTTCCGGGGCTTCGGCCGCGCGGCCGGCGGGGCGTGCGGGCGCCGGGCGCGCCGCCGCCGTGGCGGCCGGGGCGGCGGGTTGCGATGCCGAGGGGGTCGCGGCGGCTGGTGCGGCGGGTGTCGCGGCCGGTGCCGATGCGGGCGTCTGTTCGGCTTCGGCATCGTCATTGCGGTTCGACAAGCCCAGCCGGTGGACCTTGCCGATCACGGCGTTGCGGGTAATTCCGCCCAGTTCTTTCGCGATCTGGCTGGCAGACTGACCCTCGGCCCACATCCGCTTGAGCGTCTCGACACGTTCATCTGTCCAGGACATTTTGGCCTTTCCTGCCGGCGCAGCGGTGGCCAGCGGTCATCTTTCGGATTTCAGGTTCATTCCGGCCTGTTGCGGCTGGATGTGTTGAAATACATGGTGTGGCGATGCAATTCAAGGACAGGATAGGAAGGAATGGCCGATGACCCAGCCCGCGATTGACCGGCTTCGCCCCACGGCCATGGGGGTGCGGCGGTTCAGATCCGTCAACTGGCTGGGCACGCTGACCCTTGCCCGGCGCGAGATTCGCCGCTTCATGGCGGTCTGGCAGCAGACGATCTTCGCGCCGCTGATGACGGCGGGATTGTTTTTGACCGTCTTCGCGCTGGCGCTGGGGCGCGGCCGGACCGAGGTGATGGGCCTGCCCTATCTGGCCTTCATGGCGCCGGGCATTTTGATGATGACGGTGATCCAGAACGCTTTCGCCAACACCTCCAGCAGCATCATCAGCGCCAAGATGCAGGGCAATATCGTTGATACGCTGATGCCGCCCCTGTCGGCGGCCGAGTTGCTGAGCGGTTATCTTGCCGGCGCCGTGGCGCGGTCGCTGATCGTCACGGTGGTGCTGGCGGCGGGGATGATGCTGGTGCTGCATCTGGGCATCGCCCGCCCGCTGTGGGCGCTGGGTTTCGTCGTTCTGGGGGCGCTGATGATGGGCGGGTTGGGCATGCTGGCGGCAATCGTCGCCAACAAGTTCGACCAGATGGCGGCGATCACCAATTTCGTCATAACCCCGCTTTCGTTCCTGTCGGGCACCTTCTATTCGGTCGAGGCATTGCCCGAACCGTTCCGCGCGCTGACCCGCTGGAACCCGATCTTCTATCTGATCGACGGCGCCCGGTTCGGCTTTGCCGGGGTCAGCGATGCCTCGCCGGTTCTGGGGCTGGCGATCTGCACCGTGACCACCGCGCTGATCCTTGCGCTGACCTGGCAGTGGCTGCGCACCGGCTATCGGATCAAGCCATGAGCACGCTTGCCCTGATCACTCTGGTCGTCGACGATTACGACCGCGCCATCACCTGGTTCCGCAAGGCGCTGAATTTTTCGCTGATCCAGGACAGCCCGGCGCGGACCGACGACGGGCGGCCAAAGCGCTGGGTGGTTGTGGCGCCGGCGGCAGGGGGCTGCGCGGTGCTGCTTGCGCAGGCGGATGGGCCGGCACAGGCCGCGCGGATCGGGGACCAGACCGGCGGCAGGGTCGGGTTTTTCCTGCACAGCACCGATTTCGACGGCGATTATGCCCGCATGCGCGGCGCCGGCGTGGTTTTCGAAGAGGCGCCGCGCTGTACCGATTATGGTCAGGTGGTCAAATTTCGCGACCTGTGGGGGAATCGCTGGGACCTGTGGCAGCGAAATTAAGCCTTGCCGCGCCCCCGGTTTTGCCGCATGGAATCGGCCATGATCATATGGAACACCCCTGTCAGCCGTCCTCGACGCCGCTAGGTGCGCGACCCCGCATGTCCGGCGGAAAACGGGCGGAATCCAACCTTGGTCACATCATCTTTCGACGCCATAGGGCCTTAATCAGCGGAGCCTTCCCATGTCCGATTTCCCGCATGTCCTGCCGACATATAACCGTGCCCCCCTTGCCTTTGAACGCGGTGAAGGATCCTGGGCCATCGCGGCGGACGGCACGCGCTATCTGGATCTGGGCGCCGGCATCGCGGTCAATGCGCTGGGGCATGCCAACCTCGAACTGGTCGCGGCGCTGACCGAACAGGCCGGGCGGATCTGGCATGTCTCGAACCTGTATCAGATCCCGCAGCAGGAAAAGCTGGCCAATCTGCTGGTGGATAATACCTTTGCCGACACGGTATTCGTCACCAACTCGGGCACCGAGGCGGCCGAGCTGGCGATCAAGATGGCCCGGAAATACTGGGACCATGCCGGCGATCCGGACCGTTACGAGATCCTGACCTTCGAGGGTGCCTTTCACGGCCGTTCGACCGGGGCAATCGCGGCTTCGGGCTCGGAAAAAATGGTCAAGGGCTTCGGGCCGCTGATGCCGGGTTTCGTGCATCTGCCGTTCGGCGACGTGGAGGCGATGCGCGCCGCGATCAGCGACCGCACCGCCGCCGTGATGATCGAGCCGATTCAGGGCGAGGGCGGGATCCGCGTCCTTCCCGACGCGGATCTGCGCCTGATCCGGCAATTGTGCGACGAAACCGGCGCGCTTCTGATCCTTGACGAGGTGCAAAGCGGCATGGGCCGGACCGGCCGTCTGTTCGCCCATGAACATGCCGGCATCACCCCCGACATCATGATGGTGGCCAAGGGCATCGGCGGAGGTTTCCCGCTGGGCGCCGTTCTTGCCACGGAAAAGGCGGCTTCCGGGATGACCGCCGGCTCGCACGGTTCGACCTATGGCGGCAACCCGCTGGCCTGCGCGGTCGGTGCGCGGGTGATGGAGATCATCGCCACCCCGGCCTTTCTGGCCGAAGTCAGCCGCAAAGCCGGGCTGTTCCGCCAGAAACTCGAGGGGCTTGTCGCCGCCCATCCGCAGGTTTTCGAAAGCGTCCGGGGACAGGGGCTGATGCTGGGCCTGAAATGCAAGGTGGCCCCTGCCGATGTGGTCAAGGCGGGCTACGCCGAGCATATCCTGACGGTCCCGGCGGCCGACAACACCCTGCGGCTGCTGCCGCCGCTGAACATCAGCGACGAGGAGATCACCGAGGCCGTCATCCGGCTGGACCGCGCGGCGAAGCGGGTTGAGGAAGCGTGAAAGCCGGGTGACCCCGGCGCATTCGGGCGGGCGCGAAAGGAAAGCAGATACAAAAAGGCCACCCCCGCCGATCGCCGAGGTGGCCCTTTTTCATTGCCGCGGTCGGTCGGGACGATCAGTCCTTGGCGCGCTCGACGTAGCTGCTGTCCTCGGTGTTCACCACGACGCGGGTGCCGGGGCCGATATGCGGGGGCACCATCACGCGGACGCCGTTCGACGCCACCGCCGGCTTATAGCTCGATGACGCGGTCTGCCCCTTTACCACCGGCTCGGTCTCGACGATCTCGACGGTGACCTTCTGCGGATATTCGATGGCGATGGCCACGCCCTCGAAGGTTTTCAGGAACACCCGCGCGCCCTCGGTCAGCCAGACCTTGCCATCGCCGACGACATCGGCGGACACGGCGAGTTGCTCGTAGGTTTCGGGTTCCATGAAGTGGAAACCTTCGCCGTCCTCGTACAGATAATCATACTCGCGCTCATCCACGGTGGCCTTTTCGACCTGCTCGGTCGTCCGCCACCGCTCGCTGACCTTCACGCCGTCGCTGATACGGCGCATGTCCACCTGCGTGACCGGCGTGCCCTTGCCGGGGTGGAAGTTTTGGGCGGTCAGGACGACATACAGCTTGCCGTCCATATCGACGACATTACCCTTGCGCAGGGACGAGGCGATGACTTTCACGGGATCTTCCTTCGTGTTAACGGGACGCGCCCTGGGCGCGGTTTGCCGGGCAAATAGCCTATTGAAAGCGAATTCGCCAGCCGAAAGCCGAGTGATATGACAATCAAGCCGGATAAGGCGCCGGGCGCGTGGTGGAATTCGGCGCGCCACGCCGACCGCCGCCCGCTGCTGTTGACCCGGAACCGGACCCAGCGCGCGATCCGCGACTGGTTCGAGGAGAACGGCTTTACCGAGACCGATCCCGCATGTCTGGCCGTCAGCCCGGGCAACGAGGCGCATCTGCACGCCTTTGCGACCGACGCGATCGGGACTGACGGGGCGGTTGCCCGGCGCTATCTGCATACCTCGCCCGAATTTGCGATGAAAAAGCTGCTGGCGGCGGGCGAGGAACGGATCTTCGCCTTTGCCCATGTCTGGCGGAACCGGGAATCCGGGGCGCGGCACGCGGCCGAATTCACCATGCTTGAATGGTACCGCGTCGGCGAAGGTTATGAGGTGCTGATGCAGGATTGCGCCGCGCTTCTGGCCATTGCGGCGCGGGTGGCGGGGGCCGCGACGATGCGATCGGGCGATGTCACCTGCGATCCGTTCGCCGCACCCGAAAGGCTGTCGGTCGCGGACGCCTTTGAACGCCATGCCGGTATCGACCTGCTGGCGACGCTGGACCGGGACGGCACGCCTTCGGCCGAACGTCTGCGGGCGGCTATGGCGGCGGCGGGGCTGCGCGCCGCGCCTGACGACACCTGGTCCGACATGCTGTCGCGCATATTGGTCGAAAAGATCGAGCCCCGGCTGGGCCATGGCCGCGCGACCATCCTTGACCGTTATCCGGCTGTCGAGGCGGCGCTGGCCCGCCGCGCGCCCGATGACGACCGCGTGGCCGAACGGTTCGAATTGTATGTCTGCGGGGTCGAACTGGCCAACGGGTTCGGCGAGCTGACCGATGCGGCCGAGCAGCGTCGCAGGTTTCAGGCCGAGATGGACGAAAAGCAGCGTGTCTATGGCGAGCGTTATCCGCTGGATGACGATTTTCTGGATGCGCTGGCCCATGTGCCCCCGGCAAGCGGGATCGCCTTGGGTTTCGAGCGGCTGGTGATGCTGGCCACGGGCGCGCCCCGGATCAGCGACGTGATGTGGACCCCCGCCGCCGCACCGTGACGGTATCCGCACAGCGATCGACGGCCGCCGCTGACCGCAGCAGCCGCTAACCGGGCCCGCCCGCGTTGCGGCCCGCAGATCGCGGCGAACGGATTGGTGGGGGATTGGCGGACGGATTACCGGGCGCCGATTGCCGCCCCTTGACCGCGGACTTCCGGGCGGGTCAAGTGCGACATCAGCATCCGAAGGCCAATATGACGAATTTTCTGGACATCCACACCACTGACAAGGCCGCGCTGCGCGGCATGATCGAGGCGGCGAAGCAGATGAAAACCGCGCGCGCCGGCCAGCCGAAGGGCGCGCCGGATGCCGAACAGCCGCTGGCCAATCGCATGGTCGCGCTGATCTTTGAAAAGCCCTCGACCCGGACGCGAACCAGTTTTGACGTGGGCGTGCGCCAGATGGGCGGTCAGACGATGGTGCTGTCGGGCAGCGAGATGCAGCTTGGCCATGGCGAGACGATCGCCGACACCGCGCGCGTTCTGTCCCGCTATGTCGACATGATCATGATCCGCACATTCGAGGAACTGACGCTGCACGAGATGGCCGAATATGCCTCGGTCCCGGTGATCAACGGGCTGACCAACCGCACCCATCCCTGTCAGGTCATGGCCGATGTGATGACGTTCGAGGAACATCGCGGCTCCATCGCCGGGCGCAAGATCGTCTGGGCCGGCGACGGCAACAACGTCTGCGCCAGCGTCGTGCATGCCGCCGGGCAGTTCGGTTACGACTTTACCTTCACCGGACCGCCGACGCTGGACCCCGAGGCCGAGGCGCTGGATTTCGCCCGCGCGCAAGGCGTCGGCGTCACCATCGAACGCGACCCGATGAAGGCGGTTGAGGGCGCCGATCTGGTCTTTGCCGACACCTGGGTCAGCATGCATGATCCGCAATCGGCGCGCGAGCGGCGTCACAACCAGTTGCGCGGCTATCAGGTGAACGAGGCGTTGATGGCCCGCGCCAAGCCCGATTCGCTGTTCATGCATTGCCTGCCCGCCCATCGCGATGACGAGGTGACAAGCGCGGTCATGGACGGCCCGCATTCAGTGGTCTGGGACGAGGCGGAAAACCGGCTGCATGCGCAGAAGGCAATCATGCGCTGGTGCCTGGGCGTCTGATTTACCGCTTTTACCGCCGCATCGCCCACGGCGTCAGGTCCCGCGCGGCTTGGCCCTGACGGTCGGCTCGGCCTCGGTCGGGTCCTCGGGCCACGGGTGGCGGGGATAGCGGCCGCGCATGTCCTTGCGCACATCGGCATAGGAATTGGCCCAGAAGCCCGGTAGATCCGCCGTCACCTGCACCGGCTTTCCGCCGGGAGACAACAGCGTGATGCGCAGGGGCAGGTTTTCGGGGCCGACGACCGGATGGCGGGTGACGCCGAACAATTCCTGAAGCCGCAACTCGATCGCCGGCATCGCGCCGGAATAGTCGATGGGCACCGCCCGGCCCAGCGGCGTGCGGAAATGCGACGGCGCAAGACGATCCAAGGCCTGCTGGCCGTCCCAGCCGATCAGGGCCTTCAGCGGCTCGGTCAGGTCCAGCGCGCGCAGGTCGGCCAGCGTCCGGCGATTGCTCAGCCACGGTAAAAGCCATGCCGGATCGGCCAGAAGCGCCGCATCGCCGACATCCGCAAGCCCGGTCAGCGCGATCCGAGCGCGCAGCCGCGTGGCCGCCGCCGTCCATGGCAGCCCGTACTGTCGCAACCCGTCAAAGGCGGCTGCGGCCAATGTCTCGGGCGGGGCGTCGTCCCAGATGCGGTCGGACAGGATCAGCGCGCCCAGTTTTTCCTGCTGCCGGGCGATGACCCTGCCGTCGCGCCGCGACCATTCGCTGAACGAAACGGTTTCGATCCGGTCGCCATGCAACCCGCGCAATTCGGGCTCGGTCAGGGGGGCGGCCAGCCGCACCCGCGCCTCGCTGCGGTCGCCGTCCAGATCGGCCACGGCCAGCAGGCGGTCCCCGGCCAGCGGATCGCCGGCGGGCAGGATCGCGCCCTTGCCGCCCGACAGGATGAAACGCGGCTCATCCCCCTTGCGGCGCTGGGCGATGCGGTCGGGATAGGCCAGCGAAAGCATGGCGCCGTGTGACAGCCCGCGATCTTCGGGGGCGAGGCGTTGCAGCCGTCTGGCCTCGGCCCGGATACGGTCCAGCGCGGCGCGGTTGGCCTGCCACGGGTGGCGGTCCTGATAGGCGCGCAGGTCGCGCAACGCCGTCAGCCGCAGGGTCAGATCGACGGGGGCGCCGGTCAGCGGATCGCGGTCGGCCAGCAATGCCGCAACCGGCGCGGCGCCGGCACCGGCACGCATCAGCATATGCGCCAGACGCGGATGCAGCGGCACCCGGGCCAGCGCCCGGCCGTGGTCGGTGATCCGGCCGCCCGCGTCCAGCGCGCCGAGATCGGCCAGCAGCAGCCGCGCCTCGGCCAGCGCCGGGGCGGGGGGCGGGGTCAGAAAGGCCAGATCGCTGCCGTCCGAGCCCCATGCCGCAAGCTCCAACGCCAGCCCGGTCAGGTCGCCGACGGCGATTTCGGGTGGCGGATATGCGGGCAGCGCGCCTTCCTCGGCTCGCGCCCACAGCCGATAGCAGATGCCGGGCGCCACCCGGCCGGCGCGGCCGCGGCGCTGTTCCGCCTCGGCCCGGCTTACCCGTTCGGTCACCAGCCGCGACATGCCCGATGCGGGATCGAACCGCGCCCGCCGCGCCCGTCCGCCGTCGATCACCACCCGCACATCGGGAATGGTCAGCGAGGTTTCGGCGATGGCGGTGGCCAGAACCAGTTTTCGCCCGCCGTCCGAGGGTGCCAGCGCCGCCCGTTGCGCGGCGAAATCCATCGCGCCGAACAGCGGCTGGATCTGTAGATCCGGCAGATCCAGCGCCGCCGCGACCCGCCGGATCTCGCCCTCGCCGGGCAGAAAGGCCAGCATGGCGCCGCCGGTGTCGCGGGTTTCGGCCGCGGCTTCGGCGATCAGCGTGGCCATCTGCGTTTCCCACCGGGCCGAGGCGGGCAGGGGCCGCGGCAGCCACCGCGTTTCAACCGGAAAGGCGCGGCCCATGCTTTCGATGACCGGCGCCCGGTCCAGAAGTCCGGCCACCGGTTCGGCGTCCAGCGTCGCCGACATCACCAGCACGGCCAGATCGGGGCGCAGCGCCGCCCGGCTTTCCCAGACCAGCGCGAGGCCAAGGTCGGCATTCAGATTGCGTTCGTGAAATTCGTCCATGATGACCGCCCCGATGCCGGGCAGATCGGGGTCGGACTGGATCATCCGGGTCAGGATGCCTTCGGTGACGACCTCGATCCGGGCGCCCGGCACGCTCTGGCCCCGGATGCGATACCCGACCCGGTCACCGACCGTTTCGCCCAGCACCTCGGCCATGCGCTCGGCCGCCGCGCGGGCGGCAAGGCGGCGGGGCTCCAGCATCAGGATGCGGCCTTCGATTTCGGGCATCAGCGCGATGGGGACGCGGGTCGTCTTGCCGGCCCCCGGCGGCGCGATCAGCACCGCCCGGCCGTGATCGCGGATGGCGCGAATCAGATCGGGCAAAGCATCGTCGATGGGCAGGCGGTCGGTCATGCCGCCCTTATCGCCGGGGGGACGCTCCATTGCCATAGGGCGGCGGCGCTGGCATGAAGGCGGGTGCCGGAATTAACCGCCCGATTTCACGCCGCACCCTTCCGGCGGCCGTGGCAAATTCATGTGGCACCCCTGGGGACAGAAGATGACCAAGGAGCCCGATTTGTTCGATCTGCCCGACCCTCAGACGCTTTACACGGCGCTGCAATCCCGCGATCCCTCCTATGAAGGCCGTGCCTTTGTCGGGGTCACCACCACCGGCATCTTCTGCCGGCTGACCTGCCCGGCGCGCAAACCCCTGGCCCAGAATTGCCGCTGGTTCGGCACGGTGGCCGAGTGTCTGGATGCCGGGTTCCGCCCGTGCCGGCGCTGCCACCCCATTGCCACGCAGGCCGAGGGCGATCCGGCCGTTCAGCGCCTGCTTGCCGCGCTCGAGGCCGACCCGGGCCGGCGCTGGTCCGAGGCCGATGTGCAGGCGCAGGGCTTTGACCCTTCGACCATCCGGCGGGCGTTCCGGCGGCATTTCGGCATGACGTTTCTGGAAATGGCCCGCCATGCACGGCTTCGTCAGGGTGTGACCCGGCTCAAGACCGGCGATCCGGTGATCGAGGCCCAGCTTGACGCGGGCTTCGATTCGGCCAGCGGCTTCCGTCAGGCTTTCGCGCGGCTGTTCGGTCATGCGCCGAAGGCGATGCAGGGGGCGGCGGGGTTATGGGCGGATTGGATCGATTCGCCCTTGGGCGGGATGATCGCGGTGGCCGACAGCCGCAGCCTGCACCTGCTGGAGTTCGTCGGGCGCAAGGCGCTTCCGGCCGAGCTGAAACGGCTGTCCAAGGGCGCGGGCGGACGTATCGGTCTGGGCCGCACGCCGGCGATCGACCTGACCGAGGCGCAATTGCAGCCGTATTTCGCCGGGCAATCCGGCGGGTTCAGCGTGCCGCTGACCCTGCACGGCACGCCGTTTTATCGTGCTGTCTGGCAGCAATTGCAGCGGATTCCGCCGGGTCGCACGGTCAGCTATGGCCAGTTGGCGCGCGAACTGGGCCGCCCCACCGCGACGCGCGCCGAGGCGCAGGCCAATGGCGCCAACCAGATCGCCATCCTTGTTCCCTGTCACCGCGTGATCGGCGCCGACGGCAGTCTGACCGGCTATGGCGGCGGGCTGTGGCGCAAACAGGCGCTGATCGAGCTTGAAACCCGCATCGCCGGGATGGCATGACCAAGGGCACCCGCTGCCCGTCCGTGCTTGCGGAAACGCTTGACGGGCGGCGCATGTTGAATTATCCCCCGCGGACGGATTTCCGGGCGCTGCCTCAGGCGGTGCCCTTTCACTTTTGGGGCTGCCCGATGCGGCCCGGACAAACAAACGAAGGATTACGCCCATGTCGCGCGTCTGCGAACTGACCGGCAAAGGCCCGATGACCGGGAACAATGTCAGCCACGCCAATAACAAGACCCGCCGCCGGTTCCTGCCGAATCTGAACGAGGTGACGCTGATCTCTGACGTGCTGGGCCAGTCTTACGCCCTGCGCATCTCGGCCGCGGCGCTGCGTTCGGTCGATCACCGCGGTGGTCTTGACGCGTTCCTCAGCAAAGCCAAGGACGTCGATCTGTCCGACCGCGCGCTGAAGATCAAACGCGAGATCGCCAAGGCGCAGGCCGCCCAGGCCTGATCACCCTTGCCGGAGTGACGGTTGCGCCCCGCCGGTGACGGCGGGGTTTTCGGTTATGGGGCAGCGACCATCCGGCGCAAGTCGGAGATGCAGATTTTTGCTGCGTGCCATCCCGGCATGGGCTACTGAGCGGTGCATGCGCCTTTGGTTCCGCCTTGCCCTGATCTGCATCCTGATCCTGACCGGTCAATCGCTTGCGGTTGCGCGCGGACAGGCGCGGGCCGACGGGCAAATCGTGATCTGCGCCGGCACCGCCTATACGACGATCTGGGTCGACCGCGACGGCAAGCCGGTCGAGCAGCCGCATCTTTGCCCGGACATGGCGCTTGGCCTGATGGCCGCCGTCGCCGTGCCGCAGGATGCCGTGGTGACCACGATCGCGCAGATGCGCCGGCTTCAGCCCGCGGTTCCGTCCTATTCTCTCAACACACCCGTCTTGTCCCCGCAGGCCCGCGATCCGCCGCTTTGGCGCGACGCCTGACCTCAACCACGTAATTTATAGGACAAGATGATGAAACGGATGCTTTTCATTGCCGCCTGCGCGGCACTTACGCCGATGGCGGCACTGGCCCATGACGGGCTGAAAATCGACGATCCCTATGCGCGCGTGACGGGGGCGAAAGCCACCAGCGGCGCGGCCTTCATGAATATCGAGAACCACAAATCGGTCGCCTGCACGCTGAGCGGTGTCAGCACCGATGTCGCGGAACGGGCCGAGCTGCACACCAGCACCACCGATGCGAACGGCGTGACGAAAATGGTCAAGATCGAAAATGGCATCGAAATTCCCGCGAACGGCGCGCACCCGCTGACCCGTGGCGGTGATCACCTGATGCTGATGGGGCTGAAAAAGCCGCTGGCCGACGGGGACAAGTTCGCCGTCAGCTTCGATTTCGGCGAATGCGGCAAGCTGGATGCGGAAATTCCGGTCGATTCCGCGCGCAAGCCTGATGCCGGCGCCGCGGGTGGCGAAAAGGTCGACCACCAGATGCACATGCCCGCCGCGCAGTAATCGCGGCGGACAGCGGGGGGACGCGGCCGGACCGGTCGCGCCGCCCCGCTATTTCGGGATGGTTTTTCCGGGGTTCAGGATGCCCTGCTGATCCAGCGCCTGACGAATCACCCGCATCACGTCCAGCGCTACGGGGTCTTTCAGCGCCGCCATCGTCGGCAGCTTCGACACCCCGATGCCATGTTCGGCGGAAAAACTGCCCCCCAGCGCGACCGCTTCCTCGCTGATCGCCTGACGCAGGTCGTTCTGCAAACCGTCATCGTCGCGCGACGGGTAAACCGTGTAATGCACGTTGCCGTCGCCCAGATGGGCGACGATCATGATCCGCGCCTGCGGGTCCAGTTTCGTGATCCGCGCCCGCATCCGGTCCAGATATTCGGCCACCGCGCCAAGCGGCACGGCGATATCGGTGTCGACAATGGGCAATTCGTTCAGCGTGATCTCGGCCGCCGATTCGCGCATTTCCCACATCTTGCGCCGCTGCGCATCGCTGCTGGCGACGGCCGCGTCGGTGATCTGACCGGCTTCCATCGCGTCGGACAGAACCGTTTCGATCGCATCGCGCAGGGGCGGCGCGCCCTCGGGTCCGGGATCGGAAAGCGCCGGCGCCGTCGAGGCCGCCTCGATCAGCAAGTTGACCGGCCCGGTCGTGATCGGCGGCAACAGGTCGGGGCGATAGCGCGCCAGCCGGTCCATATAGATGTCGGGCATGTATTCGAACGCCTCGACCCCGCCGCCGCTGGCCGCCTGCAACGCGTTCAGCAGGCTCAGCGCATCCTCGAGCCGCGCCATCGCCACCACGGCGGTCACATGGGCGCGGGGCAGGGGCGACAGCTTCAGCACGGCGGCGGTGATGATGCCCAGCGTCCCTTCGGCGCCGATGAACAGATCGCGCAGATCGTATCCGGTGTTGTCCTTGTGCAGCGCGCTCATCAGGTTCATCACCCGGCCATCGGCCAGCACCACCTCGACCCCCAGACACAGGGCGCGCATATTGCCATAGCGCAGCACGTTCGACCCGCCCGCGTTGGTCGACAGGATGCCCCCGATCCGGGCCGAGCCGCGCGCGCCGAAGGTCATCGGAAAGCCAAGGCCCAGCGGCGCCAGTTCCTCGTGCAGGGTTTGCAATATGACGCCCGCCTCGACGGTGGCGGTGCGGGCTGCGGGGTCGATGTCGCGAATGCGGTTCATCCGTTCGGTCGACAGCATGATGGCGCCCTCGGCCCGGGTGCCGCCGTTCAGCCCGGTGTTGCCGCTGACCGGGACCACCGAGACGCCATTCTGGCCCGCCAGTTGCAGGACGGCCGAGACCTGCGCCGTATCGCGCGGCCGCACCACCGCCAGCGGCCGCCAATGGTATTTGCCGGTGGCATCGCGGCCCAGACCGCCGGCCTCGGCGCCGTCCTGCACGGCGTTTTCGCCACAAATCCGGCGCAACGCGGCGATCAGATCCATTTCGGTCACTCCTTGGCTTGGGCCTTGGTTTGGGCCTTGGTTTGGGCAATCAGCTCGATGACCTTCGGGCCGATCTCTTCGACCATCAGCTCGACACCCGCTTGGGCGGGGTGAAGCCGGTCGGACTGAAGGATCTTGCGCCGCTCGCGCTCGGGCTGGGAAAGGCGGCGGAAGGGCGCGATCATGTCGGGCACCAGCAGCACATCCTGCTGGCTGGCGATGCTTTGCCAGATCGCGTCGAATTTTTGCCGGTACGGGGCCGAGCGGACCGGCAACGCATAAATTCCCAGCAACAGGACCGGGCGCTGCCTGGCGCCTTGTGCGCTGTCGATGATCGTGTGCAGGTTGCTTTTGATGCCGTCCGGATCGAACCCGACCAGCATGTCGTTGGCGCCAAGCTCGATGATGACGGCGTCGGTATCGGGGGGAACCGACCATTTGATCCGGACCCGACCGCCAAAGGTCGTATCGCCGGAAAGCCCGGCCTGGATCAGCGTCACGTCATAGCCGCGCACCGACAGCCAGCGTTCAAGCGTCGGCACCAGCCCCTGATCGGGGGGCAGGCCGAACCCCGCCGCGATGCTGTCGCCAAAGACGACGATGCGGGTTTCGGCCCATGCGGCAAGCGGGGTCAGCAGCAGGATCAGGGTCAGTGCGATGCGCTTCATGGCCCAACCCTAGCCAGCAATACCGCCAACGGAAAGCCCGTCACGCGCGACGCAGACGCAGGGCGTTCGTCACCACGAAAGCGGATGAAAGCGCCATCGCCGCCGCTGCCAGCATCGGCGACAGCATCGGGCCGCCAAAGGGCGCCAGAACCCCCATCGCGACCGGGATCAGCAGGATGTTGTACCCGAACGCCCAGCCGAGATTCTGGCGGATGTTGCGCATCACCGCACGGCTAAGCGTGATGCTGCGCGGGACCGCCGCGACATCGCCGCCCAAAAGGACGACCTCGGCCGATTCGATGGCGACGTCCGTGCCCGACCCGATCGCGATACCCACGTCGGCGCTGGCAAGCGCGGGGGCGTCGTTGATGCCGTCGCCGACAAAGACCACGCCTTCGCTGCCCAATGCGGCAAGGGCTGCCACCTTGCCGTCGGGCATGACGCCGCCGTGGATCTGGTCAATGCCGAGCTTTCCGCCGATGGCGCGCGCCGTTTCCACCCGGTCGCCCGAGATCAGCGCCGTGCTCAACCCCAGCCGGTGCAGCCCGGCGATCGTGGCCGCGCTGTTGTCGCGCAACCGATCTGCGACGAAAAGCACGGCGAGATGGCGGCCATCTACCGCCAGATGAATAACCGTGTCACCTTCAGCCGCGCGCTGATCGGCCGCGGCCATCAGGTCCGGGTCGGGGACAACCCCCGCGGCCTCGAGCGCCGCGATATTGCCGACGACGACCGGCTTGCCTTCGACCTCGGCGGTGAAGCCCTTGCCGGTGTCCGCCATGCCCCGGCTGGCTTGCGGAAGCGCCAGCCCGCGTTCCCGCGCGGCGCTGACGATGGCCTGCGCCAGCGGATGCTCGGACAATGTTTCCGCAGCAGCCGCCAGTCGCAGCAGATCGTTCGGATCGGCGCCCGGCGCGGTTTGCATGTCGACCAGAACCGGGTGTCCCATGGTCAGCGTGCCGGTCTTGTCAAAGGCCACCAGTCTGGCGCGGGCCAGCCGCTCCAACGCGTCGCCGCGCCGGAACAGGATGCCAAGCTGGGCGCCCCGCCCGGTGCCGACAAGGATCGAGACCGGCGTCGCCAGACCCATCGCGCAGGGGCAGGCGATGATCAGGACCGAGATCGCTGCGACCAGCGCATGGGTCAGCGCCGGGGCGGGGCCAAAGGCCAGCCACAGCACGAATGTCAGCGCCGCGATGCCGATCACCGCCGGCACGAAGATCGCGGTGATCCGATCGACCATCGCCTGAACCGGAAGCCGCGCCGCCTGCGCGTCCTCGACCATGCGGATGATCCGCGCCAGCGTGGTGGCGGCGCCGGTCGCGGTGACCCGGAATTTCAGCGGGGCATTGCCGTTCACCGTGCCGCCGGTGACCGTGTCCCCCGGCCGTTTCGCGGCGGGCAGCGGCTCACCCGTCAGCATCGATTCGTCGATTGCGCCCTGCCCTTGGATCACCACGCCATCGACGGCGACACGCTCGCCCGGGCGCAGGATCACCACGTCGCCCGGATGCAGATCGGCGACGGGAACCTCGGCCAGCACGCCATCGCGTTCGACCCGGGCGCTTTGCGGCGTCAGATCCAGCAGGCGGCGAATGGCCTGACCGGCCCGCCCGCGTGCCCGCGCCTCCAGCCAGCGACCCAGAAGGATCAGGGTGACGATGGTGGCGGCGGCCTCGAAATACACCTGCCGGGCGTCGGGCGGCAGGATCTGCGGCAGAAGGGTCGCGACCGCCGAATAGGCAAAGGCGGCCGAGGCGCCCAGCACCACCAGCGCGTTCATCTCGGGCTGGCCGCGCAGCAGGGCGGGAACGCCGTGGCGGTAGAACACCCGGCCCGGGCCGGCCAGCACGATCAGGGTCAGCACCATCTCGGCCAGCCACAGCATGCGGGTTGGGATGATGGTCGTGATCCAGTGATGGAAGCCGGGGAACAGATGGCCGCCCATCTCGACGATGAACAGCGGCAGGGTCAGGACCAGCGCGATCAGAAAGGCGCGGCGCAGCGCCTTCGCCTCGCGCGCGTCGGCCATGGCGGGGTGATCATGGCTGCGGTCATGGTCCGCATGGGTGACCGCTTTGGCCTGATAGCCGATCTTGCGCACGGCTTCGATCGCCGGGGCGGGGTCGCGCGGGTCCATCTGCACGCGAGCGCGGCGGGTGGCGAGGTTGACGCTGGCATCGGTCACGCCCGGGACGGCGCGCAGCGCGCGTTCGACCCGACCCGCGCAGGACGCGCAGGTCATCCCGGTGATGTCCAGATCAAGCCGGGCGTCCGGGTCCGAAAAGGGATGTGTATCCTTCATGGCTTCTTCCTGTTCCGAATGAGGCTGGGGGGCTTCGGAACAGGTCGGGCGGACCATGGGGGCGCCTGACGCGCATGCGCAACCGCTCGCGGTTTTCCAGACCGGCGATGCGGGTCAGCGCGTCGATGGCGGCGATCGGGCGGGTGTGTTGGCGGAAAAGGGCCGGGACCGCAGTCGCCGGACGCCGATGACAGCGACAGCCGCGCAGCCCGCTGCCACGGCAGGCATGCGCCGCCCGCGTGGCCATACGCCGGGGGGCGCGGCCAGCCGCCGGGTCGGGCGATCTGCTGCAAGGGGACATGGCCAAGGGCATCCGCTTCATCCTTTTCACCATATGAGGTAGTTGCCTGCCGGCCACGACACAAGTCCCACACCCGGCTATGACGGTCTGGTGAGTTGATTATCCACGCCAATCTGGCATATCCGTTCGCTGAACACCCCATTTCAGGCGCCAAGCCATTTCGCGCCTGCCGCCAGCCACAGGATTTCCGATGCAACGCCGCCAGCTTCTCGCACTGTCCCTACCGCTGATCGTCGCCCCCGCAACCGTCATGGCGCAGGTCGCGAAATCGCCCGAACCGGCGGCCAAACCGGCCAAGACCAAAACCTCCAAGGTCGATCCCTACGCGCCGACGCGGGTCGCCATCCGCCCCGATTTCGAGGTCGGCAGCATCGTGGTGGTCAGCAAGGATTTCTTCCTTTACCACGTCGTCGCCCCCGGCGTAGCCATCCGCTATGGCGTGGCGGTCGGCAAGGACGAACTGGTGTGGAAAGGCAAGGCGCATGTCGGCCGCAAGACCGAGTGGCCCAGCTGGAAACCCACGCCCGAGATGATCAAGCGCAAGCCCGCCCAATACGGCAAGTACAAGGACGGCATGCCGGGCGGCCCCACGAACCCGCTGGGCGCCCGTGCGCTGTATCTTTACAACGACAAGGGTCAGGATACCGCCATCCGCATCCACGGCACGACCGAGCCGAACTCGATCGGCCGCGCGGTGTCGAACGGCTGCCTGCGGATGCGCAACGAGGCGGTGATGGGGCTGTATGATCAGGTTCCGATCGGGACCCCGGTATACGTCTACTGATCCAGTGGATCTGACATTGGCCTCGGTCGGGCTGGCGGTTGCAGGCCAGCCCGACCTGCCCGCGTTCGACGATGTCATCGACGTGCGCAGCCCCGGCGAGTTTGCCGAGGATCACCTGCCCAGCGCCATCAACCTGCCGGTTCTGGACGATGCCGAGCGGGCGCAGGTCGGCACGATTTACAAACAGGTCTCGGCATTCGACGCACGCCGGATCGGCGCGGCGATGGTCGCGGCGAACGCGGCGCGGCATCTGGCGACCGTGCTGTCGGACCGCGGCGGCGGCTGGCGGCCGCTGGTCTATTGCTGGCGCGGCGGTCAGCGCTCGGGGGCGTTCTCGACCATTCTGGAACAGGTCGGCTGGCGCGTCTCGCGGCTGCAGGGCGGCTATAAGGCGTGGCGGCAGCTTGTGACCCAGCGGGTCGAGCAGCGCGGCTTTGATGCCCCGCTGATCGTTCTGGATGGCAACACCGGCAGCGCCAAGACCGAGATCCTGTCGCGGCTGGCGGCGCGGGGCATCCAGACCGTGGACCTTGAGAGCTTGGCCAATCACCGGGGCAGCCTGTTCGGGCATATGCCGGGCGGCCAGCCCGCTCAGAAGCTGTGGGAAGGCCGGCTGGCCCTGGCGGTCGAGCGGCTGGACCCCGCCCGCCCGGTGGTGGTCGAGGCGGAAAGTTCCCGGATCGGGGATCTGATGGTGCCGCGTGCGATCTGGCGGGCGATATGCGATGCGCCGCGGATCCGGCTGGCGGTGCCGGCGGCGGCGCGGGCGGCGCATGTGGCCCATGTCTACCGCGCCGAGATGGCCGACCCGCAGGCGATACTGGGTCCGATCGAGGCCCTGTCAAAGCTGCACCCGGCCGAGCGTATCGCCGAATGGCAGGCGCAGGCGCTTTCCGGCGACTGGGCCCGGCTGGCGCAGGGGCTGATGCAGGACCATTATGATCCACGCTATGAAAAGCACCGCGCCCGTTACGACCGGCAGGAAAAGCAGGTGATCTCGGCCCCGCGTCTGGACGAAGCCGGGCTTGAGCAACTGACCGATCGGGTGGCAGCGGCGGTCGGGCGGCTTGCGGCTCAGCCCAGATAGGACAGCCGGTCCAGCGCGCCTTGCAGGATATAGCCGGCCGCGACCTGATCAATGACTTCGGCCCGGCGGCGGCGCGAGGTGTCCGCTTCCAGAAGCGCCCGCTCGGCCGCGACGGTGGACAGCCGCTCGTCCCAGAAGGTGATCGGCAACGGGGTCAGCCGTTCCAGATTGCGGGCGAAGGCGCGTGTCGACTGGGCGCGGGGGCCTTCGCTGCCATCCATGTTGCGGGGCAGACCCAGCACCAGCCCGGCCAGCCCGCGATCCTTAGCGATCTGCAACAGCTCGGCCGCGTCGGCGGTGAATTTGCTGCGCCGGATCACCTTCAGGGGCGACGCGACATGGCGCAGCCCGTCGCTGACCGCCACGCCGATGGTCTTGGTGCCAAGATCGAGCCCCGCCAGCGCGCCGCTGCGGGGCAGGGCGGCGGCGAAATCGGCGATCTCGTCAAAGGTCATTGCAGCCCCGCGCTCGTCGCGGCCGCGTCGACCAGCGTAAGCGATGCCGGCTCGGATGCGAAACGGGTGCGGGCCTCGTCCCAGATCGCGCGGGCGCGGTCGGTTTTGCCCAACGTGCCCAGCGAGGTGATCAGCCGCGCCCATTCCTCGGCCGTCCCGCCCTGTTCAGCCAGCCGGTTTTCCAGCCCCGAAACCATGCTTTCGATGAACTTCTGACGCTCCTCGGGGGTCATGTCCTTCGCGGCGGCCACATCATCGGCGGTCGGGCCGGCGGGTGCGCTGTCTTGCGGCTTCGGCGGCTCTGGCACCACATAGCGGGCGTCACCGGCCAGCCACGCCAGTTCCGGCATGACCGGCCGGATCGTCGCCGCCCAGCTTGCATCGGCGGGCGCGATCTCCAGCAGCCGTTTCCAATAGGTGAAGGTCAGGTCGGGGCGACCGTTCTGGGCCTGAAGCAGCCCACCCAGATACAGGCCCTGCGGGTCGTCGGGGTCGCGGTTCAGCGCCTCGGCGATCTGGTCCTCGGCCTCGGGCGTGACCCTGTCGCCGGCCGCGCCGACCATGAAACCGGCCAGCCGGGAATAGTCACTCGCGCCGACCTTCTCGCCGCGTTCGCCGCGCAGCCGGATATATTCCTGGGCGGCGCGGGCGGCGGCGGGATAGTTCCCCAGCGCCTGCTCGACATTCGCCAGCAGGAACTGGCCCTGAGGATCGCCCGGATTGGCCGCGACGCCCTTGCGCAGCTTTTCGATCAGCGCCGCGGTTTCGGCATCGGGGCGGATATCGGGCACCTTGAAGGATTTCTCGGCCTCGGCCTGACTTGGGCGGTCGCGATAGGATTGCGCGGCCGATTCGTAGCGCGCCGCGATCGGCTGGTCGGGCAGGGTCGGGGCGCCGAGCCAGAAATACATCCCCACCGATCCGGCCAGCACGGCGGCCAGCGCGGCGACGACGAACACGCCCCGCCGCCCGGCGGCGCCCGGCCCCGCCCCTTGCGCGGCGCGGTCGGCGTCCAGAACCTTGCGGCTGATTTCCAGACGCAGGCGTTCGGCCTCGGCCGGGTCCAGCACCCCGCGCGCCAGATCGCGGTCAACCTCGGACAACTGGTCGCGATAGACCTGCAGATCAAAGAGTGCCGCCGGCTCGGCCGCCGCGCTGTTCACGCGACGCAAGGGTGCAAGCACCGCCGTGGCGATGATGGCCACCAAGCCCGCACAGATTGCCCAGAACATTACCGCCTCATTTTCGTTGCGCTTTATCATCTAGGCTTTTTCGTTAAGCTGCAAAACCCCGCACCGGCATGTCGCAAATCGTCGCAATCTGCCGCTTCTTTGCTTGAGCGTCTTTCGCATGGACTGCATTGTCCGCTGCATCCGACAGGAAGGCCGTCACATGTCCTCAGCCGTCAACTCTGCTTCTTTGCCCGGCCAGACGCCGAAACGCCGCTATTCGGTCTTTGCCATCGCGCGCGAGGCGCTGCGGTTTCACACCGGCTGGGGGCGCGCATGGACCAGCCCCGAGCCGAAGCCGCGCTATAAGGTCGTGATCGTCGGCGCGGGCGGGCATGGCCTTGCCACGGCCTATTATCTGGGCAGGAACCACGGCATCACCGATGTCGCGATCCTTGAAAAGGGCTGGCTGGGCGGCGGCAACACCGGACGGAACACGACGATCATCCGGTCGAACTACCTTCAGGACCCCTCGGCGGCGATCTATGACAAGGCGCTGAAATTATACGAAAACCTGTCTCAGGACTTGAACTATAACGTCATGTTCAGCCCGCGCGGCCTGTTGATGCTGGCACAGACCGAACATGAGGTGCGCGGCTACAAGCGGACCGTGCACGCCAACCACCTTCAGGGTGTCGCGACCGAATGGATCACGCCGGAACGGGTCAAGGAACTGGTCCCGATCATCAACATCGACGGGCCGCGCTATCCGGTTCTGGGGGCGCTGTATCAGGCGCGGGGCGGCACCGCGCGGCACGACGCGGTGGCTTGGGGCTATGCCCGCGCCTGCGCCGAAATGGGCATGCATATCATCCAGAACTGCGAGGTGAACGGCATCCGCACCGAGGGCGGCCGCGTCACCGGCGTCTCGACCACGCGGGGCGAGATCGGCTGCGAGAAGCTGACGCTGGTCGCGGCCGGCCATTCCTCGGTTCTGGCCGAGATGGCCGGATTCCGCCTGCCGATCGAATCGCTGGCCCTGCAGGCGCTGGTCAGCGAACCCATCAAACCCTGCATGGATGTCGTGGTCATGGCCAACACGGTCCACGGCTATCTGTCGCAATCCGACAAGGGCGAGATGGTGATCGGCGGCGGCACCGACGGGTTCAACAACTATACCCAGCGCGGGTCGTGGCAGCATGTCGAGGAAACCGTCCGCGCGCTGGTCGAGACGTTTCCGATGATCTCGCGGCTGAAGATGCTGCGGCAATGGGGCGGGATCGTCGACATGACCGGCGACCGCTCTCCGATCCTGTCGACCACGCCGGTCGGGAACATCTTCGTCAACTGCGGCTGGGGGACGGGCGGGTTCAAGGCGATCCCGGGTTCCGGCTGGGCCATGGCCGAACTGGTCGCGAATGGCGCGCCGGGCCCCTTGGCGGCCGATTTCGGCATGAACCGGTTCCGCGAGGGGCGGTTCATCGACGAATCGGTTGCCGCCGGGGTGGCGCACTGATGGCGCGGGACGCGGGGCTTGAGGAAATGATGCGCGCCGATCTGGGCGACCTGCCGAACCTGCGCGAGCAGGCCATGTTCGGGGGGCTGTGCTTCATGATGAACGGCAACATGGTCGCCTGCATCCACAAGGGCACCGGCCTTTACCGCGTCGGCGATGCGGGCATGGCGCAGGCGCTTGCGGTGCCCGGCACCACGCAGGCGATGATGGGGCAACGGGTGATGAAGGGCTATGTCTATCTGGACGTGGATCACCTTGACGACGATGACACCCGCGCCGCGCTGACCGGCATAGCGATTGATTTCGTGCGCGGACTGGACCCGAAGGAATAGGCGGACACCATGCTGACACTCACCTGCCCCTATTGCGGCGTGGCGGCCGAGGAAACCGAGCTGTCCCCAGGTGGCGAGGCGCATCTGAAACGCTTCGGCCCGGGATCCTCGGATGAGGAGTTCGAGGGCTATATGTTCGCCCGCGCCAACCCGAAGGGCGTGCATTTTGAACGCTGGCGCCATGCCTATGGCTGCGGCAAGTGGTTTCTGGCGGCGCGCGACACCGCGACTTTGCAGGTGTTCGGCACCTATGCCGCGCAGACCCCCGGCCCGACCCCCGAAATCCTCGCGGCGATCCGCGCTGTCCGTCCCGACTGGAACCCCGAGCTATGAGTGACAAGGTCAATAACCGGAATACGCGCGGCGCCCATCGTCTGCCCGGCGGCGGGCGGCTTATCGACCGGCGGCATGTCCTGACGCTGTCCTTCAACGGCCGTCCCCTTACCGGCTATCGCGGCGACACGCTCGCCTCGGCGCTGATCGGGTCGGGGCAGATGCTGATGGGGCGGTCGTTCAAGTATCACCGGCCGCGCGGTCCGCTGGCCTCGGGCGCGGAAGAGCCGAATGCCCTGGTCGGGCTGGGCGTCGGGCCAAGGTTCGAGCCGAACCAGCGCGTCACCACCACCGCGTTGCGCGACGGGATGCAACTATTCAGTCAGAACCACTGGCCCACACTGGAATTCGACGTGGGCGCGATCAACGCGCGGCTGTACCGTTTCCTGCCGGCGGGTTTTTATTACAAGACCTTCATTCATCCGCGGTTTGCGTGGAAGCATGTGTTCGAACCGGTGATCCGCCGGTCCGCCGGTCTGGGGCGCCCTCCGGTCAGCCCCGATCCCGACCATTACGAGCAGGCCTATGATTTCGTCGATACGGTGGTCGTCGGCGGCGGCGTGGCCGGGCTTGATGCGGCGGCCAAGGTGGCCCGGCAGGGTGGCCGGGTGCTGGTGCTGGAGCAGAACGATTGGTGGGGCGGCCGCGCGCCGGTCGATCAGGGCGAGGCGGGGGCTCAGGTCGTCGAGGCGCTGCTGGCCGAGTTGCAGGGCATGGCCAATGTGACCTTGCGCCGCAACACCATGGCGACCGGTCTTTATGATCACGGCTATCTGCTCGCCGCCGAAAGGATTGCCGATCATGACCCCGATTCGGGGCTTCCCCGGCAACGGCTTTGGCGGATCCGCGCGGGTCATGTCATCACCGCCACGGGCGCGCTGGAACGTCCGCTGGCCTTCGTCGGAAATGACGTGCCGGGCGTGATGCTGGCCAGCGCGGTCCGGGATTATCTGGTGAACTGGGGTGTGGCGCCGGGCGCGCGGATCGCCGTTGTCACCAATAACGACGACGCCTATCGCACCGCGCTTGCGGCGCTGGACGCGGGTCTTGAGGTGCCGGTCGTCGTGGACGCGCGCCCGAACGCCAGCGGCGCCTTGCCCGAAATGCTGCGCGCCCGGGGGGTGACCGTGCTGACCGGCAGCGCCGTGGCCGGCGTCCGGGGCGGCAAGGGGGTGACCGGGATCACCATCTGCGCGCAGGACGGTGACGGCAAGACCATCACCCAGACGCTGGAATGCGATGCGCTTGCCATGTCGGGCGGCTGGTCCCCGGTCGTGCATCTGTGGAGCCATTGCGGTGGCAAGCTGAACTGGGACGAGACCGCGGCGATGTTCGTCCCGGACCCCGCGCGCCCACCGCTTGGCGCCGACGGGCGCGGCATGGCAAGCGCGGTCGGGGCCGCCGCCGGCGATCTGGCCCTGGCCGGTCTGATCGCGCAGCCTGACGAACAGCCCACCATGCCGGTCTGGGTCATGCCGGCCCGCGCGCCGGTCAAATCGCGCTTCAAGATGTGGCTGGATTTCCAGAATGACGTGAAGGTCAGCGATGTCGAGCTTGCTGCGCGTGAAGGCTATGCCAGCGTCGAACACACCAAGCGCTATACCACGCTGGGCATGGCGACGGATCAGGGCAAGACCAGCAATATCAACGGGTTGGCCATTCTTTCGCAAAGCCTGAACCAGCCGATCCCGGCCACCGGCACGACGACCTTCCGGCCACCCTATACGCCGCTGACCTTCGGCACCATCGCGGCCGATGCGCGGGGCGATGTCTTTCAGCCGCTGCGCAAGACGCCGATGGACGCCTGGCACACGGAGCACGGCGTCAAATGGGAACCCGTCGGCCATTGGCGCCGGCCCTATGCCTATCCGGCGCGGGGCGAGGCGGTGCATGACGCCGTTGCCCGTGAAATCGGCGCGGTGCGGGGTGGTGTCGGCACGCTCGACGCCTCGACACTGGGCAAGATACTGGTCAAGGGCCCAGATGCCGGGCGTTTCCTCGACATGATCTATACGGGTCTGGTGTCCGGCATCCCGGTCGGCAAATGCCGCTATGGGCTGATGTGCAGCGAAAACGGCTTTCTGATGGATGACGGCGTGGTCGTGCGCCTGTCCGAGGACAGCTGGCTGTGCCACACCACCACCGGCGGGGCCGAGCGCATTCACGCGCATATGGAAGACTGGCTGCAATGCGAATGGTGGGACTGGAAGGTCTATACCGCCAACCTGACCGAACAATTCGCCCAGATCGCCATCGCCGGCCCCAAGGCGCGCGAGGTGCTGGAACGGCTGGGCGGCATGGATGTGTCAGCCGAGACCCTGCCGCATATGGGCTGGGCCGAGGGTATGCTGGCGGGCGTGCCGGCGCGGATCTATCGCATCAGCTTTTCGGGCGAATTGTCGTTCGAGATCGCGGTCCCGGCGCGGCAGGGTCTGGCGCTGTGGAACAAGATCCACGAGGTCGGCGCCGACCTGGGCGTCACCCCTTACGGCACCGAGGCGATGCATGTGATGCGCGCCGAAAAGGGCTTCATCATGATCGGGGATGAAACCGACGGCACGGTCATTCCGCAGGATCTTGGCCTGAACTGGGCGATCTCGAAGAAGAAGGCGGATTATATCGGCAAGCGTGCGCAAGAGCGGTCGTTCATGGCCAGCCCTGAGCGCTGGCGGCTGGTCGGTCTGGAAAGCATGGATGCGCGGATGATCCCCGATGGCGCCTATGCGGTGGCGGATGGGCATAACGCCAACGGCCAGCGCAACACGCAAGGGCGCGTGACCTCGACCTATCATTCACCCACACTCGGGCGGCCGATCGCCATGGGGCTGGTCCGGCGCGGCCCCGAACGTATCGGCGAGGTGCTGGAGTTTCCGCAGCCAAACGGCGAGTCGGTGCGGGCGCGGATTGTCGATCCGGTGTTCTACGACAAGGAAGGGACCCGCGCGAATGGCTGAACCGTTAGCGAATGTCAGCGATTGGCTGCCCCCGGCGATGATCCAGATCCGGGCCGATCTGTCGCGCGCCGGCGACGCCATCGCCGAGGCTGCGGGCGTCGCGGTGCCGGGGCCGACCCGCTATGCCACCGGCGGCGACCGCTGGCTGGGCTGGATGTCGCCCGATGAATTGCTGTTCATCCTGCCCGCCGATCAACGTGCGGCGGCACTGGCGGATCTGGGCGACGCGCTGGCGGGCGAACCTGCGCTGGTCGCCGATGTGACAGATATGCGGGTGGGCTTCGCCATCGACGGTCCCAAGGCCGCGCAGGTGCTGGCCAAGCTTTGCCCCGTCGATTTCGCCGCGCTACCCGCGGACGGCCTGCGCCGCACCCGCGCCGCCCAAACGGCCTGTGCGCTGTGGCCCGAGGGGCAGGGGTATCGGCTGATCTGTTTCCGCTCGGTCGGGGATTACATGCGGACCGTCTTGACCAATGCCGCCATGCCGGGCACCGATCTGGATCCGCGCTGAGCTTTGCGGCCCCCGGGTCCCGCGTCCCCGCTCCCGCGCCCCCGACCGACGGCCTTGCGTCCGGACGATCAGCGTGATCTGTTGCCGCATCTGCTGAGCCGCAAAGGTCCAAGATGCTGCGCCGGATCGTCGCCACAACCGCCCTGACCACGATGTTTTTCCTTCACGGCCAGTCCGTTACGGCGGCTTCCGCGCGTCCGCTGGTTTATTTTTGCCAGTTGGTCGAACAGGGGCGCAGCGGTTGGGTGCCCGATTTTCTTGCGGTCAGCCACACGCCCAACGGCCGCATCGTGGTGCAGGACCCAATCATCCAGTACTATCAGAACGCCCCCATCGAGGCGCGCATCGTCGTTGATAACACCGTGCGCCGCACCTATGCGTGGAGCCTGCGCGGCACCCGCGACGACACCGGCCAGCGTGCGACCAGCCTTGATTATCGGCTGACCATCCAGAAGGCCGGGGGGGCCGCAAGTTTATCCGTGATTCCACGGGGCTATGACAATTCCATGCAAGGACGTGGCAATTGCATTGCACAATGAGCAAGGAACTACCCCCCATGCCCGGCGTTTGCCTTGGGAACCCGCCGCGGCGTAACTTTTCATCCCAGACCCGAAAGGACATATCATGGCTTTCACGCTTCCCGATCTTCCCTATCCTCACGATGCGCTTGCAGCGGGCGGCATGTCCAAGGAGACGCTGGAATATCACCACGACAAGCACCACAAGGCCTATGTCGACAAGCTGAACGAGCTGATCGCCGGGACCGAGTGGGAAAACAAGTCGCTGGAAGACATCGTCACGGGCACCTTCCAGAAGGGCGCCGTGGCGCAGAACGGCATCTTCAACAACGCCAGCCAGCATTGGAACCACAGCCAGTTCTGGGAAATGATGGGTCCGAATCCGGAGCCGATGCCCGAAAAGCTGGAAAAGGCGATCGTCGACAGCTTTGGCTCGGTCGATGAGTTCAAGAAGAAATTCGCCGAGGCCGGCGTCGGTCAGTTCGGTTCCGGCTGGGCCTGGCTGGTCCAGAACCCCGATGGCAGCCTTGCGATCACCAAGACCGAAAACGGCGTGAACCCGCTGACCTCGGGCCAGAAGGCGCTGCTTGGCTGCGACGTGTGGGAGCATTCCTATTACATCGACTTCCGCAATGCCCGGCCGAAGTATCTGGAAAACTTCCTGAACAAGCTGGTGAACTGGGAAAACGTCGCCAGCCGCATGTAATCCAGCCGCATGTAAATCGAACGCACGCGCGATTCTGGGGCCTGCCGGTGTCGAACCGGCGGGCCCTTTGCATACGGGGGCGAAGTCTTTGGTGTGCGGTCGTTTTGCGCGCGGCATTGGCAAAAGCCGCTGGTCAAGTATAAGGGGGAAAAGAGTCGGTGTTTCAGCCGGCAGCTAGACTATGGACGGCGGAAACGGATGGCGAACCAGAACGACAGTTTCATCGACGAGGTGACCGAGGAGGTCCGCCGTGACCGTTTGTATGCGCTTTTCCGCCGTTACGGCTGGATCGCTCTGGTCGTGATCCTGGCCATCGTCGCCGGATCGGCCTGGTCGGAATGGTCCAAATCGCGCGCCCGCGCCGCGGCACAGTCATGGGGCGATGCGGCGGTGACCGCGCTCGAATCATCCGACCCCGCGACGGCGCTGGCCGGGCTTGACGCGTTGGACGGCAAGGGGCGGCGGACGATGGGCGAGTTGTTGGCCGCAGGCGCGGATGTCGATGCGGACAAGACAGCCGACGCGGCCGCCAAGCTTGAGGCGCTGGGCGCCGACGCCAATAGCGATCCGCTGCTGCGCGAACTGGCGCGGCTGAAGCTGGTGATGATGAATGGCGAGACCATGGACCCGGCCGAACGCGACCGGATCCTGACCGAGCTTTCGGCGCCGGGTCAGCCCTATGCCCTTCTGGCGCTGGAGCAAAAGGCCGTGGCGCTGACCGCCGCCGGCCGCACCGATGATGCGGTGACGCTGCTGCGCCAGTTGCGGAACATGGACGGCCTGACCCCCGGCCTGTCGCGCCGGGTGAACGAACAGCTTATGGCGCTTGGCGCCAATGATGCACCCGATGAAACCGCGGATGCCGCCGATGGCACCGGTCCCGACGTGGTCACGACCTCTGGCGCGCCGATCGACGGCTCGGCGACCGCGCCCGCACCCAAGAACACCCCCTGACCATCCGCCCGATCCGAGGAAACCCTCCAGATGAGTCCCGTGTCCATGTTCAAGTCCCGCAAGCTTCTGCACTCTCCGGCGCTTTTGGCGGGGTTTGCGGGTGTTGTGCTGTTGTCCGCCTGTCAGGAACGCGAGATCATCCTGCCGGGGCAACGGCTGGATCCCCGCACGGTGACCTCGCCCGACGGGCCGCCCGTCGAGGGCGCGGCGGCCGCCCCGATGACCCAGGCGATGCTGCCGGCGGCGCAGAACGCACCCGACGCGGTCAGCCGCGCCGGCACGCCGTCGCATGTGGCGGGCAACCGCGCGATCGGCGGCGGGGCACAGTTGATATGGTCCGCGCCGGTCGGGCAGCCGGATGACCGCCGTCACCGGATCACCGCCGATCCGGTTGTGGCGGGCGGCATCGTTTATGCCATGGACAGCCGCGCCCGCGTCACCGCG
Organism: Paracoccus pacificus; assembly: GCF_042680785.1. NCBI lineage: Bacteria > Pseudomonadati > Pseudomonadota > Alphaproteobacteria > Rhodobacterales > Paracoccaceae > Paracoccus > Paracoccus pacificus. The sequence continues at coordinate 62,411 of NZ_JBHUEN010000031.1, forward strand.
ACCGCGACCAATGGCGGCCGGGTCTGGCAGACCGATCTGACGCCTACGGGCGAAAACCCCGACAGCGCCTCGGGCGGCGGGCTCGCCTATGAAAACGGCCGGGTCTTCGCGACGACCGGCTTTGGTGAGCTGGTGGCGCTTGATGCCCGCTCGGGCGGGATTGCCTGGCGGCAGCGCACCGGATCACCCATCGGCGGCGCGCCGACCGCCGAACGTGGCACGGTCTATGCCGTGGCGCGCGATTCAAGCGGCTGGGCGGTGCGTGAGGCCGATGGCAAGGTTCTGTGGCAGGTCAGCGCCAGCCGCGCCCAGTCGGGTGTGACAGGCGTGCCGGCGCCTGCCGCCGATGGCGATCTGGTGGTCTTTCCCTTCTCGACCGGTGAGTTGATGGGCGTCGGCAGCGACGGCCAGCAGCGGTGGGTCGCCGATGTCGCGGGCTCGCGCATCGGACGCGCGATCTCGCTGTTGCGCGACATGACGGGTGAGCCGGTGATCAGCGGCGGCCGGGTTTACGCCGCAACCTCGTCGGGCCGGATCTATGCGTTTGACCGGCAGACCGGCGAAACCATCTGGACCGCACGCGAGGGGGCGAATAGCGCGCCGCTGGTGACCGGCAACGCGGTCTATGTCGTCAACGATCAGGCGCAGCTTGTCCGGCTTGACGCCGCCACCGGCGGCCGGGTCTGGGCGATCGACCTGCCCTATTACACCGATGCGCGGGTCAAGAAGCAGGACCGGATAACCGCCAGCTATGGCCCGATTCTGGCCGGGAACAGGCTGTTCGTCGCCTCGTCTGACGGGCAGTTGCGGATCTTCGACCCGACCAGCGGCGCGCCATTGGGTGCCGCCGCGATCCCCGGCGGCGCCGCCACCGCGCCGGTCGTGGCCGGACAGACGCTTTACGTAACCGGCCGGGACGGCAACCTGCACGCCTTCCGATGAGCTTCACCCTTGCCATCGTCGGGCGTCCCAACGTCGGGAAATCCACCCTTTTCAATCGGCTGGTGGGCAAGAAACTGGCGCTGGTCGATAACCAGCCGGGCGTCACCCGCGACTTGCGCGAAGGCGCGGGGCGGTTGGGCGACCTGCGGTTCATCGTCGTGGACAGCGCCGGGCTGGAGATGGTCGACGACGACAGCCTTCAGGGCCGGATGCGGCGGCTGACCGAGCGTGCCGTGGACGAGGCCGACGTTTGCCTGTTCGTGATCGACGCGCGGACCGGGGTCACCGCGGCGGACGAATATTTCGCCGAAATCCTGCGCCGCCGTGCCCGCCATGTCATCGTTGCCGCCAACAAGGCCGAGGGCAAGGCGGGCGAGGCCGGCGCGCTCGAGGCCTATGCGCTTGGTCTGGGTGAGCCGCTGCGGATCAGCGCCGAGCATGGCGAGGGCATGGACGACCTGTATCGCGCGCTGGTCCCGCTTGCCGATCGGTTCGCCGCCGACAACGTCCTGCAGGAACCTGAAACCGACGTCGATCTGCCCGAGGGCGGTGATTTCGATGACGAGGACGATTCCGAGGCGTGGCGTCCCACCGCCGACCGCCCCCTGCAACTCGCGGTGATCGGGCGCCCGAACGCGGGCAAATCGACCCTGATCAACAAGATCATCGGCGAGGATCGTTTGCTGACCGGGCCCGAGGCCGGCATAACCCGCGACGCGATCAGCGTCACCACCGATTTCATGGGCACGCCCATGCGGATCTTCGACACGGCCGGCATGCGCAAAAAAGCGCGGGTGGTGGACAAGGTTGAAAAGCTGTCCGTCGCCGACGGCCTGCGCGCCGTCCGCTTTGCCGAGGTGGTGGTGGTCCTGCTGGATGTCGAGGTTCCGTTTGAACAGCAGGATCTGCGCATCGCCGACTTTGCCGAAACTGAGGGCCGCGCGGTGGTGGTGGCCGCCAACAAATGGGATCTGGAAGAGGACAAGCCGCAAAAGCTGAACGAGCTGCGTGAGGCGTTCGAACGGCTTTTACCGCAGCTTCGCGGTGCGCCCCTCGTGACCGTCTCGGCCCGCACCGGCAAGGGGCTCGACCGGCTGCACAGCGCCATTCTCAAGGCTTACGAGGTGTGGAACCGCCGCATCTCGACCGCGAAGCTGAACCGCTGGCTGGAGGCGATGACCGAGGCGCACCCGCCGCCTGCGCCGGGCGGTCGGCGGATCCGGTTGAGGTACATGACGCAGGTCAAGACCCGGCCGCCGGCCTTCGTGGTCATGTCCACCCATGTGGACAAGCTGCCGGAAAGTTATGAGCGCTATCTGATCAACGGACTGCGGGCGGATTTTGACATGCCGGGCACGCCGATCCGGCTGCATTTCCGCGATCAGGGAACGAAAAACCCCTATAAGGCCAAGGCCAACAAGATCAGCCAGTCCGGCGCGCTGTCAAAGCACAAGGACCGGCAAAAGCCCAAGGGCAGCGGCTGACGGTCGCCGCCTAGCTGCTTTCGCGCACCAGCACGACACCCATCGCGGCAACCCCAAGCACGGCGGCGGTGGCTTGGGTAGGGTCCGTCTGCATGGTGGCGGCGGCGATGACCACCAGCACCAGCATCACGGTGATGATGATGCTGGGCACGCCGCCGGTCAGGATCTGGGACAGGATCACGCAGATCGTTGCAAGAGCGACGCAAGCCATGATCGCGATATTCGTGTCAACGCCCATCCGGGTGATCATCAGACTGGCCAGCGCGGCAAAGCCGACGACCACCGTCCAGCCGGCGAAAATGCCGACGCTGATCGTGTGCCGTGCCTCGGTGTCGGTGCGGACGCCGCGGATCGCCGCCGCCAGCGCGAAGGTCATCGCCACCATCGCCAGCACGGTTCCCAGCACGTCATAGCCGTTCATCGCCACGCCGGGCCATAGTGCGGACAAAAGCATCGCGACGACGAACTGGGCGTTTTTCGCCTGGGCATGAAAAACCCCGCCGAAGCCCTGCCGGATGCCCTCGACCGAATTGCTGAACCAGGTTGAAAGCGAGGGGTTGGGCGAGGCCGATTTCCGCGCGGCCGAGGCGACGGGCAGTTCGACCTCGGTCCAGTTCCGGGCGGCACGCCACAGAACCGCCACATGCGTCGCCAGCAACAACAGGATGAACGCGCCTTGCGGGCGAAGGAACAGGTTCCAAAGCTGCGGATCGGCGGTGCCGCTTTGGTGGCCCCCGCCCAGATCGCTCATCAACAGGCCGCTTTGCGTCGGCGTCATGATGATTTCAAGCTGATCGGTGCTTAGACCTTCGGGCGGTGCGGTGGCATAAAACAGCCCGCTGACCGTAAAGATCAGCGCCGCTATGATCATCAGAAGTGAGTCCCATCTGCCCATCCCACGAAACGCCGGCCCGGCAGTTCGGGTTTCGCCGTTCCGAAGGAAAAACTAACATAGATTAATTCACATTATTTTGTGACCGGATTGCCGCAGGTTGCGAAGGGTCGTTAGCGCGGCACATTCAGGCCAGCGCACCCTCGGACATCAGGGTGGTGGCCCCGCCCAGATAGGGGTGCAGCGCCGCCGGCAAGGCGACCGAACCGTCGGCCTGCTGGCCGTTTTCCAGCACCGCGATAAGCGTGCGTCCGACCGCCAGCCCCGAGCCGTTCAGCGTGTGGACGAACTCGGGCTTGCCGCCGGCCGAGGGGCGATCGCGGGCGTTCATCCGCCGCGCCCACGGATTGCCGCAGGTTGCGAATGGCCGTGGGCGCGGCGATTTCAGGCCAGCGCGCCCTCGGCCGTCAGGGTGGTGGCCCCGCCCAGATAGGGGTGCAGCACCGCCGGCAAGGTGACCGAACCGTCGGCCTGCTGGCCGTTTTCCAGCACCGCGATAAGCGTGCGTCCGACCGCCAGCCCCGAGCCGTTCAGCGTGTGGACGAACTCGGGCTTGCCACCGGCCGAAGGACGATAGCGGGCGTTCATCCGCCGCGCCTGAAAGTCACCGCAATAGCTGACGCTGCTGATCTCGCGATAGGTGTTCTGCCCGGGCAACCAGACCTCCAGATCATGGGTGATGCGGGCGCTGAACCCCATATCGCCGGTGCACAGGACCATGGTGCGATAGGGCAGCTCCAACGCTTCCAGCACATCCTCGGCGCAGCGGGTCATGCGGGCGTGTTCGGCCTGACCCGATTCGGCATCGGTGATGGACACCATTTCGACCTTTTCGAACTGATGCTGACGCAGCATGCCGGCGGTATCGCGTCCGGCGGACCCCGCTTCCGATCGGAAGCATTGGCTGTGCGCGGTCATCCGGCGCGGCAGGCTTGCCTGATCGACAAGATCGCCGTGCACGGTGTTCGTCAGCGTGACCTCGGAGGTCGGAATAAGCCACCAGCCTTCGCGGGTCTGATAGCTGTCTTCGCCGAACTTGGGCAGTTGGCCGGTGCCGCGCATCATCTCTTCCAGCACCAGAACCGGCGCCCAGGTCTCGGTCAGGCCGTGGCGGGTGATGTGCATATCCAGCATGAACTGACCCAGCGCGCGATGCAGCCGCGCAACCGCGCCTTTCAGCACCACAAAGCGCGCGCCGGACAGTTTGGCGGCGGTGGTGAAATCAAGGCCGGGCACCGCGCCGGGAATTTCGTAATGCTCAAGCGGAGTGAAATCAAAATTCCGCGGCGTGCCCCAGCGGCGCAGCTCGACGTTGTCGCTTTCGTCCTGTCCCACCGGGACCTCCGGCAGCGGGGCGTTCGGGATCTCCATCAGCCGGTCGGTCAGCTCGGCGTCAAGCGCGGCCGCTTCGGCCTGCATGCGGGCGATGGTGTCCTTCTTCTCGGACACCTCGGCGCGCAGCCGTTCGAACGCCGCCTCATCGCCGCGACCCTTGGCCGCGCCGGCTTCCTTGCTGAGACGGTTCTGATCGGCCTGCGCGGTTTCGGCGGCGTTGATCCGTGCCCGCCGGTCCTGATCCAGCGCCAGCAACCCGGCGGACATCGGCGAAAGACCGCGGCTGGCCAAGGCGGCGTCGAAAGCGGCGGGGTTTTCCCGGATGGCGCGGATATCGTGCATGACAGACCTTTCAGTTCCCGTTGCCTGCGCAATAGCGCAAGGATAGCCGGGGAAAAAGGGGGCAGGCGGCCTTGGCCGCCTCTGACCGCGCCTGACCGCCCCTAGCCACCCCGGCGCGCGCGCGGCAGGGCCGCGCCGGATTCGACCAGCATCTGGTCCAAGAGCGGCCAGAACCGCTTTTTGCCGACGTAACCCTCGATCCGCGAGACCTCCATATTGTTGCGCAGCAGGATGAAGGTCGGGGTGATCCACGGGCGCGAGGCAAGCACGATCCCGTCCGGCCACGGCCCGTCCAGATCGACGCGGCGCAACGGGGCGATCCTGCCTTGGGCCGAGCGCGGATAGTCCGGGCCGATCTCGGCCTCCCACCGCAGGCAATAAACGCAGCCGCGCCGATCGACCATCAGCAATTGCAGGTCCGTTTCGGCGTTCTGGGTGGCCGGTGGCGTCGCCCGGTCCCTTGCGGCAAGCGGATGCGGCCAGACGGCCAGAAGCACGGCGAAGGCTGCGGCGAAAACGGTGACAAACGGGATTGGGCGCGGCATGAGACGGTCCTGACGGATGCGCTGCACCATAGGCCGGTGACCGATGTCGTGCAAGCAAGCGGTGTCGCGCCTTGGGGGGCGGTCGCAGGTTCATGACCCACGGGGCCGGCCCGTGCGTTTGCTGCGCTTGCCCGGTATGGCAGTGGGCGGTCTGCCCTGCCGTCCTGTCGGCCGGGCCCCAAGTCCTGCCGCGCATATCAAAGCTGCGCACGGAACGGATCGCCGGGGCGCATGACGGGCGGGGCCCCGGGGTGGCGCGTTGGGGCGTCAGCCTGATGACGCCCCCGCACCCAACTCACCGCTTACCGGCACAGAATAAGCGTAACTCGTTACGGGAATATAAACGCCGCCGGAATTCTGAAACAGTATTAACAAATCACCAACGTCGGCCGGGACGTATTGCCGCACCCCGTTACCGGCACGTAAGGTGCGCTCATCGCAGCGTCGGGCAAAAGGAAAACCGGTCGATGAACATCGTTTTCGATATCGGCAACGTGCTGATCAAATGGGACCTGCACCGCGCGTTTCAGGACCATTTCGAGACACCGCAGGCCATCGACCTTTATCTGGCGGAAATCGGCTTTGCCGACTGGAACCTTGAACAGGACCGGGGCCGAAGCTGGGCCGAGGCGAATGCCGATCTGCGTGCCCGCCATGGCGAACGCGCCTTTCCCGCCACCGAATATTCAAGCCGGCACGCCCAGACCATTCAGACCCCGGTCGCCGGGACATGGGCGCTTTTGGATCGGTTGGCGGCGCGCGGTCATCCCCTTTACGCCATCACCAACTGGTCGGCCGAAAGCTGGAAAGACGCCGAGACGCTTTATCCGCGCCTGAAGGACGTGTTCCGCGACGTGGTGATCTCGGGGCGCGAGCGGCTGGTCAAGCCGGATCCGGCGATCTATCGGGTTCTGCTCGACCGGAACGGCCTGAACGCCGCGGAATGCCTGTTCATCGACGACAGCGCAAAGAATGTCGCCGGCGCCAAGGCCGTGGGCATGGATGCGGTTCAGTTCACCACGCCCGAGGTTCTGGAGGATGATCTGAAGCAGCGGGGTCTGCTGTGATCGCGGTCGCGCTTGCCGCGCTGTCCGGCGTCCGTGTCCCGATGCCGGAATGATCCCGTGCCCGAACGCCGCATGATGACCCAGACGCCCCGTAACATGGGCCTGCCGAACCCGGCGCCCCTGTTCACCGGGATCGCAGACGATCGGTCTGTCATGCGGCGGTTCCGGGCCAGTCCCGCGCCGGGGGTCCGGTGACCGCGCCGGGCCGCTCCTTCGCCATCGTCGGGCCGTCCGGCGTCGGCAAGGATACCCTGCTGGCGCGGGTGGCGCCGCTTTGCCCCGATCTGATCATCGCGCGCCGGGTGATCACCCGTCCCGAATCGGCGGGCGGAGAGCCGTTCGAGGGCGTCTCGCAGGCCGAGTTCGACCGCCGCCGCGCTGGCTTTGCCCTGACCTGGGCCGCGCATGGGCTATGTTACGCGATTCCGGCCGATCTGCGCCGGGCGCAACTGGCGGGACACCGGATCGCCTTCAACGGATCGCGGCGGATGCTGGCGCAGGCGGCGGTGACATTCGCGCCCCTGACCGTGATCGCCGTCACCGCCCGCCCCGAGGTGCTGGCCGCGCGGCTGGCGGCGCGCGGGCGCGAGGATGCGGCGGCTATCGCCCAAAGGCTGGAACGCGCGGACATGCGCTTGCCGGATCTGCCCGGGGTTCCGGTCGTCAACATCGACAACTCGGGCGACGTGGACGCGGCGGTTCGCCAGATGCGGCTGGCAATCGACGGGGATCATGCGGGATGAGCGTTCCCGCCCTCCAAATTGAACCGCTCGATCAGGTGAAAGCGCCCCGCGGTGTCCTCGCCCATCAGGCTGACGGCGCTGATCGGGTGGGGGTCGGGCAGCATCGGGCGCAGGATCGGCGCCAGTGCCCGCGCCACGCGCTCGCCGGTTGCGGCGCTGACCGGGCCGGTCAGGGTCATATGAAACTGGAACGCCTCCATCACATAGGGATAGCCCCATTCATCCAGATAGGCGCGTTGCCGGGCGCTGAGCCGTTCGGGATCGCGCCGCGCGATCTCGGCCTTTGTCAGGGGCGCGCGCAGATGGTCGAGGTCGCGGACCAGATCGGCCGCCAACGCCTGCAACGCCGCGCTTTCGCGGGCCGGGATAAGCGCCAGAAAACCCTCGATCTGCGCAAGGTGCAGCCCGCCATGAAGTGCTACGGGCGAAAGCCCTGCGCAAACTTTGGCCATGGCGGCGATGACATCAGCGGCGGTGATACCTTCCGCCGGCCGGAACGGTGCCTTCAGCGTGGCGTGGAAACCGTATTTGCGCGGTGTGGCCGTCAGATCGGCGATCGGCGCCGGCAGCGCGGCGATATCGGGATGCGCGGCGGACCTGCCGTTTTGGGCGTCCCACCCCAGCCAGGCGGCGCCGAAATTCGCCAATGCACCCGGCGGAGGGGTGTAGTAAACCGCAAGCCGCCTATAAGTCATGTCATGCTCCGCCCGTCGGATCGTGGATAAGTCAATTGCTGCCCAAGGATGCCGCTATGCCAGACCAACGTCCCGTCAATTCCGCCGGCAAGGACGAGACCGTTTTTGCCAACGCCCGGCTGGTCCTGCAAGACCGGGTGTTGGACGGGGCGGTGACGATCAGCGATGGTCTGATCACCGACATCCGCAAGGGCGGCGCGGTGCCGCCGGGTGCGGTCGATTGTCAGCGCGATTTCATCGCCCCGGGCATGGTCGAGTTGCACACCGACAACCTTGAGCGTCACCTTCAGCCCCGGCCCTCGGTCCACATGCCGCATGCCGCCGCGATTCTGGCCCATGACGCCGAACTGGCCGGGGTCGGGATCACCACGGTTTTCGACGCGATGCGGGTCGGATCCATGAACAGCGGTGGCCGGGCCGCCAAGACCGATTATGCGAAATACGCCCGCGGGCTTGCCACGGAACTGTTGGCGGTGCGGGCGACCGGCGCGCTGCGGATAAGCCATTTCCTGCATCTGCGGGCCGAGGTCTGCTCGGAAACCCTGGTCGAGGAGCTTGACGAATTCACCGCCGAGGACCGGGTCGGCCTGATCAGCCTGATGGATCACACCCCGGGCCAGCGTCAGTATCGGGACGTCTCCAAGCTGGCCCAATATGTGCAGGGCAGGTTCGGGCTGAACGATGAGGAGTTCGAGGCGCACGTCGGCTTTCTGCATGGGTTGCGCAAAACCTATGGCGACGCGAATGAGGTCGCGGCCATTGAGGTGGCGCGGAAATTCGGCGCGGTTCTGGCCAGCCACGACGACACCACCGACGATCAGGTTACGGCCAGCGCCGCACAGGGCATCCGGCTGGCCGAATTCCCGACCACGGTCGAGGCGGCAAGGGCCTGTCATGCGCAGGGTATCCAGATCATCATGGGGGCGCCGAACCTTATCCGGGGCGGATCGCACAGCGGCAATGTCGCGGCGATGGAACTGGCCAAGCTGGATCTGCTGGATATCGTATCATCGGATTACGTGCCTTCGGCGCTGTTGTCCTCGGCGATCATGCTGGCGGGCGTCTGGGACGATCTGCCCCGCGCCATCGCCAGCGTGACCGCCAACCCTGCGGATGCGGCGGGGCTTGCCGACCGTGGCCGGCTGGAGGTCGGAAAACGCGCCGACCTAATCCGTTTCGGCATGTTTGAAAACACGCCCGTATTGCGTGAAACCTGGGTTCAGGGGCGGCGGGTGGCCTGAGCGCCCAAGAAACGAAAAGCGCCGGCGATCATCTGCCGGCGCTTTCGCATGGGGTGCGGGCGGTTGCCGCGGGCCCGGAAATCGGCCCGGAAGTCGGCGGCCTCAGAAATCCGTGCTCTCAGAAATCCCAGTCTTCATCCTCGGTCGCGACGGCCTTGCCGATGACATAGGACGAACCCGAGCCCGAGAAAAAGTCATGGTTTTCGCTGTCGGGCGACAGGGCGGCAAGAATCGCCGGGTTGACCTCGCAGGCGCCGGGCGGGAACAGCGCCTCATAGCCCAGATTCTGAAGCGCCTTGTTGGCGTTGTAATGCAGGAACGCCTTCACATCCTCGGCCAGCCCGATGCCGTCATAAAGTTCCTCGGTATATTTGGCCTCGATGTCGTAGAGATCGAACATCAGCGAGAAGGCATATTCCTTTAGCGCCTCGCGCTCGGATGCCGGCAGACGCTCCAGCCCGCGCTGGAATTTATAGCCGATGTAATAGCCGTGGACGGCCTCGTCCCGGATGATCAGGCGGATCAGGTCGGCGGTGTTGGTCAGTTTCGCGCGGCTCGACCAGTACATCGGCAGGTAAAAGCCCGAATAGAACAGGAAGCTTTCAAGAAAGACGCTGGCGATCTTGCGTTTCAGCGGGTCGGCGCCGGCGTCATATTCGTTCAGGATCAGCTTGGCCTTGGCCTGAAGATGGACGTTTTCTTCGGACCAGCGGAACGCCTCGTCGACTTCCTTGGTCAGACACAGCGTCGAGAAGATCGAGGAATAGGACCGCGCATGCACCGCCTCCATGAAGGCGATGTTGGTCAGAACCGCTTCCTCATGCGGGGTAACCGCATCCGGCAGCATAGCGGGCGCGCCGACCGAGTTCTGGATCGTGTCCAGAAGCGTCAGCCCGGTGAACACGCGGATGGTCAGGGCGCGTTCCTCGGGGCGCAGCGTCGCCCAGCTTTGCACGTCATTCGACAGCGGCACCTTTTCCGGCAGCCAGAAGTTGACGGTCAGGCGGTTCCAGACCTCCAGATCCTTGTCATCCTCCAGCCGGTTCCAGTTGATGGCGCGCGGAACGGGCTTGATTGCGATGTCTTTCATGGATGGCCTCACAACGTGCAGGAAACGCAGCCCTGAACCTCGGTCCCCTCAAGGGCGGACTGGCGCAGGCGGATGTAATAGATGGTCTTGATGCCCTTCTTCCAGGCGTAGATCTGGGCACGGTTGATGTCGCGCGTGGTCGCGTCGGCCGGGAAGAACAGGGTCAGCGACAGGCCCTGATCGACGTGCTCGGTCGCGGCGGCATAGGTGTCGATGATCTTTTCGGGCCCGATCTCATAGGCGTCGCGATAATAGTCGAGATTGTCGTTGGTCATGAAGGCGGCCGGGTAATAGACGCGGCCGATCTTGCCTTCCTTGCGGATCTCGATCTTCGACACGATCGGGTGGATCGAGCTGGTCGAGTTGTTGATATAGCTGATCGAGCCGGTCGGGGGCACCGCCTGAAGGTTGCGGTTGAACAGCCCGTCCTTCATCACCGCCTCTTTCAACGCCGCCCATTCGGCGCGGGTGGGCAGCGTCACGTCCAGCCGTTCGAACAGGGCCGCCACTTCCTCGGTCTCGGGTAGCCAGTCGCGGTCGGTGTATTTGTCGAAGAACGAGCCGTCGGCGTATTTCGATTCCGCGAAGCCCTTGAAGCTCTCGCCCCGCTCGCGCGCGATGGCGTTCGAGGCCCGCAGCGCATGATAGGCGATGGCGGCGAAATAGCAGCTTGTGAAGTCGATGCCCTCGGGCGAGCCGTAATGAATACGCTCACGCGCCAGAAACCCGTGCAGGTTCATCTGGCCAAGCCCGACCGCATGGGCGTCGTCATTGCCCTTGCGGATCGAGGGCACGCTGTCGATCGCCGACATTTCCGACACCGCGGTCAGCGCCCGGATCGCGGTTTCCACGGTCTGACCGAAATCGGGGCCGTCCATGGTTGCGGCGATGTTCAGCGACCCGAGGTTGCACGAAATGTCCGAGCCCATCTTGGCATAGGACAGGTCGTCGTTATATTCCGACGCCTCGTTCACCTGCAGGATCTCGCTGCACAGGTTCGACATGGCGATGCGGCCGGCGACCGGGTTGGCGCGGTTCACCGTGTCCTCGAACATGATGTAGGGATAGCCGCTTTCGAACTGGATCTCGGCCAGGGTCTGGAAGAACTCGCGGGCGTTGATCTTGCGCTTGCGGATGCGCTTGTCGTCGACCATCTCGTCGTATTTCTCGGTCACCGAGATGTCCGAGAACGGCACCCCATAGACCTTTTCGACATCATGGGGCGAGAACAGATACATGTCCTCGTTCCGCTTGGCCAGATCGAAGGTCACATCCGGGATCACCACGCCAAGCGACAGCGTCTTGATGCGGATCTTTTCATCGGCGTTTTCGCGTTTGGTATCAAGGAAACGCAGGATGTCGGGGTGATGCGCGTTCAGATAGACCGCGCCCGCGCCCTGCCGCGCGCCAAGCTGGTTGGCATAGCTGAACGAATCCTCCAGCAGCTTCATCACCGGAATGACGCCCGAGGACTGGTTCTCGATGCCCTTGATCGGCGCGCCATGTTCGCGGATGTTGGTCAGCATCAGCGCCACGCCACCGCCGCGCTTGGACAGTTGCAGCGACGAGTTGATGGCCCGACCGATCGATTCCATATTATCCTCAACCCGCAGCAGGAAGCACGAGATCAGCTCGCCCCGCGACTTCTTGCCGGCGTTGAGGAAGGTGGGGGTGGCGGGCTGGAACCGGCCGCTGATGATTTCGTCCATCAGCCGCATCGCCAGATCTTCGTCGCCCTGCGCCAGGGCCAGCGCGACCATGACGACGCGATCCTCATACCGTTCAAGGAAACGCTGCCCGTCGCGGGTCTTCAGCGTATAGCTGGTGTAATATTTGAACGCGCCGAGAAAGGTCGGAAAGCGGAACTTGCGGGCATAGGCCGCATCCCAGATCTTGCGCTGGAAATTGCGCGAATACTGGTCCAGCACCTCGGCTTCGTAATAGCCCTCATCGACCAGATAGCCCAGCTTTTCGTCAAGGCTGTGGAAAAACACCGTGTTCTGGTTGACGTGCTGAAGGAAATACTGCCGTGCCGCCATCCGGTCGGCATCGAAGCGGATTTTCCCCTGTTCGTCATACAGGTTCAGCATCGCGTTCAGCGCATGGTAGTCCAGCGTCTCGTTTACGCGGTTGTCAAGCATTCCGTCCCCCAGAATTTCGCCAGCCCCGCACGCACGCGGGCAATGTCAGTCTCGGTCCCGGCCAGTTCGAATCGATACAGCACCGGGACATTGCATTTTTCAGAGATCACCCGCGCCGCCAATCCGTAGGTCGCGCCAAAGTTTCGGTTGCCGCCGGCGATGACACCGCGCAGCCCGGCGCGACGGTCGGGATTGTTCAGAAACCGGATGACTTGTTTCGGTACCGCCCCGCGCCCCTCGCCGTCGGCATAGGTGGGCGTGATCAGGACATAGGGGCCCCCGGGCATCGGCATGGGCTGGTCCGGGTCGATGGGCAGGCGCTGTGCGGGAAGGTCCAGTGCGTTCACGAAGCGCGCTGTATTGCCCGACCGCGACGAGAAATAGACCAGCCCGCCCACGGCCCTAGCTGATCCGGCCGATAAGATCGGGACGGAATCCCGACCAATGTTCTTCGCCGGCGACCACGACGGGCGCCTGCCGGTAACCCATTTCACTGACGCGGGTATAGGCGTCGGAATCAACGGTAAGGTCAACCACGTCAAAGGTCAGCCCACGCGCCTCGAGCGCACGGGTGGTGGCGGTGCATTGTACGCAGGCCGGCTTGGAATAAACTGTGATGGTCATTGCTCGATGTCCCCTGTCCTCATCTGGGCGGTTGACGGGCCATGAATGGGGTCAGAATACCGCCCCTTCACGCTGCTCGAAAGGCCCACCGCCTTATGGTTGCTCATTTTTGTCATGGCGGTTACTCAACGCGCGACTCGGGTCCTGTGTCCGTCTGCCGCTGTCGACCACAACACAACCAATACGCATGATGGTAACGCGGCTGTCAATATCTTGATATATGTGGGGTCGATTTTTCCGGTGGACAAGTGCCGCGTGGATACAATTTGCGGGTCCCGCCGACTCGCATCCACCTGTCCAAAGGCAGGTTCCCCGGCACCGCGTCCCCCCGACGGGTCGGCAAGGAAAGCGCCCCGGCACGGGCGAATCTAGCGGCCGGATTTCACGGTTTTATGACGCTCAGCGGCAGAAAAGCAGGCCCATCCGGCGTATCGGCGAACGCGCCCGAGATGCCAAAGACCTGCGCCAGCAGATCCGGGGTCAGCACAGCGGCGGGTGACCCATTTGCAACAACCCGGCCGGCATTCATCAAGACCAGTCTTGTGCAGTACCGCGCCGCCAGCCCCAGATCATGCAGCGCAACGATGACGCAGCGGCCCTCGGCCGCCAGATCGCGAAAACATTGCATGGCGCTTATCTGATGCGCGGGATCCAGCCCCGAAATCGGCTCATCCGCCATCAGGACCGGCGTGTCCTGTGCCAAGGCGCGGGCGATCAGGACCCGCGCCTGCTCGCCCCCCGACAATTCGGTCACGCGCCGGTCGCGCAGATCGCCGATGCCCATCCGGGCCATCGCCGCCGTGACCTGGGCGGGGTCGGCGTCGGGGCGGCGGTGCGGAATGCGGCCCAGCCGGACCAGCGCTTCGACCGTCATCGGCCAGACCGCGTCCCGCGACTGGGGCAGCCATGCCGCCGTCAGCGCCCGCCGGGCCGGGGGCAGGGCGGCGATGTCGCTGCTGCCGTTGCAGGCGATCAGGCCAAGTGCTGCACGCATCAGCGTGGTCTTGCCGGCGCCATTCGGCCCGATAAGTCCGATCAACTCGCCGCCCTGAACGGCAAGGCTGACGCGATCCACCACGACACGATCGCCGCGCCGGACCGTGATGTCGCGCAGGTGAAGGGGGGGCTGCGCGCTCATGCCTCGCCCCGCGATTGCCGCCAGATCATGTGCAGAAACACCGGCGCCCCGACCAAGGCCATGACCACGCCCAGCTTGAGATCACGTTCCGGCAGGACCAGCCGCACCGCGATATCGGCGGCCACCACCATTGCCGCCCCGCCAAGCGCCGAGGGCAACAGCAGCCGCCCCGGTTCTGCGCCCGTGGCGCGGCGCAGGATATGCGGCACGACCAGCCCGACAAAGCCGACCGCGCCCGCGACGGCGGTCGCCGCCCCGACCATCGCCGCCACCCCCAGCACCAGACGCAGCCGCAGCCGGCGCAGGTTGATGCCCAGTGACGCCGCCGCATCCTCGCCCAGCGTCAGCGCATCCAGCGCCCGTCCGCAGCCCATGAGCAAAGCCGCGCCAAGCGCCACGACCGGTGCTGCGATCGCCACATGAAGCCACGACCGGTCGGCGAGCGATCCCATCATCCAGAACACGATCTCATTCGCCGCGAAAGGGTTCGAGGACAGGTTCAGGACCAGTGCGGTCGCCGCCGCCGCCAGTGCGGAAATGGCGACCCCGGCAAGGATCAGCGACAAGGAACCGCCACCCGGCCCGGCCAGCGCCATGACCAGCCCGACGGCGATCACCGCGGCCAGCAACGCCGACAGCGGCAGGGCCAGCGCGAAGGCGGCGGCAAAGCCGGTCTGCAGCGCGATCACCGCCCCAAGCGCGGCCGAGGCCGACACCCCGATCAGGCCGGGTTCGGCCAACGGATTGCGCAAATACCCCTGCATGACCGCGCCCGACAGGCCAAGACAGGCCCCGACCATAAGGCCAAGCACGGCGCGGGGCAGGCGTATCTCGCGCATGACCAGCGTCAGCGCGCCCTGATCGCGGAACAGCGCGCCAAGGCTGTCGGCCCAGCCGACCTGTGCCGGACCGATCAGGACCGACGCCAGCGCCAGCGCCGCGCACAAAACCGCAAGCCGCAGGTTCAGGCTCATCGCGCCAGCCCGGCCACGACCTCGGCCAGATGCGGCAGACCGCATATCCAGTCGCGGTCCGGCACCACCCGGCGCTCGGCCGTCAAACCGGCCAGTGCGGGATGATCGAGCACGCCTTCCGCCCGCGACGGTTGCGCATAGCGGCTGCCGGTCACGATCAGATCGGGGTCGGCCAGCACCAAAAGCTCCAGCGGCAGGGAACCGCCATAGGGGCGCCCCAACTGATCGGTCAGCAGGGTATATCCGGCCCGGCGCAGCACGTCGCCCGGCAGCGATCGCCGCCCCGCCGCAAAGCCGTTCGCGGCATAGGTCGTGGCCAATCGCGGCGCAGCCTTCGGCACATCGGCCAAAGCCGAGTCGAAATCCGCCAGAACCTGCGCCGCCCGTTCCGGCCGGCCCAGCAACGCGCCCATGCGCAGGATGCCGTCGCGCAGATCGGCGATGGAATTGACCGAGGGCACGGTTTCGACCCGGACACCAAGCCGGGTCAGCATCTGGACGGCTGCGGTCGCCGAATAGGGCTCGGCCAGAACCAGATCGGGGGTCAGCAGATAAACCTCTTCGGCGCGGCCGTGATTGACCGCCAGCTCACGCGCCTGATCGGCCATCAGCGATAGCTGCGGGTCGCGCGCCAGCGCCGAAACCGAAACGACCTGTCCCGGCGCCGCGATCAGCATTGCAAGCTGATCGGTGCAAAGGTTCATCGACACGACACGGTTGGGCGCATCAGGCGCGGGGGCATCGGCGAGTGCCGCCGATACGCCCGTCAACAGAACCGCAACCGTGATCGCCAGTCTTACCATCTCGCCTCAAGGCCAAGGTAGGCCGCGCGGCCCCGCGTCGCATAGCCCCAGGTCTCGGAATACTCCTTGTCGAACAGGTTCGTCACCCGGGCCGTGATCCGGGCGCGTTCGTTCAGGTCATAGCCGACCGCAAGATTGACCACCGTATAGGACGGCAGTTCCTTGGTCCCGTAGGTGCCGAAATACTGGTTGTCGAAATTGCCCGAGACATAGCGCAGATCACCGGCCAGATGGCCCCGCCCGGCGGCGAAGCTGTAATCCGCGCTCAACCCCAACTCGTGCCGGGGGCGCAGAACCTCGACCGAGCCGTCGTTGTTACGGGCGTGCAGATAGGTATAGCTGGCGCCAAGGGCCAGATCGTCGGTCGCCTGATAGCGGCCCGAGATTTCGACGCCGCGGCGTTTGCTGGTGCCGGTCTCGTTGTAATAGTCGGCGCCATTGGCCAGCGGCACGCCGGTATAGGTGATCTCATCCTCCAGATCGTCGTGGAAATAGGTCACGTCGATCAGGCCACGACCACCGGCAAACTGCGCCTCGACCCCAAGGTCGAAGCCGCGGTTCTCCTCGGGGCGAAGGTCGGGGTTGCCGATTGTGCCAAAGCCGCCGAACAGTTCGGTATAGCTGGGGTTGACCACGCCTTTCCCCGCCGAAGCATGCAGCCGCACCCCGGTGTTCGGGACATTATAGGACAGGCCGAGCGACCATGTGGTCGCATTCTTGAAAACATCGTTGTCGTCGTGGCGCAGGCCGGCCTGCACGTCCAGCGCATCGAAGCTGCCGCGATATTCCAGCGCGACCGAGTTCGTGCGCCGGCGCTGATCGGTGGCGACGCTGTTTTCGTCGCGCTTGCGCTCCAACCCGAAGGAAACGGTCTGGTTCGCGGCGTCGACCGGACCGTCGATCCCGTAAATCGCCCGGTATTTCCACGAATCGGTGCGCGATTTTGCCGCGTCTCCGCCGTTCTGGGCAAGGCTGAAGCGGGTTCGGTCAAAGGACAGCCGGTGGCTCAGGCGGCCGTTCAGCGTCTGCGCCTCAAGATAGATCTGGCCGGTAAACTCGTCGCGCTCGGCGCTGTCATTGCTGTCGATGACGTATTGGTCGGCGGTCTGGGCGGTCCAGGAATTGCCGTCGTAATCATATTCCTCGTCCACGCGGCGGGCGCTGAAGCCCAGCTTCACACCGTCGGCGATCAGATAATCGGCCGCCAGACCAAGCGTGCGGCGGCGGATGCCGTCCTTGTCGCCGCCGGGATCGCCCGAATAGTCATAGCCCTGATCGTCGCGGGCGCTGACCGAGAAATCGACGCCGCCGCGTTCGTTGCGGGTGCTGGCATAGGCCGAGGCGCCCCAGCCCGCGCCGATTTCCACCGCCGTCCCGGCATGGGTGCCGGTCGCGCCCTTGCGGGTGATGATGTTGATGACACCGGCCGAGGCGTCAGCGCCGTAGAATACCGACTGCGGCCCGCGCAGAACCTCGATCCGGTCGATATTCGCGGTTTCCAGCCCGGTCAGGAAATATTCGCTGTCGCCGGCGGCGGCGCGGACGCCGTCGATCAGAACCAGCGTGTGATTGCCCTCGGCGCCGCGAATGCGGATCTGGGTATTGCTGTCGCCGGCGCCGGTGATGGCGACGCCGGGCACATATTCCAGCGCCTCGCGCACGGTCCGAAACCCATGCTTCTGGATCTGATCGGCGGTCAGGACGCTGTTGGCGCGGCCATAGGCATCGGCGGCGATGGGCGACAGCCCGCCGCTGATGATGATTTCTTCCAGCACCACCGTTTCGGGTGGGGCGGTTTCCGGCAGGATGCCTTGCTGGCCCATGGCGGCGACAGGCAAAAGCACGGCCGGCAACAGCACGAGCGGGATGGACAGATAGGTGCGTTTCATGGGCAATTCCCCCGTGTTGCGGGCGGCGCCCGCGTCAAGACATGTATCCTTGGGGAAAACCCCGCAGACAGGTGCATGTCACCGCTGCGGTAGATCCGCTTTCCGCGCGCGCCCCGCGCCCGGAAATGGGTGAGTGTTCGGGCAGGTCTCCTGACTCGCGGGTCATCGCTTGGCCGGCCTTCCCGGTTTCCCAGTGGCTTCGTCGGCTTCGCTTACCGCCTACAGTTGCGGGGGCAGTCACGGATAAGGGCTGGGCCCGGTTCCCCGTGTTCCCTTTTCATCCGGCGGGATCGCCGCCGGAACCTGAACGCCGGTCACAATGCGAAGGCGCCGGAGAAGGTCAAGCCCGCCCCGGCACCGATGCCGTGAAACCCGAGGCGGCTGTTGCCGCTATCCCTCAGTCAGCCCTCCAAATGCAGCCGTCCAACGTCAGCCGTCCAACGTCAGCCGCCTGAAGTCAGCCATCCGAAGTCGGCAGGACGGTGGCGACGATGCCGGCGTCCAGCGCCTCGTAATCGGCAAGGCCGATCAGGTCGTAAAGCTCGGCCCGGGTCTGCATCTGGTCAAGCAGGCCCTTGGTCTCGCCATGTTCCGCGAGATAGGCGAACAGCTTTTCCTGCGCCTTGTTGGCGACCCGCAGCGAGGTGACGGGCCAGATCACCATCTGATAACCCATGTCCTGAAATTCCTGCGCGGTCAGATAGGGCGTGCGGCCGAACTCGGTCATATTGGCCAGCAGCGGCGCATCGGGAAGCGCGTCGCGGAAGGCCTTGAACATGTCGATGGTGGTCAGCGCCTCGGGGAAGATCGCATCGGCGCCGGCGTCCATATACATGCGCGCCCGCGCCACCGCGCCGTCGATCCCTTCGCTGGCGGCGGCGTCGGTGCGGGCGATGATCACCAGATCGCGCCGCGCCTTTGCGGCGGCCGCGACCTTGGCCGCCATGTCCTGCGCCGAGGCGAGCTTCTTGTCGTTCAGATGGCCGCATTTCTTGGGCAGGATCTGGTCTTCCAGATGCACCGCCCCCGCGCCCGCGCCTTCGAACACGCGGACCATATGCATGACGTTCAGTGCCTCACCATAGCCGGTGTCGCCGTCGACCAGCACCGGCAGGCCGGCGGCGCGGACCACCTGCCGGATGAAGAAGGCGACCTGGTCGACGGTGATGATGCCAAGATCGGGCAAGCCCATCTGCGCGGTCATCGCTGCACCCGAAAGATAGACCGCCTTGAACCCCGCCGCCCGGGCCTGAAGCGCCGCCATGCCGTTATGGGTGCCGGGCAGCCGCAGGATCCCGGGCCCGTTCATCAGCTCGCGGAACCGCCGGCCGGCGGGGATTTCATCGGTGGGAACCAGATAGGTCATGGTTATTTCTTTCCCTTGCCCGATTTCTTGCCGCGCTTGTCCATGGGCACGAACTTGCGGTCCTCGGGGCCGGTGTAATTGGCCGAGGGGCGGATGATCTTGCCGTCCTCGCGCTGCTCGATCACATGCGCGCCCCAGCCGGCGGTGCGCGCGATGACGAAAATCGGGGTGAACATCGACACCGGCACGCCCAGCAGGTGATAGCTGACGGCCGAGAACCAGTCGAGGTTCGGGAACATCTTCTTTTCGGCGTCCATGACGGTTTCGATGCGTTCGGCCACGTCGAACATCTTGCGGCTGCCCTGTTCGTCGGCCAGACCCTTGGCGACCCGCTTGATCACGGCGTTGCGCGGATCGGCCACGGTATAGACCGGATGGCCGAAGCCGATGATGACCTCTTTCTCGGCCACGCGGCGGCGAATGTCGGTTTCCGCCTCATCGGGGGTTTCGTAACGTTTCTGGATTTCCGAAGCGACCTCGTTCGCACCGCCATGCTTCGGCCCGCGCAGGGCGCCGATGCCGGCAACGATCGCCGAATACATGTCCGAGCCGGTGCCGGCCACGATCCTTGCCGCGAAGGTCGAGGCGTTGAATTCATGCTCGGCGTAAAGGTTCAGCGTGGTGTTCATCGCCTTGATATGCGCGGCCGAGGCGGGCTTGCCGTGCAGTAGATGCAGGAAGTGGCCGGCGATGGTTTCGTCGTCGGTTTCGACCTCGATGCGGCGGCCGTTCTGGGAATAATGGAACCAGTACAGCAGCATCGAGCCCTGCGAGGCGATCAGCCGGTCGATGATGTCGCGCGCACCCGGTGCGTTATGGTCGGGCACCTCGGGCAGCGCGCAGCCAAGCGCCGAGACGCCGGTGCGCAGGACGTCCATCGGATGGGTGGCGGCCGGCAGCGCCTCGAGCGTTTGCCGGACCACCACGGGCAGGCCGCGCAGGCTGCGCAGCTTGGCCTTGTATTCGGACAATTCCTCGCGGGTGGGCAAGGCGCCGTGGATCAGCAGATAGGCGACTTCCTCGAATTCGGTCGCCTCGGCCAGTTCAAGAATGTCATAGCCGCGATAATGCAGGTCGTTGCCGGTCTGGCCGACGCTGCACAATGCCGTGTTGCCGGCCACCACGCCCGAAAGCGCGACGGATTTCTTGGGTTTGCGGATCTGCGTTGCGTCGTCAGCCATCATTTCCTCCCGTAATCAAAGATGCCGCGCGGGCGCGGCTCGCCCAGCTTGGCCGCGTCGACCGTGAAGTTCAGCACCGACAGGTCGGTAAGCCCGGCCAGCCCTTCGGCCGCGTCCAGGAACCGCTTTTGCGCGTCGGCGGACAGCACGCCCTCGGAAAGCGTCAGGAACTTCTGCTTGTAGTTTTCGCGGACAAAGGGCCGGGCGCCGCCGGGATGGGCGTCGGCCAGCGCCAGTTCGTCCTCGATCACGCTGCCGTCCTGCATGGTGACCACGACGCGACCACCGAAGGCCTTGTCGTTGACGTCATGGTAACGCTTGGTCCATTTCGGGTCCTCGACGGTCGTGATCTTGTGCCACAGCGCCACGGTTTCGGGACGGTTGGCGCGTTCGGGCGCATAGGATTTCTCGTGGTGCCAGCCACCGTCCTCGAGCGCGACCGCGAAGATGTACATGATCGAGTGGTCCAGCGTCTCGCGCGAGGCTTTGGGGTCCATCTTTTGCGGGTCGTTGGCGCCGGTACCGATCACGTAATGGGTGTGATGGCTGGTGTGGATGACGATGCTTTTCACCTTGGACAGATCGCCGATCTTCGGGCCCATGCGGCGGGCAAGGTCGATCAGCGCCTGACTCTGATATTCGGCCGAGTGTTCCTTGGTATAGGTGTCAAAGATCGCGCGCTTCGCCTCGCCCTTGCCGGGCAGGGGTACGCTGTATTCGGCCTTGGGACCGGACAGCATCCACGCGATGAAGCCGTCCTCGCCCTCCCACGCCGGGCTGGGCGCGCCTTCGCCGCGCAGCACGCGGTCGACGGCCTCGATCGCCATCTTGCCCGCAAAGGCCGGCGCATAGGCTTTCCACGACGAAATCTCGCCCTTGCGGGACTGCCGGGTGGTGGTGGTGACATGCAGCGCCTGCTGGATCGCCTGATAGATCACCTCGACCGGCAGACCCATCGCGGTGCCGATCCCGGCGGCGGCGGAAACGCCGAGATGGGCGATATGGTCGATCTTGTGTTCATGCAGGCAGATGCCCTTGACCAGATTGACCTGCACCTCATAGCCGGTGGCGATGCCGCGGATCAGCGCCTTCCCGTCCAGACCGACATGCTGGGCGACGGCAAGGACCGGGGGAATGTTGTCGCCCGGGTGGCTGTAGTCGGCGGCAAGAAAGGTGTCGTGAAAATCCAGCTCGCGCACGGCGGTGCCATTCGCCCAGGCCGCCCATTCGGGCGATACCCGTTCCGACACGCCAAAGACGGTCGAGCCGGGCGAATAGGGATGCGCCAGCGCCTGCGCGCGGGCCGAGGCGACGGGGCGGCGTGCGACCGAAGCCGCCGCGACGGCCGCGTTGTCGATGACCCGGTTGATGATCATCTCGGTGACGTCATCGTCCACCGCCACCGGATCGGCGGCGATCTCGGCGAATTTCCAGGCAAGCTGATCCTCGCGGGCCAGGTTTTCGGCGGACTTATAGGTGCGGAGTTTGTGCATCTGCATCGTGAGCATCCCTAATCGGCGTGGGCCGGCCGTCACTGCCGACGGCGACCATCTCGAACCGGCCTGTAATTGCCGGACGGCGGGTTCCAGTCAACAGGTCTTCGGCTTCGGCCACCACCTCGACGGTCATCGAGCATCGTCCCTTGCGGACGACGGTGCCGGTCAGGCACAGCGCCGCGCCCACCGCCACCGGATCGCCGAACCGTATGTTTTCACTGGCCGCAAGCACGATGTTGCGGCCCGAGAACCTGCTGGCGGTGATATACGCCGCCTTGGCCATCATGGAAAGACCGGCGCCCGCGAACAGTGTCCCGTAATGGTTCGACTGTTCGGGGAACACCATCTCGACAAGCGTCGAGCTTTCCGGCCGGTCACGAGGCGGCGCTTGCAGCATCTGCTTCTTTCTGCCGGATGGTCGGGACCACCTGATCGCCCCAGCTGCCGGCGCCGTCGTGATAGCGCGACACCCGGATGATCTCGACCGAGACGCCTTTGCTGACCGCGCGCTGCACGGCTTCGTTCAGGCGGTGGGTGGCTTCGGCGACGCGCTGGATCGCACGGTCCTGTTCTGACGCGGCAGGAAGGTCGATGCGCTGGAACTGGTCGGTCATGGAAAGTCCTCCTGATGATGGATGTCGTTTGGCACGTCCCCGGGGGCTGTTTCCGCCCCGACGCGCGGCCGGGGCGGAGATGATGTCCGAACGGGGACCTACTCGGGAACGTTACGTCCGGTCTGAACCCGGAACCGGTTACTCGGCCGCGAACTGGTTCATGGTGTTGGCATGACCGCCGGCCTTCAGGGCGCGGTCGCCGCCGACCATTTCCTTGAACGTATCGCCAAGGTCCGAGCCGACCTCGTGCTGGTGCTTGACCGCCGAGATGCCGCGCCGGATTTCCTCGCGCTGAACGGTCTTGACGTAAGCCAGCATCTTGTCCTCGCCGAAGTAGCCGCGCGACAACTCGTCCACCGATTTCGCGGTCAGGTGGAAGGTCGGCAGGGTGATCAGGTTGTGGAACACGCCGGCCAGGGTCGAGATGTCGTGCTGGAAGCGCTGCAGGCGGGCGTCCGCCTCCTGTCCCAGTTCGGTCGCGTCGAACTCGGCCTTCATCAGCTCATTGCCTTCGGGATAGTCGGCTTCCTTGATCTTGCCGTCACGCAGCCACTCGGCCCGGACCTGCTTGCGCAGGTTCAGCGTCCAGTTGAAGCTGGGTGAGTTGTTATAGACCAGCTTGGCGTTCGGCACCGACTCGCGGACCTCGTTCACCATCCCGGCGATTTCGGCGACGTTCGGGGTGTCGGTCTCGATCCACAGCATGTCGGCGCCGCCTTCGGTCAGGTTGGCGATGCAATCCTCGATCACGCGGGCGCGGCCCGAGCCTTTCTTGAACGGGAACAGCCCGTTCGGCAGGCGCTTCGGCTTGACGAATTCACCGTCCAGCATGATCGCCAACTCGCCATCGCGAACCGGGTTCGCATCGCTGATCGCCTCGGTATCCAGCCATTTGATGTATTCCGAGGCCAGATCGCCCGGCTGCTGGCTGACCGGAACCTTCTGCGTCAGACCGGCGCCAAGGCTGTCGGTGCGGGCGACGATGACGCCTTCGTCAACGCCCAGTTCCTCGAAAGCCAGACGGCAGGCGCGCAGTTTCTCGATGAAATCCTCGCGCGGCACGGTGACCTTGCCGTCCTGGTGGCCGCATTGCTTGGCGTCCGAGACCTGATTCTCGATTTGCAGGCAGCAGGCGCCGGCCTGGATCAGTTCCTTTGCCAGCAGATAGGTCGCATGTTCGTTGCCAAAGCCCGCGTCGATATCGGCGATGATCGGAACGACATGGCTTTCGAAATTGTCGATCGCCTCGATCGCCTTCTTCTCGGCCACCGCGTCGCCAGCGTCGCGGGCGGCTTTCAGATCCTTGAACAGGTCGTTCATCGCCACTTCGTCGGCCTGACGCAGCGACACATAGATCTCGCGGATCAGGTCGGCGACGGCGGTTTTCTCGTGCATCGACTGGTCGGGCAGGTGGCCCCAGGTGTTGCGCAGACCGGCGACCATCCAGCCCGACAGATAGACATAGGCGCGCTTGGTGGTGCCGCGCAGGCGCTTGACCGATTTGATCATCTGCTGGGCATGGAAGCCCGACCAGCAACCGAGCGACTGGGTGGACAGCGTCGGATCGGCATCATAGGCCGCCATGTCGGCGCGCATCACCTTGGCCATGTCGCGGGCGATATCCAGATGGGTGTCATAGCTGTTCTGCAGCTTCAACTGCACGATATCGTCGACGGAAACGCCGCCGCTGGTCTGGCCCGAAGGATAGCGCTTGGCCACTTCGGCGCGGATTTCGGCATAGGGTTTCATTTCTCGTCCTCCTGTCGGGTCTTGAGCCACTCGGGATCGGGGCCGAATGGCGAGAAAATCGGAAAGCCGGGCGGGACCGGCTCGGGCGGTGGTGACTGCGGCGGTGGTGTCGGTTTTCGCATCTTCGCAACCTGCGATGATTTGCTGCAGTTGCACAATTTATGCCGCAATTGAAAAACTATGAAAACGCCAGAAAAGGCGTATAATGGCGAAGGGGATTGGACGAATTTGCGAATGTTGCGAATATGAAAAAGGCTTTTGTCGGTGGGCGATTGCGGCAGTTGCGCGAAAGCCGGGGGTTGTCGCAGGTGGCGTTCGCCGAGGCGCTGGGCGTATCGCCCAGCTATCTGAACCAGATCGAGCGCAACCAGCGCCCGCTGACCGTTCAGGTGCTGCTGAAGGTCAACGACCAGTTCGGCGCCGACAGCCAGTTCCTTAGCGACGAAGGCGATGCCCGGCTGCTGGCCGAACTGCGCGAGGTGTTTCAGGGCGCGGAAGACGTGTCCCCCGCGGATCTGCGGACGCTGATCGACAACATGCCCGGTCTGGCGCGGCATACCGTCCAGCTTTACCGGCAGGCGCGGGACGCGCAGGACCGCGCCACGGCGCTGGCGCTGGGGGCGGGCGATGCCGCCTCGGCGCCGACGGCATATGAAGAGGTGCGGGATTTCTTCTATCATCACCGCAACCATTTCGATGCGCTCGACCGGGCGGCCGAATCGCTGTTCCACCGGGCTGGCCTGACCATCGGCGCGACGGCCGAGGGGCTTGCCCGCTATCTGGCCGACGCGCATGGCGTTTCCCTGCACCAAAGCCCCGACCCGGGCGTGCTGCGCCGGCGCGATGGCGACCGGCTGACGCTTTGGCAGGGGCTGAACGCCGGGCAGCGCGCCTTTCAACTGGCCACCCAGATCGCGTTGATCGAAGCCGCCCCGCTGATCGACGCGGCGCTGGAGGGGTGGCGGTTTTCGGGGTCGGTGTCATACGAACTGGCGCGGATCGGTCTGGCCAATTATTTCGCCGGCGCTTTGATGATGCCCTATGAGGTGTTCTGGCGCACGGCCGAGGAACTGGCCTATGACATCGACGCAATCGGCGGACGTTTCGGGTTCGGTTTCGAGGTCATCTGCCACCGCCTGTCCTCGCTGCAACGCGAGGGGCTGCGCGGGGTGCCGTTCTTCTTTCTGCGGGTCGACCGCGCTGGCAATATCTCAAAGCGGCAATCCGCCACCGATTTCCATTTCTCGCGGACCGGCGGGTCATGCCCGCTGTGGCGGGTCCATGCCGCGTTCGACCACCCGGGCGAGATCCTGACCCAGATCGCCGAGATGCCGGACGGGCGGCGGTATTTCTGGGTGACCCGCACGGTGATCTCGCGGCCCCGGAAATACGGCACGCCGGGCAAAAGCTTTGCCGTGGCGCTGGGGTGCGACATCGCCCATGCCGGGCGGCTGGTCTATGCGACCGGCCATGACCTGAGTGCGGCGGGAACCCCGATCGGACCGGCCTGCAAGACCTGCCCGCGCGAACGCTGCGCGCAGCGCGCCTTTCCGATGCTGGGGCAATCGCTTCGCATCGACCCGCAGGCGGCGAAATTCGTGCCCTATTCCTAGGGTGACGCGCGCCGGTGACCGTGAGCGGGCCAGCCGGCATGCGCATGTCCGAATCTTTTGCTATCCTGTCGCAAACAGACCAAATCCGGCGCGTTGCTGGATTATTCTATGCGGCAGGATTTCGTCAGCCCGAACCTCGGCTGACACACACCCTCGTCTCTGGAACGACAGGCAGCGCCATGACCCAACCACTGCAAACCGCCGAGTTGATCGCCGCCCGCAAGAAGGATCACGCATTGCCGCGCGATCTGTACTGCGGGCAGACCGCATTTCAGGACGATCTGGAACAGATCTGGTATCGCGAATGGCTGTTCGCCGGGCCGGCGTGCGAGCTGGTGAAACCCGGCGATTACATCACCTTCAACGTCGGTCAATATCCGGTCATCGTGCTGCGGGGCAGTGACGGGCGGATAAGGGCATTCCACAACGTTTGCCGGCATCGCGGCCAGCGGCTTTGTGCCAAGGCGCAGGGCTCGAACCCGAAACTGGTCTGCCCCTATCATCAGTGGACCTATGATCTTGACGGTAAACTGCTGTTCGCGCGCGACATGGGCGCGGAGTTCGATGCCAGCCAATACGGGCTGAAGCCGGTGCATTGCGTCGATATCGGCGGCATGATCTTCGTCAGTCTGGCGCAGGTGCCGCAGCCGGTCGCCGATCTGGCCAAGAACCTTGCCGCCTATGCGATGCCCTCGGGGCTTGGCGATGCCAAGGTCGCCCATTCCTCGACCATCGTGGAAAAGGGCAACTGGAAGCTGGTGATGGAGAACAACCGCGAATGCTATCATTGCAGCGGCTCGCACCCGTCGCTGTGCCGCAGCTATTCCGACGATCCGCTGATGACGGTGATGGAGGGGCCGCAATCCGCCAGCAGCGAGATTCTGCGGCATTGGGACCGCTGCGACGCCGTCAACCTGCCGGCGCGCTTTGTCAACGCCCCGGACATGCAGTGGCGGATGGCGCGGGTGCCGCTGATGGACAACGCCGAAAGCTTCACCATGTCGACCAAGGCGGCGGTCAACCGGCGCATGGGCACGATCCCGTGGAACGACGCCGGCAGCCTGATGTTCTATCACTTCCCGTCAAGCTGGAACCACTTCCTGCCCGACCACGCCATCGTTTTCCGCATTCTGCCGATCAGCCCGACCGAAACCGAGGTGACGACGAAATGGCTGGTCCACAAGGATGCGGTCGAGGGCAAGGATTACGATCTTCAGCAACTGACCGAGGTCTGGCTGGCGACCAATGACGAAGATCGCCGCGTTGTCGAGGAAAACCAGTACGGCATCAACAGCCCCGCCTATGAACCGGGCCCCTATTCCCCCACGCAAGAGGCCGGGGTGATTCACCTGATCGACTGGTATTGCGGGTTGATGGCGCAGCGTCTGGCGCCCCCGATGGCGGCGGAGTAGGGCCTTGATACAACAGGCTTACGGCTCGGCCCCCTGGGCTGACAGCGAACCGCTGGAATGCGCCATGATCGTGCCGGAAACGGCGGACACCGCCACGGTCACCTTTCGGTCGCCTTCGGGCGCGTGGTTCGACTATCAGCCCGGTCAGTTCGTGACTTTCGAGCTGCCGGTGCCCGGGGGCGTGGTGCACCGCACCTATACGATCTCGTCAAGCCCGTCGCGGCCGCTGTCCATCTCGATCACGATCAAGGCGCAGCCCGACAGCATCGGGTCGCGCTGGATCATCGACCAGTTGAAGCCGGGCATGCGGATCAAGGCCTATGGCCCGGCGGGGATTTTCAGTTTCCTGCGCCATCCGGCAAGAAAATATCTGTTCATCTCGGCGGGTTCGGGCATCACGCCGATGATGTCGATGACCACCTGGTCATGGGACAGCGGCGAACAGCCCGACATCGTGTTCGTCCATGCCGCGCGCCGGCCGTCGGACATCATCTTCCGCGAAACGCTTCAGCATATGGCGAACCGCGTGCCGGGGCTGCAACTGCATTTCACGGTTGAAGAGCATGACGCCTTTCGTTCGTGGCAGGGCTATCGGGGCCGGCTCAGCCAGATCATGCTGGGACTGATGGCGCCCGACTATCTTGACCGCGAGGTGTTCTGCTGCGGTCCCGAGCCGTTCATGCAGGCCGTGCGCGATATGCTGATCGCGCTTGGCTTCGACATGGATCGCTATCATCAGGAAAGCTTTCAGGCCCCGATCGAAACCGAAGCCGAGGCGCCGGTCCTGCATGACGTGGTGCCGGACGATGCGGCGACCGCCGAGGTGGTGTTTGCGAAATCCGGCAAATCCGTGCCCTGTTCGGAAACCGATACGGTTCTGGCGCTGGCCAAGTCCAACGGGCTGAACATCCCCTCGGGCTGCACCTTCGGCCTGTGCGGCACCTGCAAGATCAAAAAGACCGAGGGCGAGGTGCATATGGTCCATAACGGCGGCATTTCGGACGACGATATCGCGGCGGGCTATATCCTCGCCTGCTGTTCGCATCCGATGGGCCGGGTGGTGGTCGAGGTTTAGCGCAGCCTCGCCGACAACCCGCCCAGCGGAAGCGCGATCGGCCGCATCGGGCGCCGCGATGGTTGGCGCGCGATCCCGGATGGACCGGAAAACAATCGACGTGGTTCCCGCCACCGCGCAGGGACAGGCCGACGTAACGCCACGCGCCCGCCCCCGCAGGCCACGCGAGCCAAGACCGTGGTCGCATCGGCGGGGTGGCCCTGACGGGGTGGGGCGGGCAGGGGCAACGGTGCGGCCGCAACGGTTTGGCAGCAACGGCGCGGCAGTAAAGGCGGGGGCAAAGACGGCAGCGACGGCCCGGTGGGTGCGGCGGGGCGCCCCGCTCAGGCCGCCGCGCTTTTCGGCGTATAGTTCAGGATCGGGCCAAGCCAACGTTCGACCTCGCGCAGCTCCATGCCCTTGCGCGCGGCGTAATCACGAACCTGATCCTCTTCGACCTTGGCGACGCCAAAGTAATATGCCTCGGGATGGCCGATATAGATACCCGAGACCGAGGCGCCGGGCCACATCGCGAAACTTTCCGTAAGTTCGACGCCGGTCGCGTTGGTGGCGTCCAGAAGCCGGAACAGCGTAGTCTTTTCGGTGTGATCGGGCTGGGCCGGATAGCCGGGGGCGGGGCGGATGCCGGCATAGGGTTCGCCGATCAGATCCTGCGGCGCGAAGGTCTCATCCGCCGCATAACCCCAGTATTCTCGCCGTACCCGTTCGTGCAGCGCCTCGGCCAGCGCCTCGGCGTAACGGTCGGCCAGCGCCTGCGCCATGATCGCGGAATAGTCGTCGCCCTGCGCCTTGAAACGGTCGGCGATCGCCTGTTCCTCGGCCCCCGCCGTCACCACAAACCCGCCCAGATAGTCGCGCCCCGCCGGTGCCACGAAATCCGACAGCGCCACATTGGGCCGCCCATCGCGTTTGGTCATCTGCTGGCGCAGCGTGAAGAAGGTGGCGAGTTCCTTGTCGCGGTTCTCGTCGGTGAACAGGCGGATATCGTCGCCGACCGCATTGGCGGGCCAGAAACCGACCACGGCGCGGGGATGGAACCATTTCTCGTCGATGATCCGCTTCAGCATCGCCTGCGCGTCCGCAAACAGTGCCCGCGCCGCCTCGCCCTGCTTTTCATCGTCAAGGATACGCGGATAGACGCCCTTCATCTCCCATGTCTGGAAGAACGGGGTCCAGTCGATATAGCGCGCCAGATCGGCCAGATCCCAGTCGTCGATGATCCGGGCGCCAAGGAATTGCGGGGTCTTGGCGGCAAAGCCGGTCCAGTCCACGGGCACCGCATTGGCGCGCGCGTCGGCCAGCGGCAGGCGCCGCTTTTCCAGCTCGGCCCGGGCGTGCTTTTCCGCGACTTCGGCATATTCGTCGCGGATCTTCGCGACATAGCTTTCCTTTTGCCCGGACAGCAGCGCCGAGACGACACCCACCGCGCGGCTGGCGTCGGTGACATAGATCGCCTGATCGCGGACAAAGCGCGGGCTGATCTTGACCGCCGTATGCACGCGGCTGGTGGTGGCCCCGCCGATCAGCAGCGGAATGTCGAACCCCTCGCGCTCCATTTCCGAAGCGACGTGGACCATTTCGTCAAGCGAGGGCGTGATCAGACCGGACAGGCCGATGATGTCCACGCCTTCGGCCCGCGCGGTCTCAAGGATCTTGCTGGCGGGGACCATGACGCCAAGGTCGATGATCTCGTAATTGTTGCAGGCCAGCACGACGCCGACGATGTTCTTGCCGATGTCGTGAACGTCGCCCTTGACCGTCGCCATCAGGATCTTGCCGGCGGCCTTGTGCACCTCGCCGCCGTTCAGGCGCTTCTCTTCCTCCATGAACGGCAGCAGATGCGCCACGGCCTGTTTCATCACCCGGGCCGATTTCACCACCTGCGGCAGGAACATCTTGCCCGACCCGAACAGATCGCCGACCACGTTCATGCCGGCCATCAGCGGACCTTCGATGACGTGAAGCGGGCGTTCGGCGGCAAGCCGGGCTTCCTCGGTATCCTCGTCGATATATTCGGTGATGCCGTTGACCAGCGCGTGCTCCAGCCGCTTTTCGACCGGCCATTCGCGCCATGTCAGGTCCTTCTCGCGGGTCTTGGTGCCGCCTTCGCCCTTATACCGCTCGGCTATTTCCAGCATGTTTTCGGTCGCGGTGCCGCCCTTGGCCGGCGTGCGGTTCAGAACCACATCCTCGCAAGCCTCGCGCAGTTCGGGGTCGATCTGGTCATAGACGGCAAGCTGACCGGCATTGACGATGCCCATGTCCATGCCGGCCTGAATGGCGTGATACAGAAACACCGCGTGCATCGCCTCGCGTACCGGCTCGTTGCCGCGAAAGCTGAAGGACAGGTTCGACACACCGCCCGAGATATGGGCGTGCGGCAGGGTCTGGGTGATGCGGCGCGTGGCGTTGATGAAATCGACGCCATAGTTGTCATGTTCCTCGATCCCCGTCGCGATGGCAAAGACGTTGGGATCGAAGATGATATCCTCGGGCGGGAAATCGACCTCGTTCACCAGCAGTTCATAGGCGCGTGTGCAGATTTCGACCTTGCGGTTTTCAGTATCGGCCTGCCCTTGTTCGTCAAAGGCCATGACCACGACGGCCGCACCATAGGCGCGACACAGCCGGGCGTGATGCAGAAACGCCTCCTCGCCTTCCTTGAGGCTGATCGAGTTGACGATCGGCTTGCCCTGAACGCATTTCAGCCCGGCCTCGATGATGTCCCATTTCGAGCTGTCGATCATCACCGGGACGCGGGCGATGTCGGGCTCGGCCGCGATCAGGTTCAGATAATCCACCATCGCCTGTTTCGAATCGATCAGCCCCTCGTCCATGTTGACGTCGATGACCTGGGCGCCGTTCTCGACCTGATCGCGGGCCACATCGAGCGCCGCCGCATAATCGCCATTGGTGATCAGCTTGCGGAACCGCGCGCTGCCGGTGACGTTCGTCCGCTCACCCACGTTCACGAAGGGGATTTCCTGGGTCAGGGTAAACGGCTCCAGCCCCGAAAGCCGCATATGGACGGCCGGTTCGGGCAGGGCGCGGGGCGGGTATTTGCCGACGGCCTCGGCGATGACGCGGATATGTTCGGGGGTCGAGCCGCAACAGCCGCCGACGATGTTCACCAGCCCGTCGCGGGCAAAACCCTCGATCTGCCGGGCCATGAATTCGGGCGATTCGTCATATTGCCCCATCTCGTTCGGCAGCCCCGCGTTCGGATAGGCGCAGACCAGCGTATCGGCGACACCCGACAGTTCGGCCAGATGCGGGCGCATGGCATCGGCGCCAAGCGCGCAGTTCAGCCCGACGGTCAGCGGGCGCGCATGGCGGACCGAGTTCCAGAAGGCGGTCGGGGTCTGGCCCGACAGCGTGCGCCCCGACAGGTCGGTGATCGTGCCCGAGATCATCACCGGCAGGCGCAGCTTCTTTTCCGCAAACACCTCTTCGCAGGCGAAAATCGCGGCCTTGGCGTTCAGCGTGTCAAAGATCGTCTCGATCAGGATGATGTCGGCGCCGCCGTCCATCAGCCCGCGGATCTGTTCCGCATAGGCCTCGCGCAGTTGATCGAAGGTAACGGCGCGGTAGCCGGGATTGTTCACATCCGGGCTGATCGAGGCGGTGCGGTTCGTCGGGCCAAGCGCGCCGGCCACAAAACGGGCCCGCCCATCCTCGGCCGTGGCGCGGTCCAGCGCCTTGCGGGCGATGCGGGCGCCGTGGAGGTTCAGGTCATAGACCGCATCCTTCATCCCGTAATCCGCCTGCGCGATCCGGGTCGAGGAAAACGTGTTCGTCTCGACGATATCGGCGCCGGCCTTGGCATAGCGGTAATGGATTTCCTCGATCGCCTCGGGCTGGGTCAGGATCAGAAGATCGTTGTTGCCCTGCTGGGGATGGTCGCCGCCATGCGCCATGCCCATCGCCTGATGACAGGCGCAGCCCGCGCCATGGCTGTGCGCGCCGGTAAAGTCATCCTCGGAAAAGCCAAG
Organism: Paracoccus pacificus; assembly: GCF_042680785.1. Lineage (NCBI taxonomy): Bacteria > Pseudomonadati > Pseudomonadota > Alphaproteobacteria > Rhodobacterales > Paracoccaceae > Paracoccus > Paracoccus pacificus. The sequence continues at coordinate 94,854 of NZ_JBHUEN010000031.1, forward strand.
CTGCTGAATCTGCGTCCCCATCGCCCCATCCAGAATAAGGATGCGGTCGCGCGCGGCGTCGCGCAGGCGGTCGAAAACGGGCGAAAGCGGCAGGCTGGACATGGCGGACACCGGGGGGTTCGTTTCGGACAAGCGGTTAGTATAGGGACGATCATGCGCAAGAAAAAGATCGCGGCGCCGCCGACAGGCAAGCGCCGCGAACCCTTACGCCCCGCCGGCCGCCCGGGCCAGCGGTTTATTCGCCGCATTTCTGGCAGCAAAGCCCCCGCCGCCCGGAGCTGACCGGCCGGCAGGGTGGCGTGACCTACAGGCCTTTTTCCTTCAGCACCGCGTCGGCGTTTTCCTTGGTGATCTTTTCGGTCGGCAGGGTGATGGTCTTTTCCACCTTCTCGCCGTTCAGGAACTTGATCGCCTGCCGCAACCCCTCGGCCCCGGGGGTGGCGTAAAGGAAGGTCGCGGTCAGCTCGCCGTTCTTGACCCAGGTCACGCCCTCGGCGGGCAGCGCGTCGATGCCGATGAACTTGATGTCCTTTTCGCGCCCGGCGTCCTTGGCCGCCAGATAGGCGCCATAGGCCATCGGGTCGTTATGGCCATAGACCAGATCAATATCCTCATTATTGCGCAGGGCCGTGGCCATGATGTTATAGGCCTGATCCTGCTTCCAGTCGCCCGACTGCTGATCCAGCAGGTTCTTGATGCCGGGTTCCTTGTCGGTGAATTCGTGGAAGCCCTCGGACCGGTCATGGGCGGGCTGAGTGCCAAGACCGCCCCAGATCTCCACGACATTGCCTTCGGCCTTGCCGGGACCGCCCAGCAATTCGACCGCATATTCACCCGCCGCGCGGCCGATCAGCTTGTTATCGCCGCCGACGAATTGCGTATATTGGTCGGTATCCACGTTCCGATCCAGAACGAAGACCGGGATACCGGCGTCGATGGCCTGTTGTACGACGCCGGTAAGCCCCGCCGATTCCTTGGGCGAGATCAGCAGCGCGTCGACCTCTTGCCGGATCAGGTTCTCGACATCGGCGACCTGTTTCTCGGTCTTGTCCTCGCCGTCGGTGATGATCAGGTTCACGTCGGGGTATTTTTCCGCCTCGGCGATGATGTCCTTGTTGAACTGGGCACGCCAGGGCTCGATCGTGGTGGCCTGGCTGAAGCCGATGTTCCATTTCTTGTCCTGCGCGACGGCAGGAGACAGCAATGCGCCTGTCGCAAGCGTGGTCGCAACAGCGGCCAGCATCAGATCACGACGTTTCATCTTGGACTTCCTCCACTATGGTTAACGACTAACTGTCCGGTGGCGGCCTTTCCGCCACCCCGTCCTTCGGCGCAGGCCGTGCAAGGGGCCAGCGCACAAAGCCGAATAGGTCGGCAAGGCTGCGTTCCTGAACCAGAACCGTGCCGACGATGATCAGGCCCTTCAGCACAAGCTGAAGGTTCGAGTTGATGTTGTGAAGTTGCAGGATGTTCGACAAAAGCCCGAAGATCAGCACCCCGCAGAACGTGCCCGCCATGGAGCCGCGCCCGCCCATCAGGCTGGTGCCGCCGATGACGACGGCGGCGATGGCGTCAAGCTCCAGCCCCGCGCCGGCGTCGGGTTTGCCCTGACGGTACTGGGCCACGTAAAGCACGGCGGCGATCCCGGCCAGCAGGCCCGACGCGGCATAGGTCGCGATCTTGACCTTGCCCGCCGCGATCCCCGACAGGCGCGCCGCTTCCTCATTCCCGCCGATGGCATAGATGTACCGCCCGAACGGGGTCAGCCGCAGGATCGCGCCATAGATCACGATCGCGGCGATGAAGAACAGCCCCGGCACCGGCATGATCCCGAAGACGAGCGAGCGCAGCCGGTCAAACTCGGCCACCGCGTTGGTTCCGGTATAGACCGGCAGGACGGCGTTGTTCTGCCCGGCGGTCAGCCGTGCGATACCAAGTGCGGTGACCATCATGGCAAGGGTGACGATGAAGGGTTGCAGCCGGCCCCCCACGATCAGGATGCCGTTGATCGCCCCGAAGCAAAGCCCAACGACCGGCGCCACGATCAAGACCCCCATGACGCCGAACCGGGTGGGGACCTGCGGCACCAGGAACCACAGCAGCAACCCCGCGAATGCCGCCCCCACGATCAGCGGCAGGACCCATCCCCGCATGTTGTCCAGCCGGATGTCGCGCCCGACATCCTGACCCAACCGGGCCTTTTCCATGTTCGCGAACAGGAACCTCACGACGGAAAAGCCGATGAACAGCGCCACCAGCGCGACCATCGGCAGGCCCATCAGCACCGCCGGTGTCGGTCCCTCGACGGTCAGCAGCATGGCGGTGACCACGCTGCAGATGGCCATCAGCGACCCCACCGACAGGTCGATCCCGCCGGTGATGATCACCGCCGTCATGCCCGTCGCGATCAGCCCGATGATCGAGACCTGACGCAGCACATCCAGAAGGTTGCCATAGGACAGGAAGATGTTGTGACCCTTGGAACTGATCGGCGAGAACAACACCCCGAGCAGGAATATCGCGATCAGGCCCCAGTAAAGTTTGGTCCGACCAATCAGGTGCCACAGCGATTTCATGCCGCATCCTCGCGCGCTTTGGGGGCGGCAAGCTGCATGACCCGCTCTTCGCTCGCCTCGGCCCGGGTCAGGGTGCCGGTCTGACGGCCCTCGGACATGACGACGATGCGGTCGGAAAGCAGCAGTAATTCGGGCAACTCGGAACTGACCACGATCACGCCAAGCCCGTTGTCCCGCGCAAGCCGGAAGATCAGGTCATAGATTTCGCGCTTGGCGCCCACGTCGATGCCGCGCGTCGGCTCGTCCAGCAGCAGGATGCGCGGCTGGGTCGCCAGCCATTTGCCGATGACGACCTTTTGCTGATTGCCGCCGGACAGGTTGCCGGTCTCTTGCGCGATGCTGCTGCACCTGATGCCCAGCGTCTCGACGGCGTCGCGGGCCAGCGCCCGTTCGCGCGGGAAGGCGCGGAGGCCGAACATTGCCAGACGCGCGACAAGGGGCAGGGCGATGTTGTCGGTAATCGAGGCGTTCAGATGCAGCCCTTGGGTCTTGCGATCCTCGGTCACGAAGGCCAGTCCCAGCCGGCGCGCGTCGCGCGGGTTGCGAATCTGGGCCGGGGTGCCGTTCACCGCGATGGTGCCGCCGGCCATGCCTTCGGCGCATCCGAACAGCGTTTCCAGAATTTCGGTCCGCCCCGCACCCAGCAAACCGCCGATGCCAAGGATTTCGCCCGCCTTAAGATCGAAGCTGACGCCCTTCAGCACGCTCTGCCAGCCCTGCCGGTCCGGCTTTCTCAGCGTCAGGTCGCGTACCGAAAGCACGGTCTGGCCATCGGGATCGGCGGGGGGATAATCGGCGGCGATCATCTCGCGCCCGACCATGGCGGAAATGATCCTGCCCTCGGTCAGTTCCTGCACCGGCTGGGTCAGCACATGGCGCCCGTCGCGGAACACCGTCACGCGGTCGGACAAAAGCATCACCTCGTCCAGCCGGTGCGAGATATAGGCGATCGCGACGCCTTCAGCGGCAAGCTGTCGGACGATGCGGAACAGACGCTCGCACTCGGCCGGGGACAGGGCCGAGGTCGGCTCGTCCATGATCAGGATGCGGGCGTTCAGGGACAGCGCCTTCGCAATCTCGACCAACTGCCTTTCGCCGACCCGCAAGGTGCCGATCCGCGCGTCCGGGTCGAGGTCGATCCCCAGCCGGTCAAGCAACGCACGTGCGGCACGCAGCGCCGCGCCCCGGTCGATGAACAGCCCCGCGATCCGTTTCTCGCGCCCAAGAAAGATGTTGTCCGCCACCGACAGCTCGGACACCAGGTTCAGTTCCTGATGGATGATCGCGATGCCCGCCGCCTCGGCCTGACGGATATTGGCGAAACGCACGACCTTGCCGTCAAGCCGCACGGTGCCGTCATAGTCGGGATAGACGCCCGACAGGATCTTCATCAGCGTTGATTTGCCAGCACCGTTCTCGCCCATCAGGGCGTGAATTTCGCCCCGCCAAAGCTCAAACCGCGCATCCGAAAGCGCGATCACGCCACCGAAACGCTTGCCGATCCCCGTCGCCGAAAGCACGGGATCGGCCGAAGCTTTTGCTTGAACCTCGGTCACAGCAGCGATGGCCTCCCCTCCACCTTACCGTCAGGCGTTACGCTAATCTAAACGTTTCGGCCGAGTCAACGAACTTGGCTTGCGGCAGGCGTCGATCCGGCCAAACTTGATTTTGAACCGGGGTTTCACTAGGGCTGATTGCAGGGGAGGGGGGCGAACAGCATCGGGACATGGATCAGGTCCAACGCCGCAAAAAGGGCGCGAGCGCGCCGACCATGATCGACGTGGCGCGGACGGCCGGCGTCTCGATCGCCACGGTCTCGGCCTATATGAACCGTTCGGCGCGGGTCAGCGACGAATTGACCCGGCGGATCGAGGCCGCGATCGGCGCGATCGGATATGAACGCAACGCCATCGCCCGCAGTCTGAAGACCGGTGCCACGCACACGATCGGCCTGACCGTGGCGGATATCCGCAACCCCTTCTTCACCGATGTGGTGGCGACGATCCAGCAGGTGCTGAACAGCGCCGGCTATGCGGTCATGCTGTGCAGCAGCGACGAAAACACCGCCCGGCAGGACGAACAGATCAAGCTGTTGCTGGACCGCATGGTCGACGGGCTGATCATCGCGCCGGCCGGCGATGACGCGGTGATGACGCGGCTGGTCAAGTCGACCCGCAAGCCTGTCGTCCTGATCGACCGCCTGAACGCGGGGCTCGACGTGGACGCGGTGGTGATCGAAAATGCCACCGCCGTGTTCGAGGTGATCCGCTATGTCATCGACCTTGGGCATCGGCGAATCGGCTTTGTCTCCGGCCCCTCGGTGGCCTCGACCGGCCGCGACCGGCTGGCCGGGTATTACGAGGCGCTGCGCCACGCCGGTATCGGCTTTGACCAGATGCTGGTCTGCAATGGCAATTTCCGTGAGGATGACGGCTATCGCGCCGCGATGCGGCTGTTGACCCAGCCTGACCGGCCCACGGCGATCTTCTCGGCCAACAACCTTATGGTGATCGGCGCGCTTCGCGCGATCCGGGATCTGGGGCTGTCCTGCCCCGATGACGTATCGGTTGCCTGCATCGACGATTTTTCCTGGGCCGATGTGTTCAGCCCGCAATTGACCGCCGTCGCCCAGCCGGTGAAAGAGATCGGAGAGCAGGCCGCCCGGCTTCTGCTGGAACGGCTGTCGGGTGTCGCGCCGCCCGAGCCGCGGCTGGTCCGGTTGCAGGGCGAACTGATGGTGCGCGGCTCTTGCGCGCCGCTTAGCTGACCCCGCGACTGACCTGCCGTCAGCCAAGCCGCTAATCGGCGTGAAGCTGACGCGGGATCGCCGGGCCGATGCTGATATCGCGGAAGGTCGCGGTGAATCCGGCCCGCTGGGGCGAGCATGCCATGACACCGGCCTGCGCGTCGGTGTCCTGAAACGGCGCAAGCCGCGCCATCCGCCAATCCGCCCGGCCAATGGCATATTGCACCCGGACCGAGGTTCCATGCCGGGTCAGCCTGACACGCAACTCATCCTGTGGCGTGGCATCCGGTAGCGGGATCACGGACCAGTCCGAAACCTGCCGCGTCACCACGACCGAGAAATGCATCATCCCGTCGGTGTATTCGATGCCGGTCTTGATCCAGTTCCGTTCATCAAGATACAGCATCAGCCCGGCCTGATCATACAGCGTCTCGTATCGGCCGGTCACCCGCGCCTCGAGGGTGAAATCGCCGGCGACGGGCGCGATCCAGGCATGACCGCTGTTGCGCCGGAAACCGTAGAACGTGGTCTGCCAGAAATCGGTTTCGGCATCGGTGGTCAGCACAAGCCGGCTTTGATCGCCGGACCATGTCGCGGGTTCGTTCAACCACTGAAAACGCATCGGCAGGTCACCTTTGTTGCGGGTTTCTTCGGGCGTCGCGCGGCGCAGGACCATTCCGCCGGAAACCGGCGCCACGGCGGCGCTGACGCTTATAGCATTTTCGAGATGGTCCGCGCGGTATCCAGCAGTTTTTCCGTCAAGGCCGCCGGCTCGCGTATCTGCATCTCATGCGCCGACAGGTTGACCGCGCCGACATATTTTCCATGGCGCGAGACAAGCGGCGCCGCGATGGAATAGGTCCCCGACGCCAGATGCGACGGCTGGGCGACATAACCGCGCGCGCGGTCGTCCGGTAGAAGGCGCTGCAACGCGGCCAGCGATTTCGGCGCATCGGGGATAAGCGAGGTAAAGGCGTAATCCGCGAAACGCCGCGCGATCTCGGCCGGGGGCAGATCGCTCAGCAGAACCCGCCCCATCGTGGTCAGCGCCGCCGGAAGCCGGGTCCCGACGGGCACGTTCGACACCATCGAGCTGTCGGAAAGCGCGCGGTAGATATAGATGATCTCGACCCCTTCCAGCACCGCGACATGGGCGGAAAGACCTGTATCGTTGCGCAGTTGTTCGGCCGGTCCGCGCGCGATCTCGTACACGTCCAGCGAGGACAGATAGCGATAGCCCAGATCCATCACCCGCGGCGCCAGCCGATAGCGGTTTTCCTGCCGGGTCAGATAGCCTTCGCGTTCCAGCGTCACGACAAAGCGATAGGCGGCGGAACTGGTGACCGAAATGGCCTCGGCGATCTCGGTCAGGGTCATCTCGGGGCGACGATGGTCAAAGCATTGCAGAATGCTGAGCCCCCGGACCAGCGAGTTTGACCTGTAATCGACTTCTTTGCCCATGTCAGCCGCCGCCCGTTCAGGCGGGATCGCCGCGTTCGGCCAGCCGGGCCGAGACGCGGGTCATGGCGGCGGCGTAATCGGCAAGGATCGCGTCCTCGCGCGGGTGGCGGCCGCCCGCGATCACCCGGCGGCCGCGCACGACGACATCGCCGGCATGGAAACCGCGACCGGCGAAGACGTGGAAATCAAGCGCCGATTCGGGCGCGATGGGGCGCATGGCGTCGGGCTCTGGGCTGACCAGTTCGACGAAACTCGCCATGCCGCCCACCGCCATGCCCGCCTCGGGCCGGCCGGCGGCGCGGGCACCGCCCTGAACCGCGCGATTCCACAAATTCGTCGCAACATGCGGATCATCGGCTGATGCGAGCACATTGCGCCGCCGGTCCCGCAGCCGCTGGCTGTATTCCAGCATCTGCAGTTCCTGCGCCGCGACCGTCGAGATGTTGGAATCCGAGCCGATGCCGAAAACCCCGTCCTGTTCCAGAAAAGCGGTGGCCGGAAAAATGCCGTCGCCAAGGTTCGCCTCGGTCAGCGGGCAAAGACCCACCGTCGCGCCCGAGCGGGCGATCATGCCGATCTCGGCATCGGTCAGATGGGTGGCGTGGATCAGGCACCAGTTGCGATCGACCGGGGCGGCATCGAAAAGCTGTTCGACCGGGCGGCGGCCATTCCAGTCCAGCGCATCCTCGACCTCTTTCATCTGCTCGGCCACATGGATATGGACCGGACAGCCGGGCAGCAGGTCGTCGCGCAGATCAAGCAGCGCGGTGATTTGCGCGGGCGTGGCCGCACGCAGCGAATGCGGAGCGATGCCCAGCTTGTGCCCGGCTTCGGCCGCCGGCGCGCGCAATGCCTCGATCATCGCGGCATAACCATCCAGATCCTTGATGAAACGGCGCTGTCCCTCGGTCGGCGGATGGCCGCCAAAGTTGGAATGCGCATAGAAAACCGGCAGATGGGTCAGTTCCAGCCCGGTGTTCTGCGCGGCATCGAAGATCGCGAGCGAAAGTTCCTCGCTGCGGGCATAGGGTCTGCCGTCCAGATCGTTATGGACATAGTGAAACTCGGCGATGCCGGTGTATCCGCCCTTCAACAGCGCCAGATAAAGCCGCGCGGCGACCGCCTGCATATCCTCGGGCGAAAGCGTCAGGGCAAAGAAATACATGATGTCGCGCCACGACCAGAAGCTGTCCACCGGATTGCGGCGGGCTTCGGACATGCCCGCCATCGCATATTGAAAGGCGTGGCTGTGCAGATCGGTGATCCCCGGAACGACCGGGTTTTCATAGACCGGCAGCCCGGACGGGTTATCGTCCTGCACCAGCGCCGCGATGGTACCATCCGGCGCGAACCCGGCCGAGATATTGCGCCGCCAACCTTCGGCGGTCAGCACCTGACGGAAATGCGCGCCCTGCATGGTTTCGGTTGTCATCGGCTAACACTCTCCTTGGTGGCCATGGTCGGGACCTTTGGCGGATCAGCAAGCTTGCGTGCTGAGGATCGTCCGGTGCGTGGCGCGGTTTACGGGGTTCTGGGGCAGCAGAATTTTTGCATGTAAAAACTACTATTGACATGCAAAAAAACTACGTCAAGATCGCATCGCAATCGGTTTGCCCGTCGCCAGCCTTGTTTGCCCATGGCAGGTTGGGCCGGAGCCATGATCACGGAGGATTCCCATGACCTTTTCCCGCCGCCAGTTCCTTGGCACCACCGCCGCGGCCTCGCTTGTCGGCGCCGCGCTGCCTGCCTTCGCGCAGGGGCGCGTCTTTTTCGGTATCGCGACGGGTGGCACCGGCGGCACCTATTACCCGCTGGGCGGGATGCTGGCGCAGCTGATCTCGAACACGGCGGAGCTGCCGGATACCAAGGTCTCCGCCACAGCCGAGACCGGCAACGCATCGGTCGCCAATGCCCAGCTTCTGGGTCGCGGCGATATCGAGTCGGCCTTTGTCGCCGCCGATATTCTGGATCAGGCCTATAAGGGTGTCGGTCAGTTCAAGGACGGCGGGGCGCTGGAAAACCTGCGGGCCATCGGCGCGCTTTATCCCGAAACCGTGCAGCTTGTGGTCCGCGCCGACAGCGGCATCGAAAAGTTCGAGGATCTGAAGGGCAAATCCATCTCCTCGGGTGCGCCGGGTTCGGGACAATGGCAGTTGCTGGGCGATCTGCTTGCGGCTTACGGCATGAAGCGTGAGGACGTGACCGAGGATTTCTCGTCCTTCGCGCAGTCGGTCGACAAGATCAAGGACGGCAACCTCGATGCCTCGCTGATCACGGCGGGTCTGCCGACCTCGTCTGTGACCGATCTGGCCAACGGGCACGAGATCCGCATCGTGCCGCTTGCCGGTCCGGCGATCGCGAAGCTTCAGGAAACCCAGCCCTATTACGCGAACGCGACCATTCCGGCCGGCAGCTACAAGGGCGTCGACGCCGATGTCGAGACGCTGGCCGTCCGCGCGATCTGGGCCACCCATGCCGAGGTGCCGGAGGATCTGATCTATGCCGTGACCAAGGCGCTGTACGAAAACACCGAAACGCTGGCGCAGGTCCATCCGATGGGCAAGCAGATCGCGCTGGACAAGGCGCTGGAAAGCGTCTCGATCCCGGTCCATCCGGGGGCCGAGAAATATTATACCGAAAAGGGCATTGCCAAGTAATGCCCCTCTGCGGGCATCCTGGCGCGACTGGAACGGCGGCTGCGGTCGCCGTTCTGCTTTTGCTGGCCGCCGGACCGCTTTCGGCGGCCGACGGTGGTCCTTGGCTGTGTCTGACCGAAACCCGGGGGCAGGGGCGCGAGGTCGCGCGCTTTCCGCTGGGGCCGCAGGGGCGGTTTGATCTGAGTTTCATTCATTCCGTCTCGCGCACCACGGTGACGGACCGCTACCGCGTCGAAGGCGGCGAGATCATCCAGACATCCGAGGTTTTTCAGGCGCATGGCGCCGGGCTGCCGTCCATCGCCAATGACGTGGACGCGACCGGATGGCGACATGAAAACGGCCGCTTCATACTGGACATGAACCGCCGAACCGGCCCTATTCCGCTGCGCATTCAGGCGCAGTACAAGAACACCCTTCACACCGCCGGCACCGATATCGCCCTTGCCGATCTGGGGTATCCGGCGCTGACCCTTGACCCGTGCGACGAGGAGAAAACGCATTGACCACAGGCACAACCCCGCACGGTGACCGCACCCCGGACCCGCTGGATACCGACCGCGAAATCACCCCGGATGAGGTCGAGGCCCTTGTCCGGGAATACGATTCCGAATCGAATTTCCGCAACCTCGTCGGGCCGACCGCAATCGTCGTGACGATCGCTTCGGTCGCGCTGTCGCTGTTCCACGTCTACACGGCGGGCTTTGGTCTTTTGAACGAGGTTATGCACCGCACGATCCACCTGACCTTCGTCATGGGGCTGATCTTTCTGGTGTTCCCGCGCAAGCGCGCCCGGCCGGACGGTCGGATCTGGGTCGAGTCGCTGATTTTCGCCGGGTTCTATCTGTATCTGCTTTACGCCATCGCCATGGCGCTGCCGCCCAGCATGACGAAGAACATCTTCATCGCCGTCATGCTGGTCCTGATCGGGCTGACCCTGCCGATCAACCCCAAGGGGGCGCAACCGGAAAAGGTGGGGCTGCGCGACTGGATCTTTGCGGCCTGCGGCGCGGCCTTTTCGGCCTATCTGTCGATATTCTTCAAATACATCTTCATCGAGAACGTCGGTAATCCGCCCGAGCCGGTCTATATGATGGGGCTGCTCGCCATCGTCATGACGCTGGAGGCGACGCGCCGGACCATGGGGCCGACGCTGGCCTATATCGGCATCGGCTGTCTGCTTTATGCGCTGCTCGGGCCGTATCTGCCGGGTATTCTGGCCCATCGCGGCTATTCGGTCACTCGCATCGTCAACCATCTTTATGTCGGGACCGAGGGCATTTATGGCGTCGCGGTCGGCGTGGTCGCCACCTATGTCTTTCACTTCGTCCTGTTCGGCATCCTTGCGCAGATGAGCGGGCTGGGTCAGTTGTTCATCGATCTTGCCACGATCATCGCCGGCCGCGCCTCGGGCGGGTCGGCGAAGGTTTCGGTCGTGTCCTCGGGGTTTTTCGGGATGATCTCGGGATCGCCCATCGCAAACACGGTCACGACCGGGGCTTTCACCATTCCCCTGATGAAGAAATCGGGATTTTCGGCCCGATTCGCCGGCGCGGTCGAGGCCTCGTCCTCCTGCGGCGGCCAGATCACCCCGCCGATCATGGGGGCCTCGGCCTTCGTGATGACCGAGATGCTGGGCATCCCCTATAACGAGCTGATCCTGATCGCCATCGTGCCTGCCTGCTTCCACTATATCGCCATCCTGCTGATGGTGCATCTGGAGTCGAAAAAGCTGGGCCTCAAGGGCCTTTCCAAGGACAAAATCCCGCAGTTCGGCGCGGTCTTGGCGCGGTCGTGGCACCTGTTCATCCCGCTTTGCGTCATGGTCGCGATGCTGCTGATGCAATACACTCCGTTCCTGGCCGCGTTCTGGGGCATCATTCTGACCATCGTCTGTTCGTATATCCCGCTGGTGATGCGGGCGCTTGGGAATTCCACGATGGACACCGACACCGTTCTGACCCCGCCGCGTCTGGTGCGCGGGTTCGAGGACGGGGCGAAATTCGCGCTTGCCATCGGGGCCGCCTGCGCCTGCGTGGGGTTCCTTTTGGGCATGACCACGTTGACCGGGCTTGGCTTCAAATTCTCGGCCGCCGTCGTCCAGCTTGCCAACGACGTGGCAAGCTTCGTGGTCGGCATCGACTTCACCGGCCTTTTCTCGGAACGCGGTCTGGCGCTGTTCTTCGGTCTGGTCTTCGTGGCGATTGCCTGCATCATCATGGGGGCGGGGATCCCGACGACGCCGACCTATATCATCCTCGCCTCGATCGCCGCGCCGGCGCTGACCGAATTCGGGGTGCCGCTGATCGCCACGCATTTCTTTGTGTTCTATTTCGGGGTTCTGGCGGATGTGACGCCGCCGGTGGCGCTTGCGGCCTATGCGGCGGCGGGTCTGGCGCGAAGTGACCCGATGGCGACCGGCATGACGGCATTCCGGCTGTCGATGGGCAAGGCACTGGTGCCGTTCATGTTCATCTACGCGCCCAGCCTCCTGTTCGTCGACTTCACATGGAGCCAGTTCATCACCGCGCTTCTGTCCGGCCTGCTTGGCGTCCTGGCCTTGTCGGCCGCCTATATCGGCTGGTTCCGCCGCCCGCTGGTGCTGTGGGAGAAGATCCTGCTGACCATCGGCGGCCTGTTCCTGATCTCGACCCATTGGGGCGCGATCGCGGCGGGAGCCTTGATCGTGCTGGCCATCCTGTTCCGTCCGGTCAGGCTGCAGGGCAGCCCGGCCTGAGACGGCGCGGTTTCGGAACAGACGCGGCGATGGGTTCCCGTCGCCGCGTCTGCCCCAAGGGCCGATCCCGTGCCCCCGCCGAGGTCATGAAATTAGGAGGGCGGCGGCGCGCCCCACTCAACCCTTTCGCGCATGCATGATGCGGCCCACGGTGTTCATCAGAAGCTGCGCGGCAAGGATCGAGGTGGTCTGCGTGTGGTCATAGTCGGGGGCGACCTCGACCAGGTCGACGCCGACCACGGTTCCCTGTTTCACCAGCCCCGCGATCAGTTCCAGCACTTCATAGTAAAGAAACCCGCCGTGAGAGGGGGTTCCGGTGCCGGGCGCGATCGAGGGGTCAAAGCCGTCGATGTCGATGGTCAGATAATAACGTGCACCGGTGGGGATGCGGGCCAGCATCGCCTCGGTTCCCATCGACCGGACCTGCCGCACCGATTGGATGTCCGACCCCATGGCGCGCGCCGCCTCATAACCGTCGCGGGCGGTGGACGACACGTTGCGGATACCGATCTGGCTCAGCCCGCTGACATAGGGTTTTTCGGCGGCGCGACGCATCGGATTGCCGTGGCCGTACCGCACGCCGTGACGCTCATCGACGAAATCGAGATGCGCGTCGATCTGCACGACATGCAGGGGGCCGTTCTTCGCGCAATCCTCCTCGAACGCATTGATGCAGGGGATGTTGATCGAATGATCGCCGCCGATCACCACCGGAAGCGCCCCCGCCTGCAGGATCTTGCGCACGCCGAACGCGATGTTGGCGTGGCTTTTCATCGTGTCGGTGTGAACGATGTCGGCGTCGCCGATGTCGACGATGCGCACCTTGCCCGGCTCGAGATAGGTGACGTCGTCCTCGTGGTCATAGGCGCCGGCGTGGCCAAAGGCAAAAAGCGTCGATGCCTCGCGGACGCTGCGCGGCCCCATGCGCGCGCCGGATCGCCACTGGGCGCCGAAATCGAACGGCGCGCCCATGATCGCCACATCGGCGTCGATGCGGTCCCAGTCCTCGACATAGGGATATTTCCCGAAGGTGCAGATGCCGACGAAGGGCAGGTTGAGCCTGCCGCTTTCGTATCCGTGCTGTGCCATCTTCCTCTCCTTACTGCTCCACCCGGACGGGCGCGGGATATTGAGGCCTATCTACCCGACTGGGAGCATTCCCGCCATCCGCGGTAACCGCCGGCGCAAGGGCCGCGATCCGTTCGACCGGCGCGAACCGGACGCCGCCCCCCTGTGCGGTGATCGTTCCAGAACGCGCATCGCAACATTTCGTCGTATGACCCGGCCATTGGCGAAGGGATGGATCACGAGAACCCAAGGGCCCGCCGTGCCGACGGGGGCACCTCGACTTTCGGCGCGAACAGTGCCGAGCACACCCCGGGCGCGCGGATTGGCATCATGTAGTCCAAATCCATGGATTGGGCATATTGCAGCCAGACGTGCAACCTCAACGCGAGGGGACCCCGATCAGCGAGCCGCCTTCGGCATTGATCAGACAGGGAATATCGTGGCCCATCAGGGAGGCCTCATACCGAAAGCCGCCTTCAATCAGCAACTCTGCGGAATCGTTCGAGAATTTGTAAAGCGGCACGCGCCTCCCCCCTTGGGCGCGGCCCGGTTGCGCGCGCGATGCCATCATCTTCGGCGACATCCTTTGCGAGCACATGAAATATCGAGACGTCGCGGCCTTGGTGACCGGCGGCGTGGTGCGCGACCTTGAAGGTGTTCTGGAGACCGGCCTGTCGGTATGGGCCTCCGGCACGACGGCGCCGCCGTCAGTTGCCGGTATGACATTCGTCAATTGGCAGGAGCCCGTCAGCTGCGGCGGCGTTGCCATCTTCCCCGACGACCTGATCGTCGCGGATCGCGATGGTGCCGTTGTCATTCCGGCGGCGATGATCGACGACGTGCTGCAGAGCGCGCGTGAGCAGGAACGACTGGAGGGTTGGATTATCAAGGAGGTGCGAAACGGCGCTATCCTTCCCGGCTTGTATCCCCCCAATGCAGAGAATCGCGCACGGTACGAAGCAGATTCGCGGGACTAATCGGCGCCGATTTTAATCAGGGCAACGCCGAGGTTACCTGCGGCCGGCTTTGCAGAGGATGAACCGGGTCGGTGCGAAGGCAACGAAATGGGTGAACGTTTGCCGCGTAGCTACGTCACCCGCGATTGTTGATGCCTAAAAATGCGGGATATCGGAAAGGGTATCGCGGGTCCTCGCACGTTTGAACCGCGACGTTTCCCGCGGCCGGTCTTCGTGTTGCTTCAGCGGGCGAGAGACCTATCGCGGCCAGTGAAGTTGAGACTTGCTTCGCGCCGGATTTGAATTGGCGAGGGCTTCAAGCGCGCCACATTCTCCGAACCGATCTTGCCGCCGTGCGTTGTGACAAGCTGCGCCGGCCATGCTACAGGTGCGTCCCTGCGTGAACGGTTTACGCCGCTGCTCATATCCGCTCAGCATTGCCTTCGGTGGCGCCGCATTTTGTGCACCGCCTTGGGAAGGGCCAAATGAGAGCCGAAATCCGGCAAGAACGAAATTGATGAATTCGGACTGAATATTGGAAACGGAACAAAAATCTGAGGTCGCCATAGCAGGGCGTCTCTCTGTCGCGCCGATGATGGACTGGACCGACCGCTATTGCCGGGTGTTTCACCGGCGGCTGTCGGCGCGGGCGCTTTTGTATACCGAGATGGTGACGGCGCAGGCGGTTATTCACGGCGACCGGCAGCGGCTTCTGGGCTTTGATGCGGCCGAACAGCCGGTCGCGTTGCAACTGGGCGGCTCGGACCCCGCTGAACTGGCCGAGGCGGCGCGGATCGGGGCCGATGCGGGCTATGTGGAGATCAACCTCAACTGCGGCTGTCCCAGCGACCGCGTGCAATCGGGCTGCTTCGGTGCGGTGCTGATGAAGTCGCCCGATCTGGTGGCCGAATGCGTGGCGCGGATGATCAAAGCCTCACCTGTCGAGGTGACGGTCAAATGCCGCATCGGCGTGGACGCGCAGGAACCGGAGCAGGTATTGCCGGCCTTTATCGCCCAAATGCGCGATGCCGGCGTCCGCCGGATAGCCATTCACGCGCGCAAGGCGTGGCTTCAGGGTCTGAGCCCCAAGGATAACCGAGAGATCCCTCCGCTTAACTATCCGCTGGTCCACCGTATGAAGGCGGATTTCCCCGATCTTGATCTGTCGATCAACGGCGGCATCGACAGCATGGATGCGGTGCGGGATCATTTGCGGGTCATGGACGGGGTGATGGTGGGGCGCGCCGCCTATCATCAGCCATGGCAAATACTGGGGCAGGCCGATCTTCTGTGGGGGCAAAACCCGCCCTTCGACGATCCGGTCGCCGTGGCGCAGGACATGCGCGATGTCATCGGCGCCCATGCCGCGACGGGGGCGCCGATGCACCGCTATACCCGCCACATGCTGGGCCTGTTTCACGGCATGCCCGGCGCGCGCGGCTGGCGGCGGCAATTGTCCGAGGGCGCGGCGCGCGCCGCCGACCGGGCAAGCGCGCTTGCGGTCTATGATGCCGCACTGGCCGAGGTCATGGTGCCTGCCTGATCCAATCCTCCATCGCGCGGGCAAGGATCGTGCGGCGCGCGGCGTTGTGGCTGGCTGCGGTGTAATAAGCCAGCATCATCACCCCGATCAGATAACGCAGAACGGGGCGCTGATCGTCGGCAAGCAGTCCTGGTACCGACAAAAGTGCGGCGTGATCGGCGGTGTCGATGCCGTCGGTCACCTCGGATCCCGGTTGCGTGCGGCGGCTTTCCAGCCAGACCAGAAGCCGCGCCGCGTCGAGCGCCACCGGAATTTCGGATCGCGCCGCCAGATCAATCCCGGTCATACGGTCGCGGGCCGCGTCCCAGAACAGATTGTCGGGGGTCAGATCGCCATGCGATGCCCCGCGTTCGACGCCGACTCCGTGCAGGTGCAGCGATTCGATGCGAAGCTGTTCGACGAAGGCCACCAGCAGGGCGTGCCGGGGAATGTGGCGCCCCGCCACGGCCAGCCGCCGCTCACTCAGGCGCAGCCAATAGGTCGCGCTGAACGGCTTGCGCTCGAGGGATTGGGCGACCAATCGCAGCAACCAGATGCCGACGCGGGCGATCAGGCGGTCGCGTTCGGCGCGGTCGGCGGCGATCAGGGCCTCGGCCACGGGCTGGCCGGGCGCGGCGTCAAACACCAGATAACCTTCGTCCGGCGCGATCCGCAGGGGCAGGGCGACGGCATCCCGCCCCTGACCCAGCGTCGCGGCGGCCGATGAAAGCCGCTCGGCGATCGCGCGGACTTTTGTGGCCCGATCATCGCCGTAGAACTGTTTCAGATAGGCGGTGCGGCCGTCCAGCAGGATCTCGCACACCAGATGACCGGGCCGGTCGCGCAGCAGGCGCAGGAATTTGCCGCCCTTCAGGTGCGGCAGATCGCGGTCACCCTCAGGCCCGTTCGGCAAGTTTGGCCTCGTTCCACAGCCGGTCCATTTCGGCCAGATCGCTGTCGCGGGGTTCGCGCCCCTGACGGGCGAGCGCGTCCTCGATGGCTTCGAAGCGGCGGGTGAATTTGGCATTGGCACCGCGCAACGCGGCCTCGGGGTCGATGTTCAGGTGCCGGGCCAGATTGGCCATGACGAACATCAGATCACCGAATTCCTCGGTCAGATGGGCGTGGTCGGCACTGTCCTTGGCTTCGACCAGTTCGCGTGTCTCCTCGGCGATCTTGTCCAGCACCTCGGCCGGACCGGGCCAGTCGAAACCGACCCGCGCCGCACGGTTCTGCAGCTTCAGCGCGCGGGTCAGCGCCGGCAGGCCAAGCGCCACCCCGTCCAGCACGCGCGCCCGGCCACCGCGTTCGACGGCCTTGATCTTTTCCCAGTCAAGGACCTGCTGGTCGGCCGATTTCTCGCGCGATTCATCGCCGAATACATGCGGATGCCGGGCGATCATCTTGTCGCTGACGGTCCGTGCGACATCGGCAAAACCGAACTTGCCGGTCTCGGACGCCATCTGCGCGTGGTAGACCACCTGCAACAGCAGATCGCCCAATTCTCCGGGAAGCTCATCCCATGCCGCGCGTTCGATCGCGTCGGCGACCTCATAAGCCTCTTCGATCGTATAGGGGGCGATGGTGGCGAAATCCTGTTCGATATCCCAGGGGCAGCCGGTTTCGGGGTCGCGCAGCGCGGCCATGATGTTCAGCAACCGTTCCAGTTCCGCGGTCTCGTCCGGTCGTGCCATTGTCAAACCCTTTGGGATCGGTCTAAGTCGGACGAATTGACCACAGCGCAAGGGCCAAGTCCACATGCCTGTCATCAACCGTATTGCCGCCTTGTCGCCCGAAATGGCCGAGTGGCGGCGGCATTTGCACAGGCATCCCGAGCTTGGTTTCGACTGTCGCGAGACGGCGGCGTTCGTGGCCGGGCGGTTGCGCGAATTCGCCGTCGATGAAATCCACGAAGGCATCGCGACCACCGGCATCGTGGCGATCATCAACGGCCGCGCGCCGGGGCCGGCCATCGGGTTGCGCGCCGATATGGACGCGCTGCCGATGGCCGAGCTGACCGGCGTCGACTATGCCTCGACCGTGCCGGGGCGGATGCATGCCTGCGGGCATGACGGTCACACGACGATGCTGCTTGGTGCGGCAAAATATCTGGCCGAAACCCGTAATTTCTCGGGGCGCGTCGCGCTGATCTTTCAGCCGGCGGAAGAAAGCGGCGGCGGCGGTGAGGTCATGGTGCGCGAGGGCCTGATGGAGCGGTTTGGGATCGAGCAGGTTTTCGCCCTGCACAATAATCCCGGCCAGCAGTTGGGAACGTTTCGGACCGCACCGGGCCCGATCATGGCCGCCGTCGATACGTTCGAGATCACCGTCGCAGGACGCGGCGGCCACGGCGCGATGCCGCATGAGGCCGCCGATCCGGTCGTGGCGGCGGTGGCCATCGTGACGGCCATTCAAACCATCGTCAGCCGGAACAACTATGCGCAGGACGATCTGGTCATCTCGGTCACGCAGATCCATACCGGCAGCGCGGATAACATCATTCCCGAAACGGCGTGGATCTGCGGCACGATCCGCACCTTTGCCCCGCATGTCCGCCAGATGGTGCGCCGGCGGTTGCTTCAGATCATCGAGGGGCAGGCGGTCGCCTATGACGTGAACGCCGATCTGAATTATATCGAGGGCTATCCCGCCACGGTGAACGATGCCGATTGCACCGCTTTCGCGGCGGCCGTCGCCCGCGAGATTTCGGGCGACGACGCCGTGGACGTGAACGTCGCGCGCGAAATGGGGGCCGAGGATTTCAGTTATATGCTTCGCGCGCGGCCCGGATGCTATCTGTTTCTGGGTCAGGGCGAGGGGCCGGGCGTCCATAACCCGAAGTATGATTTCAATGATGAGGTCGCGCCCTATGGCGCCAGTTTCTTCGCCCGACTGGTCGAGCGTGCGCTGCCATTGGCGCGTTAGGGCATGGCTTGGCCTGCAAACCAGCGGTTCCCGGCGCAGGGCATTTAGTTAGGTATTGACCTAAGTGTTTTTGCGGCTATTGTAAGGTTCATGCCTAACAATGCCCCCGGTGTCGAAAATACGTTCAGCGCCCTGTCCGATCCGACGCGACGCGCGGTGGTTCAGGCGCTATCAAAAGGCTCCGCGACCGTCTCGGAACTTGCGGGGTCCTTCGATATGGCGCTGCCGTCATTCACCCAGCATCTTGGGGTGCTCGAAAACGCCGGTCTTATCGTCTCGCACAAACAGGGGCGAAGCCGGGTCTGCGCGCTGAACCCAAGCGCCTTGAAAGCGGCCGAAGATTGGCTGGCGTCCTATCGGCGCGAATGGGAACAGCGGCTTGATCGGCTTGCCCTGCATCTGGACAGGGTGAAAGAAGGAGAAATCGAATGAGTGATCCCAGCAGCAACGGCATTTCGGCATGGGCGGCGCTGCCCCTTGACCGGGAAATCGTTATCGCCCGGGTGGTTGATGCTGACCGCGATACCGCCTTTCGCGCGTGGACCGACCCCGCGCAGATCGTGCAATGGTTCGGACCTGACGGATTCACAATCGAAACCCGCGAAATTGACATCAGGCCGGGTGGTCTGTGGCGGTTCGACATGGTCGCGCCGGACGGGACGCGCTTTTCCAACCGCATGGCGTTTCTGCGTATCGAAACGCCGAAGCTGATCGAGATCGCGCATGGCACGGACAGCGACGATGATCCGGATCGTTTTCGGATGCTTGTCAGTTTCGATCAGCAGGATAACGGCAAAACGGTCGTGACCCTGCGCCAGTTGCATCCCTCGGCCGAACGCCGCGCCATCGTCATTGCGTTCGGCGCGGTCGAATATGGCGCGCAGACGCTGGGGAAACTGGCGCGCTTCGTTGCGGACAGGGCCGGGCGCGGCGGCGACGCCCGCTGAGCCTCAGACGATCAGCGAGGCGCCTTCGGTCGCGGGGGTGCAATGATTGCGGAAGGCCGTGAACAACTCGCGCCCCATGCCGTGGCCATTGGCGGACAGGTCGGCGGTCGCGGGGTGGCGGTTGCCGAAATCCTCGGCCAGACAGTCGATGGTGCCGGTCACCGCGTCCAGCCGCAGCAGATCACCGTTGCGCACCCGCGCGATGGCGCCGCCTTCGGCGGCCTCGGGCGAGATATGGATGGCGGCGGGCACCTTGCCCGATGCGCCCGACATCCGCCCGTCGGTGACCAGCGCCACCCGCAGCCCGCGATCCTGAAGCACCGCAAGGATCGGGGTCAGCGAATGCAGCTCGGGCATGCCGTTGGCGCGAGGGCCCTGAAAGCGGACGACGACGATCGTGTCCTCGGTGAACTCGCCCGCCTTGAACGCCGCCTTGACCTGTTCCTGATCGGTAAAGACGCGGGCTTTCGCTTCGATCACATGACGGTCGGGCGCGACGGCCGAGATCTTTATCACACCGCGACCAAGGTTGCCGTCCAGTTGCCGCAAACCGCCGGTGCTGGCAAACGGATCGCTTGCCGGGCGCAGGATCTTGTCGTTCAGGGTTTGTCGGGCGCCGTCCACCCAGGTCACGCGGCCGTCCGTCACCTTCGGTTCGGCGGTGTATTTATCCAGCCCCCCGCCGGCGATGGTCTTGACGTCGGCATGCAGCAGTCCGGCATCCAGCAACTGCCCGATCATATAGCCAAGGCCGCCGGCGGCGTGGAAATGGTTCACGTCGGCAAGCCCGTTCGGATAGACCCGGGCCATCAGGGGCACGGCTTCCGACAGATCGTGAAAATCCGCGATGTCAAGGATGATGCCGGCGGCCCGGGCCATCGCCGGCAGATGGATGACAAGGTTGGTCGACCCGCCCGTCGCCATCAGCCCGACGATGCCGTTGACGAAAGCACGCTCGTCCAGCACCTCGCCCACCGGCAGGTAGTCGTTGCCCAGCCGGGTAATCGCCGCGGCGCGTTCGACCCCCGCCACGGTCAGCGCATCGCGCAAGGGCGTGTTCGGGTTGACGAAACTCGCGCCCGGCAGGTGCAGGCCCATAAACTCCATCAGCATCTGGTTGGTGTTGGCGGTGCCGTAAAAGGTGCAAGTGCCCGGCGCGTGATAGCTGGCCATCTCGGCCGCCATCAGCGCGTCGCGGCCGATCGCGCCCGCTGCGAACTGCTGCCGGACCTTGGATTTCTCATCATTCGGCATGCCCGAGGGCATCGGACCGGCCGGCAGGAACACCGCCGGCAGATGGCCGAACGTGGCCGCGGCGATGATCAGCCCCGGCACGATCTTGTCGCATACGCCCAGATACAGCGCCGCATCGAATGTGTCGTGCGACAGCGATACCCCCGCCGCCAGCGCGATGACATCGCGCGAAAACAGCGACAACTCCATCCCCGCGCGGCCCTGGGTGACGCCGTCGCACATCGCCGGCACCCCGCCCGCCACCTGCGCCGTCGCCCCGGCATCCCGCGCGGCCTTCCGGATCAGGTTCGGATAGGTTTCATAGGGCTGATGCGCCGAGAGCATGTCGTTATAGGCCGTGACGATCCCGATGTTCGGCTGGCGCGAGGCGACCAGTTCGGGCTTGTCGCCGCCCATCGCGGCATAGGCATGGGCCTGATTGCCGCAGGACAGATGCGCGCGGCGCGGGCCCGCTTCGGCCGCCTTGGCCATGCGGTCAAGATAGGTGGCGCGGCTGTTCAGCGAGCGTTCGCGGATGCGGTCGGTCACACGGGCGATGGTGTCGTTAAGCGACATGGCGTTCTTCCTGACTGGCTGGCGGACGTTCAGGCTGGCGTACCTAGGGCCGAGCTTCGACGGAAACATAACCCGTTAGCGGTAACAGTTCAAGCCCGCTTGCCCGCGGGGGCGTGCTGTGACAGACCGAAACAGCCCCGTGCTTGGGTCCAGGAACAAGGATGACTGATGCGTGACGATGCCCAGCCCGTGATCCGCTTGCGGCCGAAAACCGACGTGCGGGCGATTCGTCATGGTTTCCCGTGGATCTATGCCGATCAGGCGGTGACCGACCGGCGCACCCGCGCCATCGCGCCGGGCAGCTTCGCGGTGCTGGAGGATGCCGAGCGTCAGCCGCTGGCGCTGGTGACGGTGAACCCGGAATCAAAGATCATCGCGCGGGTGATGGACCGCGATCCGGCTGCGCGAATCGATGCGGACTGGCTGGAAGGTCGGCTTTCCCGCGCGCTTGCGATGCGGGTGCGGCTTTATGATCAGCCGTTCTACCGCCTGATCCACGCCGAGGCCGACGGGCTGCCTGGCGTCATCATCGACCGTTTTGGTGATCTCGCCGTTATTCAGCCGAACGCCGCCTGGGCTGACCGTATGGCGGCCGAGATCGCTGAGGCGGTGGTCCGGGTCACCGGGGTAGGCACCGTGATCCTGAACGGATCCGGCCGGGCGCGTGGGCTGGAAGGGCTGGGCGAGCGCGCCGAGGTGCTGATCGGCAGCGCGCCGGCGACCCCGATCGAGGTGCCGATGAATGGTGCGATCTACATGGCCGATGTCATGGGCGGGCAGAAAACCGGGCTGTTCTATGACCAGCGTCCCAACCACGCCTTCGCCAGCCGCTTGGCGGAGGGCGCGCGGGTGTTGGATGTGTTTTCCCATGTCGGCGGTTTCGGGCTGGCCGCGCTTGCCGGCGGGGCGGTGCAGGCGACCTGCGTTGACGGCTCGGCCCCGGCGCTGGAGCTTGCAGCGCAAGGCGCGGCAGCGATGGGCGCGGCCGATCGCCTGACCACCCGCAAGGGCGATGCATTCGCCCAGATGGAGGCACTGGCCGCCGAAGGCGCCCGGTTCGATCTGGTGGTCTGCGACCCGCCGGCCTTCGCGCCATCGAAACAGGCGCTCGAGGCCGGATTGCGCGCCTATGAACGCGTGGCCCGTCTGGCCGCGCCGCTTGTGGCGCCGGGCGGGTATCTGGGCCTGTGTTCCTGTTCGCATGCGGCGGATCTGACGGCGTTTCGGACCGCCAGCGCGCGGGGGATCGGGCGGGGCGGCCGACAGGCGGCGCTGATCCACACCGGACAGGCCGGGCCCGATCATCCGGTTCTGCCGCAGCTTGCCGAAACCGGCTATCTCAAGGCCCTGTTCTTCCGGCTGGACGGATGAAGGCGGTTCTGGACGCCTGCGTCCTTTACCCGACCATCCTGCGCGAGATTCTGGCCGATGTCGCGGCGGCGGATCTTTACCAGCCGGTCTGGTCGCCCCGCATCATCGGCGAATGGACCCGCGCGGCCGAGCGGCTGGGCCCCGATCACGGCCGGGTCGCGGGCGTCGAGGCGGCGCTTTTGTCGGACCGTTTCCCCTTGGCCGCGCGGACCGGAGGGGACGGGCTGGCCGATGGGCTGGATCTTCCCGATCCGGCCGACCGGCATGTGGTGGAAACCGCGCTCGCCTCGGGTGCGCCGGTCATCATCACGCTGAACATGCGCGATTTTCCACGCCGCGCGATGTTGGCGGCCGGATTGCAGGCGCTGCATCCCGACAGCTTCCTGACCGATCTTTGGGCGCGACACCCCGATACCGTCACCGGCGCGGTCACGGCGGCGATGGAAAAGGCACAGCGGATCAGCGGGCAAGCGGTCGACTTGCGCCAGATGATGGGCCGGTCGCGCCTGCCGCGTCTGGGCAAGGCGATTCGGCGCAGCGCCGAGGCTTAGCGCGCGGCCCAATCCGGCGCGCTGGTCGATTGCGCCGGCAAATCGGCCGCATCGGTTTCGTTAGCGCAAACACTGGACAGGCGCCCGGCGGTGTTTTACGGTCTTGGCAACCGGCCGGGCGGGACGCGCAGGCGATAGTTTCAGACAGAGGCGATCCATGGTTTCCAGAGTCATCCCGGTCGAAGATTTCGATCTGGTCATTTTTGGCGCCACCGGCGATCTGGCCAAGCGCAAGATCCTGCCGGGCCTGTTTCGCCGCTATGTCGCGGGCCAGATCACCGACAACTGCCGCATCATCGGCGCCGCGCGCTCGCAGATGGATGATAACGGTTTTCGGGCCGAGGCGACGCAAGCCATCGCCGAATTCACCAAGACGCCCGCCGATGATCCGCAACTGGCTGGGTTTCTGAAGCTGCTCAGCTATGTGCCCATCGACGCCAAGGGCACCGAGGGCTGGGCCGTCCTGAAGGAACGGATGCGCTCGGGCGTGGTCCGGGCGTTTTATTTCTCGGTCGCGCCGTCCCTGTTCGGCGACATTGCCGAGCGTCTGGCGGATAACGGTATCGCGGACGCAAACAGCCGCATCGTCGTCGAAAAGCCCTTCGGCCGCGATCTGGCGACCGCGAAGGCCCTGAACGCCACGCTGGCCCGGCATTTCCACGAGGGGCAGATCTATCGGATCGACCATTATCTGGGCAAGGAAACCGTCCAGAACCTGATGGCGGTGCGCTTTGCCAATATCCTGTTCGAACCGCTTTGGAACGCGCAATACGTCGATCACGTCCAGATCACCGTGGCTGAAACGGTCGGCATCGGCGGGCGCGGCGGCTATTATGATCAGTCCGGCGCCATGCGCGACATGGTGCAGAATCACATGATGCAGCTTCTGTGCCTGACCGCGATGGAGCCGCCCTATCACTTCGACCCCGATGCGGTCCGCGACGAGAAGCTCAAGGTGATCCGCGCCCTTGAGCCCGTGGGCGTCGATGACATTGTTCGCGGCCAGTATCGCGCCCGGGGGGATGAGCCCGATTATCTGACCGACGCCGAAAACCCCGACAGCCGCACCGAAAGCTATGTGGCGCTGAAGGTGCTGATTTCGAACTGGCGCTGGCAGGGGACGCCCTTCTATCTGCGCACCGGCAAGAAGCTGCGCGCCCGGACCAGCGAGATCGCCGTGGTGTTCCGCGAGCCGCCGCATTCGATCTTTGACGATGACGAGGGCCAGCGCCCGAACGAGCTGGTCATACGGCTGCAACCGAATGAGGGCATGAACCTCAAGGTGATGATCAAGGAACCCGGTCCCGGGGGCATGCGTCTGGTGCAGGTGCCGCTGGACATGTCCTTCGCCGAGGCGCTTGGCCCCGAAGGCGCCGACATGCCCGACGCTTACGAGCGGCTGATCATGGACGTGATCCGGGGCAACCAGACGCTGTTCATGCGCGGCGACGAGGTCGAGGCGGCATGGGCCTGGACCGATCCGATCATCGCCGCATGGGAGAATGGCAAGGATCGCCCCGAGGGCTATGACGCGGGATCATCCGGCCCCGAGGAGGCATTGCGGTTGCTGCATCGCGACAACCGCCGTTGGCGGGAGATTGCGGCATGACACCTGACCTTGTCGAATATCCCGACCGCGAGATGCTGACGATCTCGCTGGCGAACCGGATCGCCAGCCAGTTGGCCCAGCATCTGCGCACGAACGATCAGGCGGTCCTGTGCGTGCCCGGCGGCTCGACCCCGGCGCCGGTGTTCCGGACGCTTTCGGGCGCCGATCTGGACTGGTCGCGGGTCACGGTTCTCTTGAACGATGAACGTTGGGTCGATCGCGACAGCCCGCGCTCGAACAGTGCGCTGCTGGCCCGGAACCTGTTTCAGGGTCCGGCGGCGGCGGCGCAGTATCTGGACCTTTACACCGGCGCCCCCACCCCTGCCGATGCCGCCCCGGCACTGGCCGAGCAGGTCTCGGCCGTGCTGCCGATCACGGTGCTGCTCTTGGGCATGGGAAATGACATGCATACGGCAAGCCTTTTCCCGCGCGCCGAGGGGCTGGCCGAGGCGCTGTCCCATGATGCGCCCGCGGTTATGGCGATGACCGGTGGCGATGAGGCGGAGCCGCGCGTGACCCTTACCCTGCCGGCGCTGAAATCCGCGCTTTGGACCCATGTGATGATCACCGGCACCGACAAGCGCGAGGCGCTGGAACGGGCGGCGGACTTTGACCCGCAGGCGGCGCCGATCCGGGCGTTTCTGGACGATGCAACGGTCCATTGGGCCGAGTAGCAGGGGATGAACGCGATGACGCTGAACCGCATCTGGGACGAGCTGGTCGCTTATCGGCGGGCGCATGAGGATCAGCCCATACTCGCGCTGTTCGACAAGGGCGACCGGGTCGAACGCTTTGGCACCAAGGCCGGGGGCCTGTGGCTTGACTGGTCAAAGACGGCCATCGACGACAAGGCGTTGGAGCTGTTGTTGCAGCTTGCCGACAAGGGCGGCGTGGCCGAGCGTCGCGAGGCGATGTTCGCCGGCGCCCATATCAACGAGACCGAGGACCGCGCGGTTCTACATACCGCCCTGCGCAATCTGAATGACGCCGTGGTCGTCGACGGGGTCGATGTCATGCCGGGCGTGCGCGCGGTTCATGCGGCGATGTCCGATTTCGCGCGCAAGGTCCGCGATGGCCGTTTCAAGGGGCAGGGGGGCGCAATCACCGACGTGGTGAATATCGGCATCGGCGGGTCGGATCTTGGTCCCAAGATGGCGACCCTGGCGCTCGCGCCCTGGCATGACGGGCCGCGGGTGCATTTCGTCTCGAACGTCGATGGCGCAGATATCGCCGATACGCTGGCGCCGCTCGACCCCGCGACGACGCTGGTGATCGTCGCCTCGAAAACCTTCACCACGATCGAGACGATGACCAATGCCGAGACCGCCCGGCGCTGGATGGAACGCGCGATCGGCGCGGCCGCGCCCGGGCAATTCGCCGCCGTGTCGACCGCGCTGGACAAGACCAGCGCCTTCGGCATCGACGCCGATCGCGTGTTCGGTTTTGCCGACTGGGTCGGGGGGCGCTATTCGGTCTGGGGACCGATCGGCCTGTCGCTGATGATCGCCATCGGCCCCGACCGCTTCGACGAGTTTCTGGCCGGCGGCGCGGCGATGGACGCCCATTTCCGGGCCACGCCACTGGATCAGAACCTTCCCGTCATGCTGGCGCTGGTCGGCATCTGGCATCATCAGATCTGCGGCTATGCCACCCGCGCGGTGTTGCCCTATGACAACCGGCTGTCCCGGCTGCCGGCCTATCTGCAACAGCTCGAGATGGAATCGAACGGCAAATCCGTGGCGATGGACGGCACGCCGCTGGAGCGGGTCTCGGGGCCCGTCGTCTGGGGCGAACCCGGAACCAACGGCCAGCATGCGTTTTATCAACTGATCCATCAGGGGACCGCCGTCATCCCGGCCGAATTCATGGTGGCGGCGCGCGGGCATGAGCCCGATCTGGCGCATCAGCACATGCTGCTTGTCGCGAACTGTCTGGCGCAGTCCGAGGCACTGATGCGGGGCCGTGATCTGGAACAGGCCCGGGCGCTGATGGCCGCCAAAGGCCTGACCGGGGCCGAGCTGGACCGGCAGGCCCGCCACCGGGTATTTCCGGGCAACCGCCCCTCGACCACATTGCTGTTCGACCAGTTGACGCCGCGCATGCTGGGCCAGATCATCGCGCTTTACGAACACCGGGTTTTCGTCGAGGGCGTGATTCTGGGCATCAACAGCTTCGACCAATGGGGGGTTGAATTGGGCAAGGAACTGGCGTTGAAGGTCGAGCCGCTGTTGAAGGGGCAGGACACCGGCGGGCACGATCCGTCGACCGTGCATCTGGCCGAGATGGTGTGGGAGATGCGTGGTGCCGACTGAGGCGAGGCGCGGAGCAAGGGGCCAAGGTAAAAGTTTTGCAGTGCAGCCCCTCAAAAAGCTACGTCGCTCGTCCATGTCGGATAACTTGGAACCCAGACCCCCTCATGGCGCACAGCCCATGCGATGAGGCGCAAACCGCGCATAGCTGCCGTTGCTCATCGCTAAGTCGGTTTCAACCGGCCATTGGCCAAAGCTATGGGTTGTCGCGTTTGCAAGCCGCAAAGCTGTCGTCCGCCGCAAGCGCAACGCCTGCAAAAGCACGGCGCGCTAGGTTGTGGGCAATGCCGCCTTCTACTGTGACTTGCGAGGAGGTTCTTGGCAGTTGATCGTACGCCGTCGGACGTGGCAGTTTTGCTTGGCAGGATAATCGGATGAAGTCTATTGGAATCATTCCGCGAGAGCGGCTGGCCCATATACCCCCGCGCTACCATGCCCGGCACGAGTTCTGTTTCCATCTGCACGATCTTATGAACGGGCTCCTTGTGCAGATGGAAAATTCGCATGCCGGTCATGTCGGAGTCGATCTTGCCGAGGGTGAACTGGAAAAATTAAAGAATACCCCGAATGTACTCGATTTCCTTGCGGCATCTGGCCGAGGCGAGATCGAGCGACGGGTCGTTGTGAATTATATTTCTATCGCGCTCTACGCTGACCTTCTACACTTCGTATACGAAGCCCTTCGGTCGCTGGAAAAGCGCAAGTTCGCTGTTGCCTTGTCGCTGCTGCGTAAGCCCTTTAAGGAAAGCATGCTGATCGCAGCACAGATGTGTGTCGACGAGACAGCACTGTTTGCGAAGCTCAAGAATGATGCGGCCAATCTGCTCAACCGTAGAGAGCTGGATGAGCAGCGGACGCGACAACTTCTCAGAGATGCTATCTCGGTCGCATGCAAAGGGCCGGCCGTTGTACACGCTGATCTGATATATGACGCAGTATTCGATCGGAAGAATGCGTTCGGCCTCGCCGGACTGTTCGACCAGGCAACTCATCTCGTGACCGAGAACAGTCAAATCAGAACTGAGAACTACAACATGAATTTCATCTTCAAGAACCCATCCGACAACGACGTGTATGCGGGGGATACCTACCGGCATATCGCAATGGTGCTGCAGTTTCTCGCTCTCCTGCAGATCAACCTTTACGGGCGCATGACCGAGATCAGCCGCCACCACCGCAATTGGCTGCTCTTCACGTCGCTGGGCACATTCGAGGCACTGTTCAAATCTGGTAGCGCAAATATTACTCGGCTCGTGCGGTCTACTTTTGGTGATCTTCTTAAATGCAGCATATGCGGCGAACGCATGCGGCTCTTAAAGACCGACGCGCCACGTCTCTTCATCGCCGAACGGATCGAGTGTTCCAAATGCGGCGTGGAGCAGGGCTTCCCGTTCGGATGGCTTTTAGGAAAGCTCGACATGAACCTTTTTGACGACAAAGATGCGGATGGAAAGCGCCGATAGCCACCATTGTGGCGGCTGCAGCGAACCGCAACTTCGTCCTTAAAGCAGTTCATCGCAGCTCCCAGTCACGCCCCAAAAAAACGCGCGACGATTTCCCGCCGCGCGTTTTTCATTTCCCACGCTGACCGCCCCTGATCCGGAACGGCCTTGCGCTTTAGCCTCAGGACTTGGCCAGGTTCCGCAGCACATACTGCAGCACGCCGCCGTTTTCCAGATATTCGATCTCGACCTCGGTATCGACGCGGGCTTTCAGCTTGATCACCTTTTCGGTGCCATCGGCATAGCGGATCGTCGCGTCGACGATCTTCAGCGGCGTGAAATCTTCGGCCAGCCCGGTGATCGAGATGACCTCATCGCCTTTCAGGCCCAGCGACTTACGGTTCTGCCCTTCGGTGAACTCCAGCGGGATAACGCCCATGCCGACCAGATTCGAGCGGTGGATACGCTCGAACGATTCGGCGATGACCGCCTTGACGCCCAGAAGGTTGGTGCCCTTGGCCGCCCAGTCGCGCGACGAACCGGCGCCATATTCCGCGCCGCCGATGACGATCAGCGGCACACCCGCCGCCTGATAGGCCATGGCCGCGTCATAGATCGAGGTCTGCGCCCCGTCCGGCCCTTTGGTATAGCCGCCCTCGACGCCTTCCAGCATCTCGTTCTTGATGCGGATGTTGGCAAAGGTGCCGCGCATCATCACTTCGTGGTTGCCGCGGCGCGAACCGTAGCTATTGAAGTCGCGCGGCGCCACCTGCCGCTCGGTCAGATACTGGCCGGCGGGGGTGGTCGGCTTGAACGAACCGGCAGGGCTGATGTGGTCGGTGGTGATCATGTCGCCAAGGATCGCAAGCTCGCGGGCGTCCCGGATGTCCGAGATCACGCCGGGTTGCATGGTCATGCCACGGAAATACGGCGGATTCTGTATATAGGTCGAGGTCGGCGGCCAGTCATAGGTCTCGCTGTCGGTGACCTTCACGTCCTGCCAGCGTTCATCGCCTTTGAAGACGTCGGCGTATTTTTCCTGGAACATCTCGCGGGTGACGACGCTTTCGACCAGCTCGGCCACCTCTTTCGAGGTCGGCCAGATGTCTTTCAGGAACACCGGTTTGCCGTTCTTGTCGAAACCAAGCGGATCGTTGGAGATGTCGATGTTCATGTCACCAGCGATCGCATAGGCGACGACAAGCGGCGGCGAGGCCAGATAGTTGGCGCGCACGTCGGGCGAGATCCGGCCTTCAAAGTTGCGGTTGCCCGACAGGACCGAAACCGCGATCAGGTCGTTATCGCTGATCGACTTCGAGATCGGCGCGTCGAGCGGGCCCGAGTTGCCGATGCAGGTGGTGCAGCCGAAGCCGACCAGATCGAAGCCGAGCGCGTCCAGATCCTCTTGCAGGCCGGCGGCCTTCAGATAGGCCTCGACCACCTGCGACCCGGGGGCAAGCGAGGTCTTGACCCAAGGCTTGCGGTTCAGCCCAAGGGCGCGCGCCTTGCGGGCGACCAGACCGGCGGCCATCAGCACATAGGGGTTCGAGGTGTTGGTGCAGGAGGTGATCGCCGCGATCACGATCGAGCCGTCATGCAGATCGTAATCCGAACCGTCGACCTTGCCCTCGTGATAGCCGTCGCGGTGGCCGGGCATCACGGTCGGGGCGGGGGCGCCGCCTTCCTCGTTCCAGACCTTGGCTTCCTCGCGGGTCGGTTCCTTCAGTTTGCGGTTGCCGCACACGTATTTGCTGAACTCATAGGCGGCATCGGTCAGCGCGACGTGATCCTGCGGGCGCGAGGGGCCCGAGATCGCCGGCACGACATCGCCCTGATCCAGCTCCAGCGTCGAGGTATAGATCGGCGCGTAATCCTTGCCGCGCCAGAAGCCGTTCGCCTTGGCATAGGCCTCGACCAGCGCGATCCGGTCCTCTTCGCGGCCGGTCTGGCGCAGGTACCGCAGGGTTTCGTCGTCGACCGGGAAGAAGCCGCAGGTGGCGCCGTATTCGGGGGCCATGTTGGCGATGGTGGCGCGGTCGGGCAGCGGCATGTGATCCAAGCCGTCGCCGTAGAATTCGACGAATTTGTTCACCACGCCATGCTTGCGCAGCATCTGCACCACCTTCAGCACCAGATCGGTGGCGGTCACGCCCTCGCGCAGCGCGCCGGTGATCTTGAAGCCGACGACCTCGGGGATCAGCATGGAAATCGGCTGGCCCAGCATCGCGGCCTCGGCCTCGATCCCGCCGACGCCCCAGCCCAGAACCGCAAGGCCGTTGACCATGGTGGTGTGGCTGTCGGTGCCGACCAGCGTGTCGGGATAGGCGACGTTCTTGCCGTTCTGATCGGTATCGGTCCAGACCGTCTGGGCCAGATATTCAAGGTTGACCTGATGGCAGATGCCGGTGCCGGGCGGCACCACGCGGAAGTTGTTGAACGCGTTCTGACCCCATTTCAGAAAGGTATAACGCTCCATATTCCGTTCATATTCGCGCTCGACGTTGAACTGGAAGGCGCGGGGCGTGCCGAATTCGTCGACCATGACCGAGTGGTCGATGACCAGATCGACCGGGTTCAGCGGGTTGATCTTCTGCGCGTCACCGCCAAGCGCCTTGATGCCGTCGCGCATCGCGGCTAGGTCCACGACCGCCGGCACGCCGGTGAAGTCCTGCATCAGCACCCGGGCCGGACGATAGGCGATCTCGCGCGGGTTCTTGCCGTCCTTTTGCGCCCATTCGGCGAAAGCCTTCACGTCGTCGGTGCTGACGGTGCGGCCGCCGTCCTCGAACCGCAGCATGTTTTCCAGCACCACCCGCAGACTGGCCGGCAGACGCGAGAAATCGCCCAGGCCCGCGTCGGTCGCGGCTTCGATCGAGAAATAGCTGTAGGTATTGCCGCCGACCTTGAGGTCGCGGCGGGTTTTGGCGGTGTCTTGTCCTGTGACGATGGGCATCAGGGCCTCCCTGTCTGGGAAAAAATGGATGGGGCGGGGCGAATGATGTGGGTCATTTGGCCCAAATTCGGACGTGGCGCAAGGGGGCAGCGGTGAAATTGCATACCATAGTATGCCGAAAATGTCATGCGCGGCATCAACTCGCCTTCTGCTTGTGCCTGACTTGTGATCTCGGGCGGCGAAACGCGGGCGGGCGCGGCGAAAACCCCGGCCCGGCACTGTGGCAAGGCTGCACCGGACGGTGGGCTTGGCGGCCGCTCGCAATTCGTTGATTGGCCCGAAGGGGCAGGGCGCCCTATGCCAATGCGCTATGGTCAACCTGTTCAAGAACTTGCCCGACCAAGGGCGGCACGACAGATCCGCGCGGTCGCGGTCTGTGCTGCTCCGTGCCGTACTGGTGCTGTCGGTCCTTGCCGTATTTGCCGCTCAACCCCTGCTGGCACAGGATGACGGAATTACCGATGGACAGGACACGCCTGACACGATTTCCGCGCAGGAAGGCAAGGCCACGGTCAGCGCCGATGAGATGGAGTCGGGCGAATTCAATTCCGAACTGGGCGCGGGCGTCGAGGTCGACCCGTCCGAGGCGGTCGAAAGCTCGGCGCTTGACGATCCCAACCACCCCTCGGTATCGGACGCAACCGCCGCGCAGCAATCGACCGAACCGCCCACGGCCGAGGCGGTCGAGGATCCCGCCGCCGAAGCCGCCGATGCGGCGAATCCCGGTGCCGCGAATCCCGGGGTGGCGGATACCGCGCGCAGCGTGACCGCGCCGGCCATGACCCCGACCGATGTGGCGCCGCCCGGCATGTCGCTGGTTCCCGAGACGCTGCCCGATCAGCCGGCAGCCGCCGCGCCCGCGCCCTCTGCCGCGTCCCGCAGCAAGGCGCCGCGTTCTTACGGGCCGGTCTCGCAGCCGCTTGTGGTGGTCGAGCTGTTCACCGCGCAGGGTTGTTCGTCATGCCCGCCGGCCGACGTGCTTCTGGGCGATCTGTCGGATGATCGCGACGTGCTGGCGCTGGCGTTCCATGTCGACTATTGGGATTATCTGGGCTGGGCCGATCCTTTCGCCCGCCCCGAGTTTACCGAGCGGCAGAAATCCTATGCCCGCGCCGCGCGTGAGCATTCGCTTTACACGCCGCAGATGATCGTCGGCGGCACCGATACGCTGATCTCGGCCCGGCCGGCCGATCTGATGGCGCTGATCGCGGAAAATCTTTCGCGGCCCCCGGTGATTACCGCGACCCGACAGCAGAAGGGCGATACCCTGATCACCGAGCTGGTGCCGATCGGCGCGAGCGCAGGACCGTCGGCGGTGTTCCTGATCCGTTACGTGCCGGAACGGAAGATGACCGTCATGGCAGGCGAAAATCGCGGCAAGACCATGGTCTACCGCAATGTCGTCGTCGGGATCGAGCGTCTGGCCGACTGGGACGGACGCGGCCCGCTGCGGCTGACGGTGCAGGCCAGGAAAGGCGAGAAGTCGAATGCCTATCCGGCCGACACCCGCCATGCGCTGATTGTCCAGCAGATGAAACCGGGCCGGGTCGAGTTGCCCGGACGCATTCTGACCGCGCTGCGACTGGACTAAGCTTTCCCCGCCGACCAAAACAGGATCCGATGACCCCCGGCGCCTGGTCCGCGATTCCCGCGACCCTTGCCGGAACAAGGGGGGGAAGGCAGCGGATTGACGGATTGGCTGAACGCCATAACCGGCACGCCCGAAGGTGCGCGTCTGGCAACGATTCTGGCGATTGCGGCCGCGTTTCTGCATGCGGTCTTTGGGGCGCTGCAAAAGGGCCGGTTCGATCCGTGGTTAAGCCGGGCCGCAATCGACTCGGCCTATGGGTTGATCGCGCTGCCCATCGCGCTGTTTCTGGTGCCCTGGCCCGAGCCCGTTCACTGGCTGATCCTGCTGGGCGCGGTCGTCATTCACATCATTTACAAGACTTTGCAGGCGATGACCTATCAGCGGGGCGCTTATACCGTCGTGTATCCCGTGGTGCGCGGCTCGGCGCCGCTGTTTGCGGTGATCTTCGCGGGTGTGGTTTTCGGCGAGCATTTCAACGCGGTGCAGTGGTTGGGCGTGGCGATCCTTGTGCTGGCGATCTTTGGGCTGGCGGGGTTCAATTATCGCCGCATCACCGTGGGGCGTGATACGCTTTTGCCCGCATTGGGGTTCGCGATGCTGACCGGGGCCTCGGTCGCGCTTTATACGACCTATGACGCCTATGGCGTCCGCGCGACACCGAACCCCTTCACCTTTCTGGCGTGGTTCTTTTTCCTCGATTCGCTCTATATGCCGATCCTGCAATGGCGAAGGCTCGTCTCGGTTCCGACGGATTTGCGTGGTCCGCTGGCCCGGCGCGCGGTCATCGGCGCGCTGGTGGCTTTCGCCAGTTTCGGCTCGATCCTGATGGCGACCCGGCTGGACGATGTTGGCCGCGCTGCGGTCCTGCGTGAAACCTCGACCGTCTTTGCCGCATTGGTCGGCTGGCTGATGCTGGGCGAAAGGGTCGGGCCGGTGCGGGTCGTTCTCATGGCTTTGATCGCTTTGGGCGCCGTGATCGTGGAGTTTGCCGCGTGAATGGGGTAAAGCGCAGGCTGTCCGAAGCTGAAGGAATCTGACGCATATGTCCGAAAGACCGATCAACCCGTTGCTGAAAATGGCGCTTGAACTGGGGCCATTGCTGATTTTCCTGGCGGTGTTTCTGCGCTTCAAGGATCAGCAGATCATGCTGTTCGGCAGCCTGCATTCGGGGTTTGTCGTGGCCACGGCGGTGTTCGTCGTGGTGCTGGCGGTGGCGACGGCGGCGCTTTGGGCGCTTACCGGCAAGCTGTCGGTGATGCAGATCGTGTCGCTGCTGCTGGTTCTGGTATTCGGTGGATTGACGGTCTGGTTCGACGATCCGCGTTTCATCAAGATGAAGCCGACGATCATCTATCTGATCTTCGCCGGCATTCTGACGCTGGGCGCGCTGCTGCGGCGCAACTGGCTGCAACTGGTGCTGGCCGAGGCATTGCCGATGCAGCCCGAGGGCTGGCGCATCCTGAACCTGCGGATGATCGCCCTGTTCCTGGGGCTGGCGGCCGCCAATGAAATCGTCTGGCGGAATTTCAGCGATGCGACATGGATCTGGTTCAAGATCATCGGCCTGACCGTTGCGATGGTGGTTTTCATGGTTCTGAATGCCGGTCTTTTCCGGCGCTATGCATTGCCCGAGGAAGAGGGCTGAGCCGCAAGCCGCGCATTGCCTAAGTGCCGGCGACGCGGTAACCCCCAAGGCGCATAATCGCCGGGCGCATAATCTTGCAAGGATCCCAATCAGCCATGTCAGACGCACGTAACAAGCCGCTGCATCCCCGCACACGCGGAGTTCATCACGGCATCCGGCGCAGCCAGTATGGTGAGCTGGCCGAGGCGCTGTTCATGACCCAGGGTTTTCATTACGACAGCGCCGAACAGGCCGAGGCCCGGTTCATCAAGGTCGGCCCGGATGAGTTCATCTATGCCCGCTATGGAAACCCCACCAGCCGGATGTTCGAGGACCGGATCGCCGATCTGGAGGGCACCGAGGACGCATTCGCGACCGCCAGCGGCATGGCGGCCGTCAACGGCGCGTTGATGGCGATGGTCAAGCCCGGCGATCATGTCGTCGCGGCGCGGGCGCTGTTCGGATCCTGCCTGTACGTTCTGGACATCCTGCAGAAATTCGGGGTCGAGGTCAGTTTCGTCGACGGCACCGATCTGGACCAGTGGCGCGCCGCCGTGCGTCCCGGCACCCGCGCGGTTTTCTTTGAAACCATGTCGAACCCGACGTTGGAGATCGTGGACATCGCCGGCGTGGCGGAAATCGCCCATGCCGCCGGTGCGACGGTTGTGGTCGATAACGTGTTCACCACGCCGGTGTTTTCGCGTGCGGTGGAACAGGGCGCCGATGTGGTGATCTACTCCTCGACCAAGCATATCGACGGCGCCGGCCGGGCGCTTGGCGGGGTGATCTGCGGCACGCGGGATTTCGTCCGCGGCGTGGCCGAGCCCTATGTCAAGCACACCGGCGGCGCGATCAGCCCGTTCAACGCATGGCTGATGCTGGGCGGCATGGCCACGATGGACCTGCGGGTCCGGGCGCAGGCCGATACCGCCCTGAAGCTGGCGACGGCCATGGAGGGACGGCCCGGGTTCGCGCGGGTAATCTATCCGGGGCTTGCCAGCCATCCGCAGCACGATCTGGCGATGCGTCAGATGGGCTCGGGCGGCACGATGATCGCCATGGATCTGCAGGGCGGCAAGGACGCGGCCTTCGATTTTCTGAACCGTTTGCAGATCATCAGCATCTCGAACAACCTCGGCGATGCCAAGTCGATCGTGACCCATCCCGCGACCACGACCCACCAGCGGCTGAGCGATGAGGATCGCGCCAAGCTGGGCATCGGCCCGGGACTGGTCCGGCTGTCCGTCGGGATCGAGGATGCCGACGATCTGCTGGACGATATCGACGCCGCGCTGAAGGGCTGATCGCTTTACCGCCGGCCCGCCGGTGACCGCGTGGCCGAAGCTTGCCGGCGAATCGGCCCGGGCGGGCCCCCTCGCGCACTATGGCGGGGGCGGCGCGCGCGTGCCGATCTACCCCAAAGCTCTTTCATTTCGGTGAAAATGCCCCCACATTCAGCCCCGACCCTTTGCGGAGCATCAGGATGACCAAGGCAAACACCGGACTGCCCCCGGCCGCTTACCCCGCGCTCAGCCGTGAATACCCGGCCGATTTCAAGGTCACCGAGGCCTATAAGGCCACCCTTCCCGATATGCAGAACACCCCGCATATCATCGGCGCGCGCACCGCGATCCAGCATGTCGGGATCAGCAATTTCCGCCTGCCGATCCGTTATCAGCAGGCCTGCGGCGGCGAGATCACGCTTGAGACCAGCGTCACCGGCACGGTCAGCCTCGAGGCTGACCGCAAGGGCATCAACATGTCCCGCATCATGCGGTCCTTCTATGCCCATTCCGAAAGCCTGTTCAGTCTGGACGTGCTGGGCGCGGCGCTTGACGATTACAAATCCGATCTGGACAGCTTCGACGCCCGGATCCAGATGCGCCTGTCCTATCCGGTGCGGGTCGAATCGCTGCGCTCGGGCCTGTCGGGCTGGCAATATTACGACATCGCGCTGGAACTGGTCGAACAGGGCGGCGAGCGCCTGCGGATCATGCATTTCGATTACGTCTATTCCTCGACCTGTCCGTGCTCGCTGGAACTTTCCGAGCACGCGCGCGAGACCCGGGGCCAGTTGGCGACGCCGCATTCGCAGCGGTCCATCGCGCGGCTGTCGGCGGTGATGCTGCCGGGCCGCAAGCTGTGGTTCGAGGATATGGTGGACATTGCCCGCCGCGCCGTGCCCAGCGAAACCCAGGTGATGGTCAAGCGCGAGGACGAACAGGCCTTCGCCGAACTGAACGCCGCCAACCCGATTTTCGTCGAGGACGCGGTGCGGGCCTTCGCCGAGCAAATGCAACTGGACCCCCGCATCGGCGATTTCCGGGTGATTGCGAGCCATCAGGAATCGCTGCACTCGCATGATGCCGTGAGTTTGCTGACCGAGGGGCCGACGTTTGCGCAATCGAGCCTGGACCCGATGACGTTTGCGGGGTTGAGGGGGTAGGGGGAATGATAACCGCCGCCCGTTGCACACACCGCGAGCGATCGTCTGGCACGGTAGAGTTTGGGATAACGCTTTAGTATTGAGGCGGAAGTTTAGGAGTACAAAGCGGCAGGAATAGGCTGGGGAACGGGCACGTTCGAAAGTTTTATCAGCAATTTCTTGGCGTTTTGAATGCGGACAAAAGTCGCTTTCTCAGGCTTGCGTTCGACCGTTTCTTTCCAAGGATCGGGGTAACCTTCATAGGACAAGAACACAGCGGTTGCTGCGAGCTCTAACTCGATGGAGTCCGACGCCACCGCTATGGACGCCACAGCTTTACGTGATTCGTTCCCCTCTGAAGATGCGTCACCACTAACACTGTAAGTAGAGTAGGTTGCACCCCACTGCGTTTGAGTTTTGACTTCAGACAAGTCGCCGAACAGCGCCCCAAACTCGGCAGATGATGCTAGGCTGTCGCTAAACGGACCGTAATGTTTGTAAATAAATTTGAAGCTGTCATCGAGGCCGGTAGCTGTGAGTAGGTAGGCTATTTTTTGAAGCCTCGTCCGTCCAACGATTCGACCGCCTGCATCACTAATGAGGTCAACAACTTCTTTGACCTTAATGTCGGACATTAGTTATCTCTCCCTCAATGATATCGGTTATAATTTTTCGGGCATCCCCATCGTCAGGATCATAGTACGCGCGGGTCAATTTATACACACTAAGTGCACGGACGACTTCCGATCGTTGTCGGATATCTATCAACATACCGCCATCGGTGCGAACGTAGATTTGTTCATTGTGTCCATGACTGCTACCGCCTGCTTTGTAAGGTTTTCTCTCCGTTGCGTCCACGAATACGCGGGGCACGGCACCTTCTTCTTCACTCTCCAGCTGTTGTAACTTCTGTGCGATGGACGCACAACATTTTTCGATTCTGGCTAGATCTTGTGACTCACTTAGGTTGTGGGGGTCAACCCTGTGCGCAATCTCGGATCGGATGTCGTAGCACTTAAAAAGCTTTCGATTCAGAAGTCTATCTGCAAACGAGGCCAACAGTTTGTCTTCAGAGAGTCGTACCAAGTGAAGCGCCCCCCACACAACTGTGTCGTCAAGGGCCAAGACGCTCTCCACAGCTTCGGGTTCTCGCGCAAATCGGACAATTGGGTGGTTGGCCGGTAGTCCGGTCCTTTCGACGGCACCGTCTTGAACCAATCGAACCAGTCGGACGAGAATCTCCGTGAATAGGAGTTCTGCGCCTCGGGTGGTTTTGTGGAAATAGATAGTCGGATACAGCTGGAACAAGCCCATCACATAGGCTTCGGCAGCTTGGATGGCCTTGGGGCCTATAACGAATGTCGGAAACGTGCCGACCTCGGTGTCGTCAATCCCCGTAGTGACGTTGCCTATATCTAAGTTTGCCAGCAACCAAACCAGGGCGATAGCTGAATGCTTGCTGCCTGTCATCAGCCGATCGCGTTGCATATAGTCCAGTCGGTCGGCGTCAAACTGGCTTGAAACTACCGAGTTATGTAGGGTGATCTTACCTTCTTTTTTTATCATGTTTGCGACGTTTGCCGCAAAGCCAGCCATGAAACCGTTGTTGAGTATTTCGGCAATTTCTCCGTTGCGGATAAGCTCGTCACTCATCACCTCATGGTCGGCCAACTTTAGCCCAAGGCGCTTTCCGACGGTCTCAAATGCATGGCTGAACGGGCCATGTCCAACGTCATGAACCATCGCGGCGGACAGCGCGATCTTCTCGCGTGTTTCGTTGTTCTCGGTTGATTTTTTGCGAACTGTCGTCATCAGTTGTCTGGCGGTGTGGAATACGCCAATGCTATGGGCGAGCCTTGTGTGCGTTGCTCCTGGGTAAACTAACTCTGAGAAACCCAGTTGTTTGATCCGACGCAAGCGTTGAAAAGGTCTGCTTTGAAGCAGTTGCCAAACAACCCGCTCAAGTTCCACCTGTGTGTCGAACTCTATTAGGTTATGGACGGGGTCACGCACGCGTTGGATCGTCAATCTGGAAACTTGCCTTGTTGTTCTGATGGTCGGGTGTTCTTCAAACATTCTACATCATCTGGAAAGCGTAGCAAGTTGTGGGGGCTCTGCGGCGTGTCGGTACAATTCTTAGAAATTTTTCACCCAGCGTAAAGTTGTTGGTTGTAACAAGATTGAACTTAAATTCAGCTTCCGAATTTTTCCAAAAAATCCCGCCCCCACCCCCTTGAACCGTCCCTGCCCACCCCTACATGCCACCCATGGACCGGGCCCCTCTGGCGATGTCGTATCGTGATGTCGGACCATCGTTGAAACAGGGCGGCCCGCGTTACCTCCGGTGTTCCGGTGCCGTCCGACAGGAACAGGGTCGGACATGGAAATTCTACTGACAATCTATCTGGGGCAGCCGCTGTGGATGTGGCTGGTGTTTCTGGGGCTGGTGGCGGTGCTGCTGGCGCTGGATCTGGGCATCCTCAACCGTGGCAACCGCGAGATCGGCGTGCGCCGCAGCCTCGCGCTGTCGGCGATGTATATCGCGCTGGGGCTGGCCTTCGGCGGCTTTGTCTGGTGGCAGATGGGCCAGCAGGCGGCGGTCGAATACGTCACCGGCTTCGTGGTCGAGAAATCCCTCGCCATGGACAATATCTTCGTCATCGCGATGATCTTCGGCTATTTCGCCATCCCGCGCCATTTGCAGCACCGGGTGCTGTTCTGGGGCATCTTCGGGGTGATCGTACTGCGGGCGATCATGATCGGCCTTGGCGCCACGTTGGTCGCGCAATACGGCTGGGTTCTGTATATCTTCGCGGCTTTCCTGATCTTCACCGGCATCAAGATGCTGTTCGCGGCGGATCACGATCAGGATCTGGGCGACAACCGGCTGCTGGGCTGGCTGCGCCGCAATCTGCGGGTGACCGATACCCTGCACGGCGAGAAGTTCTTTGTCCGCCAGCCGAACGCAAAGGGCAAAATGCTGACCTATGCGACGCCGCTGTTCATGGCGCTGGCGATGATCGAGATCGCGGATGTGATCTTCGCGGTCGACAGCGTGCCGGCGATCTTCGCGATCACCACCGATCCCTATCTGGTCTATACCTCGAACATCTTCGCGATCCTTGGCCTGCGGGCGCTGTATTTCGCGCTGTCGGCGGTGCTGCACCGGTTTGCCTATCTGAAACATGCGCTGGCGGTTCTGCTGATCTTCATCGGCTCCAAGGTTTTCGTGGCGGATGCGTTCGGTCTGACCAAAGTGCCGCCGGCGGTCTCGCTGGGCATTACCTTCGCTATTCTTGCGGCGGGTGTGCTGTGGTCGCTGTGGAAAACGCGCACGCCGCGGGAGATTGCGAACAACTCGTGAACATGGGCTTCCCCCGGACGTATCGGATCGCTATGTTGGCGGTATGACCGGGTTCGACGATAGAGACGCCTTTGAACACGTAGCCGTGTCGCTGTCGCAACGCGCGATGGCGGCGCGGCCGACGCCGTATATGGACGGGCTGAACGATCAGCAGCGCGCGGCGGTCGAGGCGCTGGACGGGCCGGTGCTGATGCTGGCCGGTGCCGGCACCGGCAAGACCCGGGCGCTGACCACCCGCATCGCGCATCTGCTGACGCTGGGCAAGGCGCGGCCGGGGCAGATCCTGGCCGTCACCTTCACCAACAAGGCCGCGCGCGAGATGAAGGACCGGATCGGCCGGCTTCTGGGCGAGACGGTCGAGGGGATGCCGTGGCTCGGCACCTTCCACTCGGTCAGCGTCAAGATCCTGCGCCGCCATGCCGAACTGATCGCGGGCACATTGCCGAACGGCGACGAGATCACGCTGAAGCCGAATTTCACCATTCTGGACACCGACGATCAGTTGCGGCTGCTGAAACAGCTTATCGCGGCCGAGAATATCGACGAAAAGCGCTGGCCGGCGCGGATGCTGGCCGGGCTGATCGACGGCTGGAAAAACCGCGCGATCACCCCCGACCGGGTGCCGAAAGCCGATGCCCGGGCCTATGACGGCTGGGGGGTGCGGCTTTACGCCGCCTATCAGGCCCGGCTGCTGGCGCTGAACGCGGTCGATTTCGGCGACCTGCTGCTGCATTGCGTCACCATCTTCCAGAACCACCCGGACGTTCTGGCACAGTGGCAGGACCGGTTCCGCTATATCCTCGTCGACGAATATCAGGACACCAACGTCGCGCAATACATGTGGCTGCGGTTGCTGGCGCAGGCGCATCGCAACATCTGCTGCGTGGGCGACGACGACCAGTCGATCTATGGCTGGCGGGGCGCTGAGGTCGGCAACATCCTGCGGTTCGAGACCGACTTTCCCGGCGCCAAGGTCATCCGGCTGGAACAGAATTATCGCTCGACCCCGCATATCCTGGCCGCTGCCTCGGGGCTGATCGCAGCCAACGCGAATCGCCTGGGCAAGACCCTTTGGACCGAGGCGACGGGGGGCGAGCAGGTGCGCCTGATCGGCCATTGGGACAGCGAGGCCGAAGCCCGCTGGATCGGCGAAGAGATCGAGGCGTTCCATGGCGGCCACCGCGCCGCCATCGGCCGGCGCGATCTGAACGACGTCGCCATTCTGGTCCGCGCCAGTCACCAGATGCGCGCCTTCGAGGACCGGTTCATGACCATCGGGTTGCCCTACCGCGTCATCGGCGGCCCGCGATTCTATGAGCGCCAGGAAATCCGCGATGCCATGGCCTATTTCCGGCTGGCCGTCAGCCCCGACGACGATCTGGCCTTCGAGCGGATCGTGAACCTGCCAAAGCGCGGCCTTGGCGACAAGGCGGTGCAGACCATCCAGGGCGCCGCCCGCAAACAGGGCGCGAACCTGCTGACCGGCGCCAAGCTGGCGGTGCGCGACGGCATGTTGGGCGGCAAGGGCGCGGGCCGGCTGCGCGAGTTTACCGAAAGCATGGGCCGCTGGCATGCGGATGCGCTCGACAGCACCGTCAACCATGTCGAACTGGCCGAGCGCATCCTTGACGAATCGGGC
Source organism: Paracoccus pacificus (assembly GCF_042680785.1). Lineage (NCBI taxonomy): Bacteria > Pseudomonadati > Pseudomonadota > Alphaproteobacteria > Rhodobacterales > Paracoccaceae > Paracoccus > Paracoccus pacificus. Next base: position 137,133 of record NZ_JBHUEN010000031.1, read on the forward strand.
TATACCGCCATGTGGCAGGCCGACAAGTCGCCGGACGCGCCGGGGCGTCTGGAAAACCTCAAGGAACTGGTCAAAGCGCTGGAGGAATTCGATAACCTGCAAGGCTTTCTGGAACATGTCGCGCTGGTCATGGACAATGACAGCGCCGAGGCACAGGACGCGGTCAGCATCATGACGCTGCATGCCGCCAAAGGTCTTGAATACCCGATCGTCTTTCTGCCGGGGTGGGAGGACGGGTTGTTCCCCAGCCAGCGCAGCATGGACGAAACCGGGATGAAGGGCCTCGAGGAAGAACGCAGGCTGGCCTATGTCGGCATCACCCGCGCCGAAACTCTGGCCACGATCAGCTTTGCCGGCAACCGCCGCATGTACGGGCAATGGCAAAGCTCGCTGCCCTCGCGGTTCATCGACGAGCTGCCGGGCAGCCATGTCGAGGTGCTGACCCCGCCCGGGCTTTACGGCGGTGGCTTTGGCGCGGCGGCGCAGCCATTTGCACAAAGCAATATGCACGACCGCGCGGCGCAGGCGGATGTCTACAACTCGCCCGGCTGGAAGCGGATGCAGGAACGCGCCGCCAGCCGGCCGGGCCCCACGCATCGCACGCCGGTGGTGATCGACCATGATCCCGCCGCCCGGTTTTCGGTCGGCGATCGGGTTTTCCATCAGAAATTCGGCTATGGCGAGATCGTCGATATGTCCGAGGATACGCTGAGCGTCGCCTTCTCGACGGGAATGAAAACGATCAAGGCCGCCTATGTGCAGCCGGCCGAGGCGGCGGGCGACGTGCCGTTCTGACCGGCCGCCCGACCGGCGCGGGTGTCACCGGCGCAGGAGCCACCCATCTTCCTTGTCCAAATATCCATTACTGCGGGGCAATACGGCCGAAGGTTTCGGACAGCCGCGCGTCCTCGCCCTCGGTGCCCCATGGCGGGTTCAGGATGAACATGCCCGACCCGACCATGCCGTGACCGGGGCGGGCGGGGGGAAAC
>NZ_JBHUEN010000031.1:138184-158814 GCF_042680785.1 Paracoccus pacificus
GGCATCGGTCAGCAACGGATACCAAAGCGCCACTACGCCCACGTTCCATTTCCGGGCCAGTGCCGCGATCGCGTCGGGCATCCGGTCGTAATCCGCCTTCACCTCATAGCTGGGGTCGATCAGCGCGATGCCCCGGCGCGGCGTCGGGGGCGCGACGCTTTGCGCCATCTGGAACCCGTCCTGCCGATGGATATGCGCGGTTTTCCCCATCGTCCGGGCCAATGCCTCGACCTCGGCCGGATGCAGTTCGGCCAGATGCATGACATCGCCGGTGCGCAGGAAATGCTCGGCGATCAGGGGCGAGCCGGGATAGGCATCCGCCCCATGGTCGCGCCGGGTCGCGTCGAGCGCCCTCAGCAACGGGTGGTCCAGCGGCAGCCATCCGTCGCGAAGCGCGCGATCTATGCCTGCCGCCGCCTCGCCCGTCTTGCGCGCCTCGGCACCGTCCAATGCGTACAACCCGCGCCCGGCGTGGGTTTCCAGATAGCTGAGCGGTTTCGGCTTTTCGGTCAGATAGCTCAGCATCCGCGCCAGAAGCGCGTGTTTGTGCAGATCTGCCAGATTTCCGGCGTGATAGGCGTGCTGATATGAAAGCATGTCCGGCGCATACACCAGTGCCGCGCATAAAAAAAGCGGCGACCCCAGGGAGGAGGAGGGGGTCGCCGCCGCAACGCTGGCCCAGGGAGGAGGAGGGGCCGCGTATAAGACGCGGTGAGGTCAGGGAGGAGACGACCGTCACCGCTTACGAACAGCCCCAGGGAGGAGGAGGGGGCCATCGCATTCCTTGGCGGCATCCCCTGGGAGGAGGAGTGGGGCTGCCGCCGGACCAGACCACCCAGGGAGGAGGAGGGGTGATCCGTATTCCTTGGCGGCATCCCCTTGGGAGGAGGAGTGGGGCTGCCGCCGGACCGGATCACCCAGGGAGGAGGAGGGGTGACCCGTATTCTTTGGCGGCATCCCCTGGGAGGAGGAGTGGAGATGCCGCCTTAAACCCTGGCCCAAGGGAGGAGGAGAGCCGGGGAAACCTTACTTCGCGCCGTAGGCCGCCTCACGGGCGACGCTGCGGATGCTGGAGCGGTGCAGGCCAAGATCGGCCAGATCACGATCGCTCAGTTCGTTCAGTTCGCGGACGGTTTGGCGATAGACCGCACGTTTCGCGCGAAATTCGTTCAGATGTTCGATCGTCGTCGCGAGGCGGCCGAAAAAGCCCGAGGCATTCGGGGCCGCATAGCCGGATTGGATGTTGTCGACGCTTGCCATCTTACATACTGCCTTTCAATTCCATCTGCGCGGTGCCGGGCCGATCCATCGGGTGGCGCCATCGGCCGCGCTGTTGGTGGTAAGATGCGTCTTTTGCTGCGCTTGCACAATGGTTGAAGTCGAATTTCTGCTATGCAGCAACTGCATAACTTGTGCTGACCTATTTGCCACTCTGTGGCCATAAATCAACAGTTTATAAACATATTGTGACAAGTTTCGCGGCGTAAAAACAGCCATTGCTATGTGCTTTCCGCAAAGATCGGCCCTTGTTACGCGAGGTCACAACGGGTTAGCGCTAGCGGGGCGGTGTCGCACGATTTCAAGACCGGCGCCGGGTTGCCACTGTCCGTCATACTGTTCATTCTTGTGCCCGTTACAGAACTGGCGGAGCCCCCCGAGATGACCGACCGCGAATCCGTACTTGCCGAATTGCGCAAGGTCGCCCTGCCCGATGGTGGCGATCTGGTTTCCGCCGACATGATTCGCGCCCTGACCATCGACGCCGGTGTGGTCCGCTTCGTGATCGAGGTGCCCGATGCCGAGGCCGCCCGCCGGATCGAGCCGGCGCGGGCGCAGGCCGAGGCGCTGCTGCGCGATCTGCCGGGGGTTCAGTCGGTGTCGATCGTCCTGACGGCGCCGACGACCACGCGCGGACAGGCCAAGGCGCCCGCCGCGCCGCAACCCGCGGCGCAAGCTCCGGGCCAGCCTCCAAGCCTGACCATCGGCCGGCACCCGACACCGCAGGCCGGTCCCCAGCCGGTCAAGGGCGTCGCGCGGATCGTCGCCATCGGCTCGGGCAAGGGCGGTGTGGGCAAATCCACGCTGACCGCGAATCTTGCCGTCGCACTGGCGCGGCAGGGGCGGCGCGTCGGGATTCTGGACGCGGATATATATGGTCCGTCCCAGCCGCGGATGCTGGGCGTGACCGGACGGCCGGCAAGCCCGGACGGCCACAGCATCCAGCCGCTGCAGGCCCATGGCGTGACGCTCATGTCCATGGGGCTGCTGACCAAGGACGGCGAGGCGATCGTCTGGCGCGGGCCGATGCTGATGGGCGCGCTTCAGCAAATGCTGGGACAGGTGATGTGGGGCGAGCTGGACATCCTGCTGATCGACCTGCCGCCCGGAACCGGCGATGTGCAACTGACCCTGTGCCAGAAGACCAACCTGACCGGCGCGATCATCGTCTCGACCCCGCAGGACGTGGCGCTGATCGACGCGCGCCGGGCGATCGACATGTTCGTCAAGCTCAAGACCCCGGTGCTGGGGCTGGTCGAGAACATGTCTACTTATATATGCCCCAACTGCGGCCATGAAGAGCATCTGTTCGGCCATGGCGGCGTTGCGGCCGAGGCGCGGGCGCAGAATCTGCCCTTCCTGGGCGAGGTGCCGCTGGATCTGTCCGTTCGCCTGTCGGGCGATTCGGGATTGCCGGTCGCGGCCGGCGACGGGCCGGTTGCCGACGCCTATGCCCAGCTTGCCCGGCGGATGGTCGCCGGGGGCATGGCCTGAAGCCGCATTTCCCGTCTGGGAAACCATGGGAACGGCCCGGAACCTCACGGGAAACCACCCCTGAAACTCGAATCACTGCCGCGTTACCCCGCGTGATTCCGGCTGGCTGGCCTGCGTTTTTCCGCCGACCGGGTTTGCGAATTTTCTTGACTGGGAAAATCTGGGACTAATTTGCCACAGGCGAATTCTTCTATATATTGTGTGGCTTGCGGCACGATCCTACCATACATAATGAAAATCAGGCAATAAACGAAAAATGTTCCTGCCTTGTTCGCCGAGTCATCCATCCGTGATTTCGCTTGAGCACCAAAGTTACCCATTGCTTCCCGTAAATTCCCATGTCATCCCTTGGCTCACGGAAGACGGGACCAAGGGGCACCAAGACCCCACGGCGAAAAGCAGGCTTCATACAGGCGCCCGATTTTCCGGCAAAAGTGTTTCGGCACGCGCGAGCAGCACCTCCCCCAGGTGGCGCAACGCCGGACAGATACCCCGGAGCAACCGGGACCCAGAGATGGGAACGAGGGCGGCGGATCGGGCAGTGGCAGCAGCCCGATCCGCCCTTTCCTTTTCGGGCGACCGGAAAGGGGCAGGGACAGTGAGGATTGTGGGCCAGTGGCGCGCAGGTTCAGAGGATCGGAAGAGGTAAAGGTGGACGCCAAGGGTCGCGTGTCGATTCCGGCCAGGTTCCGCCGCGTCTTCGAAGCCTGCGACCCCGACTGGACCTCGGATCGCCGCGCCCAGCTTGTCATCGTCTACGGCACCCGCGACTGGCAGCACCTGCGCCTGTTCACCATCGAAGCCATCGAGGAAATCGACGCCCAGATCGACCGCATGCAGCGTGGCAGCCCCGAACGCACGCTGCTGGAATCGATCATGCACGGCCATTCGGAAGAGGCCGAGATCGACGGCGACGGCCGTCTGGTTCTGCCCCAGAAGCTGCGCGAGAAGATCGGGCTCGAGGACCGGGCCTTCTTCATCGCATCCGGCGATTACATCAAGGTATGGACCCCCGCCGCCTATGAGGATGAGGAACGGCGGCTTGAGGACCTGATCCCCGACTTCGAGCCCGGCGCTGACCCGCTGTCGCTGCTTCCGCCGCCGCCGTCCCTCGCGGATGAGGGCTAGACCATGGCCGCCCCGCATATTCCCGTCTTGCTGGACCCGCTGCTGCGGGCCTGCGCGCCCGTTACCGGGACTTGGGTCGATGGCACCTTCGGTGCCGGTGGTTATGCGCGCGGGCTGCTTGCGGCCGGTGCGGATCAGGTGATCGGCATCGACCGCGATCCGGCCGTGTTTCGCATGGCCGGGGACTGGGCCGCAGAATACGGCGATCGGCTGCACCTGATGCAGGGCACGTTTTCGGAACTGGACACTCTCGCCGGTCGCCCGGTCGAAGGCGTGGTTCTGGATCTGGGCGTCAGCTCGATGCAGCTTGATCAGGCCGAACGCGGGTTTTCCTTTCTGCGCGACGGTCCCTTGGACATGCGCATGGCGCAGGATGGCCCCAGCGCCGCCGATCTGATCAATCGCGCCGATGAAGGCGTCATCGCCGACGTGCTCTATCACTATGGCGAGGAACGCGCCGCGCGCCGGATCGCCCGCGCCATCGTCGCGGCGCGGCCGATTCAGCGGACCCTGGCGCTGGCCGAGGTCGTGGCCGCCTGCCTGCCGCGTCCGAAACCGGGCCAAAGCCATCCCGCCACCCGCGCCTTTCAAGCCATTCGGATCTGGGTCAACGACGAATTCGGTCAGCTTGTGGCGGGGCTCGAGGCGGCCGAGCGGGCGCTGGTCGCCGGTGGCCGGCTGGCGGTCGTCAGCTTTCATTCGCTGGAAGACAGGATCGTCAAGCGGTTCATGCAGGCCCGGTCCGGCACGACCGGCGGCGGCAGCCGCTATGCCCCCGCCATCAAACGCGACGCACCCGCCTTTACCCTGCCATTCCGCCGCGCCATCGGCGCCGATCCGGCCGAGCTGGAGACAAACCCGCGCGCCCGCTCGGCGCTGCTGCGCGTCGCCATCCGCACCGATGCCCCGGCCGGTGTGGCCGATCCGAATTCGCTTGGACTTCCGCGTCCTGTTCAGTGGGGAACCGCCTGATGCGCTCGTTTTTGTATATGGTGACTTTGGTGGCGGTGATGGGGCTGGCCTTCTGGGCCTACCGCGAGAATTACCGCACCCAATCAGCCCTGGGCGAGATGTCCGCCGTCCAGCGCGAGATCGCCGGATTGCGTGAGGAACTCGGCGTGTTGCGGGCGGAATGGGCGTTTCTGAACCGTCCCGAACGGCTGCGCGAGCTGGTCAACATGAACTTCGACAAGCTGAAACTGGTGCCCTTCGGCGCCTCGCAGTTCATCGAGGTGCAGCAGATCGCCTATCCGCTGCCCAAGGCCGCGCCCCCGCCCGAGGAACAGGACCTGCTGGTGGCGATGGGGCCGAACCCGACCGCCGTCATGGCGGCGGCTGCCATTCCCGCCGCTGCCCCGGCCGCATCTGCCGCCCAAGCCCCGGCTGGCGCCCAAGCCCCGGCTGGCGCCGCCGTCGTCAAAACCGTTCCGAAACCCCTTCCGAGGCCGGAGAGAAAGCCATGATCCGCACCCCGCTTCGTCCGCTCGCCCGTATCCTGCGCGCCCGCGAAAAGGGCGAGAACCCGGATGAAATCGAGGCCGAAAACCGCGCCCGCCGCCATGCCGAAATTCAGGACCGCGCCCGCAAACGGGCCGAGGGGCGGCTTTTGGTCATGGCCGCCGTCTTTGTGCTGGCCTTTGGCACGGTCGGTGTGCGCATGGCCGCGCTGGCCTCCAGCCAGCCCAGCGAGCCCCGCGCCCAGACCACCGGCACAGGCGCGGGCATCATCGCCCAGCGGGCCGACATCATCGACCGCAAGGGTCGGATTCTGGCGACCAACCTGCTGACCTATTCGCTTTACGCCCAGCCGCAGAAGATGGTCGATCCGGTGCGCGTGGCAAATGAGCTTGTCCGCATCTTTCCCGACCTGAACAAAGAGCGGCTGACCAAGGATTTCACCGGCGCGCGTAAATTCGTCTGGATCAAGAAGAAGATCAGCCCCGAACAGATGCAGGCCGTCCATGACATCGGCGACCCCGGGCTGGAGTTCGGCCCGCGCGAGATGCGGCTTTATCCGAACGGCCGGCTCGCCTCGCATATTCTTGGCGGCTTCAACTTTGGCCGCGAGGACGTGAACAGCGCCGAGGTTCTGGGCGTCGCCGGGGTCGAGAAGGAATTCGACGGCTGGCTGCGCGATCCGGCCAAGAACGGCGCGCCGCTGCGGCTGTCCATTGATATGACCGTGCAAGGCGCGATGGAGCAGGTGCTGTCCTCGGGGATGAAGGTGATGAACGCCAAGGGCGCGGCCGCCATCCTCATGGAGGTGCAGACCGGCGAGATCGTCGCCATGGCCTCGATGCCTGACTTTGATCCCAACGACCGGCCGTCGCCGCTGACCAAGGGCGATGCCAGCGACAGCCCGCTGTTCAACCGCGCGCTTCAGGGCCAGTACGAGCTTGGCTCGACCTTCAAGATCTTCCCGGTCGCGCAGGCGCTGGATCTGAAGCTGGTCAGCCCGACTACGATGATCAACTCGCGGTCGCCGATGACGATCGGCAAGTACAAGATCCGCGATTTCCACAATTACGGCGCGCAGCTTTCGGTCACCGAGATCATCGTGAAATCCTCGAACGTGGGGACGGTCCATATAGCGCAGATGATCGGCCCGGAACGGCAGCGCGCATTCCTGAAGTCGCTGGGTCTTTTCGATCCCTCGCCGGTCGAGATGGTCGAGGCCGCCAATGCCCGGCCGCTGGTGCCGTCGCGCTGGCCGGCGGTGACGGCGGCGACGGTGGCCTTTGGTCACGGCGTGGCGTCGAGCCCCCTGAACCTTGCAGCTGCCTATGCGACGCTGGCGAACAAGGGGCGGCGGGTCTATCCGACGCTGGTCAACAACCGCAACCGGCCGCCGGGACCGCAGGTGATATCCCCCGCCGCCGCACAAACCGCCCTTGCGCTGTTGCGGCAGGTGGTGACGCGGGGCACCGCCCGCCAGGCCGAAGTTCCCGGCTACGCGGTCGCGGGCAAGACCGGGACCGCCGACAAGGCAAAGCCCACCGGCGGCTATTATGAAAACAAGGTGATCTCGACCTTCGCCTCGGTCTTTCCGGTCAACGACCCGAAATATGTGCTGGTCGTGACCTTGGACGAGCCGTCGGAAACCTCGGGTGCCGTTGCCCGCCGGACCGCCGGCATGACCGCCGTGCCGGTTGCGGCCGAGATGGTGCGCAGGTTGTCGCCGCTTGTGGGGCTGCGCCCGATCGACGCCGAATTGCCGACTGTTGAACCTCGGTTCCGGGATGGGCTAAAGCTCAGCCAGAACTGAACAGGGGGCTTTCGTGGCTGATTCAACCGGCAAACCGCTTTCCGCACTTGGACTGCATGCAGGCGGAGGGGCTGATCCGGTGGTGACGGGCATCGCGCTGGACAGCAGGCAGGTCAAACCGGGATATTTGTTCGCGGCGCTGCCCGGATCGGCGGTGCACGGGGGCGAGTTCATCCAGTACGCGCTGCGTCAGAAGGCCGCCGCCATCCTGACCGACCGTGAGGGCGCGGCCCTTGCCGCAGATGCGCTGAAAGGCGCGGACGTGGCGCTTATCGTGGCCGAGGATCCGCGTGCGGCGCTGGCCGGTGCCGCCGCCCTGTGGTTCGGCGCCCAACCCGAAGTCGTGGTTGCGGTCACCGGCACCTCGGGCAAGACCTCGGTCGCGAATTTCACCATGCAGATCTGGCAGGCGCTGGGCTATCCGTCTATCAGCCTCGGGACGATGGGGGTGCTTGGCGATTTTCAGGCCAGCCTTGCCCATACGACGCCCGACCCCCTGACCCTGCACCGGCTTCTGGCCGAGGCCGCTGCCGCCGGCATCACCCATGCCGCGATGGAAGCCTCGAGCCATGGGCTGGATCAGCGCCGTCTGGACGGCGTTACGCTGAAGGCTGCGGCATTCACCAATTTCAGCCAGGATCATCTGGATTATCACAAATCCTTCGACGATTATTTCGCGGCAAAGGCGCTGCTGTTCAGCCGCGTTCTGCCGGATGGCGCCACCGCCGTGGTGAACCTTGACGACTCCCGCAGCGCCGAGGTGCTCGGCATTGTCCGCGACCGCGATCTGGAATTGCTGACCGTCGGCCGTGCGGTCGATGCCGATCTGCGAATTCTGAACCAACGTTACGACTCGACCGGGCAGGAATTGCGCTGCTCGATCCTTGGGGTGACGCATCACCTGCGCCTTGCGCTGATCGGCGGTTTTCAGGCCGAGAACGTGCTTGCCGCCGCGGGGCTCGCCATCGCGGGCGGCGCCGATCCGACACAGGTGGTTCAGTCTCTGCCCGACCTGCGCACCGTCCACGGCCGGATGGAGCTTGTGGCAACGCGCGAGAATGGTGCCACCGTATTCGTCGACTACTCGCACAAACCCGCCGCATTGGCCTCGGCGCTGGAATCGCTCCGCCCGCATGTGATGGGCCGGATCGTCGTGGTCTTTGGCGCCGGCGGCGACCGTGACCGGCTGAAGCGCCCGCTGATGGGCGAGGCGGCGGCGCGCCATGCCGATGTGGTCTATGTGACCGACGATAACCCGCGTTCGGAAGACCCCGCCGCTATCCGCGCCGAGGTGATCGCGGGTGCCCGACCGCTCAACACGCTGGTGACCGAGATCCCTGACCGCGCCGAGGCGATCCTGCGCGGCGTGGATGAACTGGGCCCCGGGGATGCCCTGCTGATCGCCGGCAAGGGCCACGAGACCGGCCAGAAGATCGGCGAGGACATCTATCCCTTCGACGACAGCGAGCAAGCCTCGGTCGCGGTGGCGGCTTTGGACGGCCGCATCTGATGGCGCTTTGGACGGCAACGGAAATCGCCCGCGCGACCGGCGGCCGCCTTCAGGGCGATTGGTCGGTGACGGGCGTCTCGATCGACACCCGCACCATCGCGCCCGGGGATCTGTTCGTGGCGCTGAAGGACGTCCGCGACGGTCATGATTTCGTGGCCATCGCGCTGGAAAAAGGCGCCGGCGCGGCGATGGTCAGCCGCGTCCCCGAGGGCGTCGGGCCGGATGCGCCCTTGATCATCGTCGATGACGTTCTGGCCGGGCTTGGCGCGCTTGGCGTGGCCGGGCGGGCGCGGACGGCGGCGCGGGTCATCGCCATCACCGGCTCGGTCGGCAAGACCTCGACCAAGGATATGGCGCGGCTGGCGCTGGCCGGGCAGGGGCGGGTCCATGCCGCCGAGGCGAGCTATAACAACCACTGGGGTGTGCCGCTGACGCTGGCGCGGATGCCGGCCGATACCGAATTCGCGGTGCTCGAGCTTGGCATGAACCACCCGGGCGAGATCGCGCCGCTGGCCCGCATGGCGCGCCCGCATGCCGCGCTGATCACCACCATCGCCGCCGTCCATCTGGAGGCATTCGGCCGCATGGAGGGCATCGCCGCCGAGAAGGCCGCGATCTTCACCGGGCTGGAGCCCGAAGGCGCGGCGATCGTTCCGACCGGCCTTGACGTGACGCCGGTTCTTGAACAAGGCGCGGCCGGGCATCGGTTGCTGCGCTTTGGCCGGCAGGCACAGGACGATGTGCGCCTGATCACCGCGACACCCGAAAGCGACACCACGCTGGTCGAGGCGGAACTGAACGGCCGGCCGCTTGCCTTTCGCATCGGCTCGGCGGGTGAGCATTTTGCGTTGAACGCGCTGGGGGTCATTGCCGCGGTGCACGCGATCGGGGCCGATCCCGTGACAGCCGCCGAGGCGCTGTCGCAATGGTCGCCACCGGCCGGACGCGGCGCACGCGAGAAGATCGGCGCGGTCGAGATCATCGACGATGCCTTTAACGCCAGCCCGACCTCGCTTGCCGCCGGTCTGGCGCTTTTGTCGCGGCTTGAACCGGCGCCAGGCGGCCGGCGGGTGCTGATCCTTGGCGATATGCTGGAACTCGGCCCGGACGAACAGGCGCTGCATGCCGGCATGGCCCGCCATCCGGCGATGCAGGGGGTGGCGCTGGTCCATACCGCCGGTCCGCTGATGCGGCATCTTTACGACGCCCTGCCGCCGGCGCAGCGCGGGATTTGGGCGGAAACCGCCGCCGATCTGGTTGCGCAGGCGGGAAACCTTGTCAGACGCGGCGATATCGTGCTGATCAAGGGCTCAAAAGGTTCGCGCATATCGACCGTGGTTGACGCCCTGCGCAAACTGGGCGATGGCCTCGGGTCCGAGCGAAGGGAATAAGAATGCTTTACTGGCTTGCCGAGCTGTCCAGCGGCGGAGACGTTTTCAACCTGTTCCGCTACATCACCTTTCGCGCCGGGGCGGCGTTCTTCACGGCGCTGATTTTCGGCTTCGTCTTCGGGCGTCCGATGATCGAATGGCTGCGCCGCAAGCAGAAAAAGGGCCAGCCGATCCGCAGCGACGGCCCCGAAGGCCATTTCGTCAAGGCGGGCACCCCCACCATGGGCGGGCTGTTGATCCTTTCGGCGCTTCTGGTCTCGACCCTGCTCTGGGCGCGGCTGGACAACGCTTATATCTGGATCGTCCTGTTCGTGACCTATGGCTTCGCGGCGGTCGGCTTTGCCGATGACTATGCCAAGGTCAGCAAGCAGAACACGCGCGGCGTCTCGTCCCGCGTGCGCATGCTGATCGGGCTGGTGATCGCTGCTGTTGCTGGCACCTTGACGGCATGGGTGCAACCGGACCCGCTGACCGGCCAGCTTGCGGTGCCGTTTCTCAAGGATACGCTGATAAATCTGGGCATCTTCTTTGTGCCCTTCTCGATGCTGGTGATCGTGGGGGCCGCGAATGCGGTGAACCTGACCGACGGGCTGGATGGGCTGGCCATCGGCCCGGTGATGATCGCCGCCGCGACCTTCGGAATCATCGCCTATTTCGTCGGGCGCATCGACTTCGCCACCTATCTCGGGGTCCATCACGTCCCCGGCGCCGGCGAGATCCCGGTTTTCTGCGCGGCGCTCATCGGCGCGGGGCTTGGCTTTCTGTGGTATAACGCGCCTCCCGCCGCCGTTTTCATGGGCGACACTGGCAGCCTTGCACTGGGCGGCGCACTTGGTGCGATCGCCGTCGTCACCAAGCACGAGGCGGTTCTGGCCATCGTCGGCGGCCTGTTCGTGGTCGAGGCGCTGAGCGTCATCATTCAGGTGCTTTACTTCAAGCGCACCGGCAAGCGGGTGTTTCTGATGGCGCCGATCCATCATCATTTCGAGAAGATGGGCTGGTCCGAGCCGCAGATCGTGATCCGCTTCTGGATCATCTCGGCCGTGCTGGCGCTGATCGGGCTGGCGACGCTGAAGCTGCGGTGAGATGGCCATGATCGTCACTGCCAATCTGCCAAGCCGCGACTATGACGTGACCGAAGCCTTCTACGGGCGCATGGGTTTTCAGCGCAGCTGGCGCGATGACGGCTGGATGATCCTGAAACGCGGCGATGCGGTGATCGAATTCTTTCCCCACCCGGATCTGGTTCCCGGCGAAAGCTGTTTCAGCGCCTGTATCCGCACCGATGATCTGGACGGGTTGCTGGCCGAATATGCGGCACTGGACCTGCCGGGCGGGGGCATCCCCCGACTGCATCCGGGAGTGCACCGCGTCACCGACAGGCTGCGCATGTTCGCGCTGGTCGATCCCGATGGCAGTCTGATCCGCTGCCTTGGCCCCTGACGGCTTGCGCGCTGCCTCATCTTTACGGAAATACTCTTGGGGGCCCGGGGCAGACAGCCCCCCGGGCCGGCAGATCGGAGAAAGCGACAGATGATCCCAGTCCAGGGCGTCGAGAACCAGACCATCGCCGTCCTCGGCCTCGGCCGGTCGGGAAGCGCGACCGCGGCGGCATTGAAGGCGGGGGGGGCCGACGTCGTGGTCTGGGACGACGGACAAGAAGCCCGTCAACAGGCCGAGGCCGACGGCATGATCCTTGCCGATCTGACCCGCGACGGGGGCTGGCACGGGGTGACCGCGCTGATCACCAGTCCCGGAATCCCGCATCTTTATCCCAAACCGCATCCCGCAATCGCCGAGGCCTATAACCGTGGCATCCCGGTCGACAACGACATCGGGCTGTTCTTCCGCAGCTATGCGACCGCCGACTGGGATCGCTTCGATACCATGCCGCGGGTGATCTGCGTCACCGGCTCGAACGGCAAATCGACCACCACGGCGCTGATCCATCACATCTTGGAACATTCCGGGCGACCCACGCAGATGGGCGGCAATATCGGCAGGGGTGTCTTGTCCCTTGAACCGGCGCAGGATGCCGAGGTCGTGGTGCTGGAGCTTTCCAGTTACCAGACCGATCTTGCCCGCGCGCTGACCCCGGATGTCGCGGTTCTGACCAACCTGTCGCCCGACCATCTGGACCGCCATGCCGGGATCGGCGGCTATTTCGCCGCCAAGCGACGGCTGTTTTCCGAAGGCGGCCCCGACCGCGCCATCGTCGGCGTCGATGAGATCGAGGGCCGCTATCTGGCCGATCAACTGGCGCAGGGTCCGGCGGACGACCGGGTGATCCGGGTGTCGGTCAGCCAGAAATTGCAGGACTTCGGCTGGTCGGTATTCGCCCGCAAGGGCTTTCTGGCCGAGTGGCGCAAGGGCCGGCAGGTCGCATCCGTCGATTTGCGCGACATCGCCGGGTTGCCGGGCGCGCATAACCACCAGAATGCCTGCGCGGCCTGGGCGGCTTGCCGCAGCGTCGGTCTTGCCCCGCGCGAGATCGAGGCGGCGTTCCACAGCTTCGCCGGCCTGCCGCATCGCAGCCAGACCATTGCCGAGATCAATGGCGTGCGCTGGGTCAATGACAGCAAGGCGACGAACACCGATGCCGCCGAAAAGGCGCTTCAGGCATTCGACAAGATCCGCTGGATCGCCGGCGGCCTTGGCAAGGATGGCGGCATCGCCGCGCTGGTGCCGCATATGGGCCGGGTGGTGAAAGCCTATCTGATCGGCCATTCGGCGCGCGATTTCGCGCTGGAAATCGCCCAGACCCCGCATGAGATATCGGAAACGATGGAGGCCGCCGTCGCCGCCGCCGCCGCCGAGGCCCAGCCCGGAGAAACGGTTCTGCTTGCCCCGGCAGCCGCGAGTTTCGACCAATACCCGAATTTCGAAAAACGCGGCGAACATTTCGTCGAACTGGTCCGCAAGCTCGAGGCAGGTCGGTCTTGATCGCAAGGCATGCCGATGGCGCAGGGTTGCCGCCCGAACCAGCCAACGGGCGAACCCGGCCCTTTCCGGCGGCATTGATGCGCGTCGTCGGTGGGGCAGCCACGGCCGGGCAACCCTTTTCGCGGATACGGCCTGCCCGGCGCAAAGGTGCCCCCGGTTTCAGGAGCCTGCCATGAAGGAAACCGACCTGAAACACCTGCGCGAGACGATCAGGATCGCGCGGCAAAGCCGCGATGCGGGCAACCATCCCTTTGGCGCGATTCTCGTCGGCCCGGAAGGCGAGGTATTACTGCGCAGCGGCAATTCCTATCTTGCCGACAAGGGGGTCGGGCATGCCGAACTGAATGTGGCGCGCGAGGCAAGCCGCCGGTTCGCCCCCGAATTCCTTGCGAAATGCACGCTTTATACCTCGGTCGAGCCCTGCTGCATGTGTGCCGGCGCCTGTTATTGGGCCGGCATCGGCGCGGTGGTTTACGGGATGACCGAAAAGCGTCTGGCGGTTCTGACCGGCGACAATCCCGAAAACCTGACGCTGGATCTGCCCTGCGAAACCGTATTCGCCGCCGGGCAGCGCCCGGTCACGACGCGCGGGCCTTTCGCCGAGATCGAGGATGAGGTCGCAGCGGGTCACAGCGGCTTTTGGCGCTAGCCGAACCCGGCGTGCTCCGGCCGGCGCTCAATCCGGGTTTCGCCGCCGAACAGGGTTATCGCGGATCGTCGCTCTCGTCGTCGACGCGGGGCATCAACCCCGGGGCGCATCGTGCCCGGCATGACCCGTCCGGTTCTTCCGCACCGGACAATGGTCCCGCCGGCCGGTGCCGATCAGCGCGCAACCAGCCGGGCGAGGTCAGAAATTGACGTTGTCGCCGCCCTTCAGCGCCAGAATTTCGCGGGCCTCATCGGGGGTGGCGATTTCCAGCCGTAACCCCTCGATGATCTGGCGCACGCGCGCGACCTGCTCGGCATTCGATTGGGCCAACCGACCCGGGCCGTCCCACAGGCTGTCCTCAAGCCCGACGCGGACATTGCCGCCGATCGCCGCCGATTGCGCCGCGATACGCATCTGCGATGCGCCCGCGCCCAACACCGACCAGCGGTAATCCGCGCCGAACAGGCGGTCGGCGGTGCGCTTCATGTGCATGACATCCTCGGGGTGGGTGCCGATGCCGCCCAGCAGGCCGAACACCGATTGAATGAAGAACGGCGCCTTGACCAGCCCGCGATCGGCGAAATGCCTTAGGTTGTAAAGATGCGCGATGTCATAGCATTCGAACTCGAACCGGGTGCCGTTCTCGTTCAACGTGCGCAGGATATATTCGATGTCCTTGAACGAGTTGCGGAACACCAGATCGCGCGAGTTTTCAAGGTGCTGCCGCTCCCAGTCGTGCTTGAGGTCCGGAAACCGCTCCAGCATCTGATAAAGCGCGAAATTGATCGAGCCGACATTCAGCGAGGCAACCTCGGGCGCGAAAACCTTGGCGGGCAGGACGCGTTCTTCGACCGTCATGAAGGGACTGCCGCCGGTGGTGATGTTCAGCACCGCATCGGTGCCCTGTTTGATGCGCGGCAGAAAGCGGGCGAAACCTTCCGGCGTCTGGTCGGGGCGGCCGTCCTTTTCGTCGCGTGCGTGAAGATGGATGATCGCCGCCCCCGCCTCGGCCGCACCTAGCGCCGCCTTGACGATCTCATCGGCCGTTACCGGCAGGTAGGGCGACATGGAAGGGGTATGGATTGCGCCGGTCACAGCGCAGGTGATGATGACTTTGCGTGGGGCGGCCAATCCTGTTCTCCCTCAAAACCCGCTGGTGGCTTCAGGTAAGTGCCTGCGCGCTTCGTGGTCAAGAAGGGGGTAAGCACTTACTCGCTTGCGGCGCTCATGCTGGATCGGTCCCTGTCCGGAGAGGAGGTGACGGCAGTGTCCGACGAGGGCCCGAAACGCCGGATGCCGGCGACGGACCGCCGCGCGGCGATCATCGAAGGTGCCGGGGCTTTTTTGCCGGACAGGGGTTCAAGGCCAGCAGCCGAGAGCTTTGCAAGCGTCTGGGCATTTCGAATGCGCTGCTGTTCAAATATTTCGCCAACAGGGACGCGCTGCTTGCAGCGGTTTGCCGCCGCCATTTCCTGCGCTGACGCAAGACCGCGTGGCCGAGGGGTCTGCAAGACTGCGACTGCCCTTCGCGCGGTTCTATCTCGAATATGAGGCGGTGGTCTCGGACCCGAACCGGAGGCGGCTGAACCTGCTTTCGGGCATGGCCGATATCAGCCTGACCCGGGCCGATATCACCGAAACGATCGGCCCCATCTTCTGCGCGATCGTCAACGAACGGAACGAGATTCTTTGGCCCGCCGTCCCGCCGGTCTATCACCGTGTCGACGATTTCCCCGATGACGAGTTAGAGCGGATCTGGAACCTTCGCCCGACGATCCTTTGTTACTATAGGCGCACGGATATTTTCGGCCTGCGCGTCGCGGGCGATGTCTCGGTCGCCATCGACGCCGCGGTCACCGACTTCTGCGCAACGCGTCCGCGATCCGGGGCCTGACGCGCTGACCTGCGGGCGACATTTCTTCGCTGCGTCCAGTGCGGTTCGCGGCGGATTCCTCACCCGGTTCAAGCGGCTGTTTTCCAAGCGCTTTTGTGTTACAGAAGCCGCTTGAAACACGAACGGATAACCTATGCAGAAACTTCTTCTCGTGATCATCGGTCTGGCATTGCTGGGCTTTGGCGGCTATCGACAGTTCGCCGGCGCGGGGACCAGCGCGGCGGATCAGGCGCGGTGCGAACAACTCGTCCGCGACCAGAACGGCAGCGACGCCGAGGCGCTGGCGCTGTTGCTGCCGAAATGCAGCGACGTGGGCATGGTCGCAATGATGGATGCGCAGACCGCGGGTGATGACCCCCAGGCGGCGGCGCGCCGGATATCAGCGGCCAACCAAGGCGACCTGATCGCGCATCTTCTTGACTGGACAATGATCGGCGCCGGTCTGGTGGCGCTGGCCGCCGCGGCAGTGATCGCTCGCCGACGCGCGTGAGCGGAAAGGGGGGCAGATCGTATCGGCGTATGCGACTGCCGATCCCGGTGGCTGTCATCGGGATCACCCCGCCGATTTCAGGTGCCCCATCGGGGCTGATTGCCGCGAGGCACTGCCATGGCTCGGTTGAAGGGTTTGCTTTAGAACTCGATCGTTGTGGGCCGGTTTATGCGGTCCCGATGTTGTTCGGACCAACGGGCGAGATGTGCTGTGGGCCGAAATCATGCATGTGAACGCGGCGGGGCTGAGCGAGACGGCGCGGACGACGCGCAGGGGCGGGCGCTGACCGTTACCGGCGATGCGGAATGTCCGGTAAGGGGCATGCTGTGCCGTCACGCTGCTTTACTAACCGGCGTTGATGCCCGTGCTAAATTCCCGCCGGATGACATTGCTGTCGGCACCGAGTTCGGGGGCGGGACCAGACACCGGCAGCGGCGCGCCGGCCAAGCTCAGCGGGCCGCGCACCGTGCGCAGCGCACCGATAGGCTGCACCATGTTCAGTTGCCGGAAGGCGGGGCTGTCGAGCAACGTCGGCCAGTCCAGCACCTCGGCGCACCAGATGTCAGCGGGTTGCAGCACCGCCAGCCATTCGGCCGTCGTACGCGCGGGCGTCGCCTCCGCAATCAGCGCCTTGATGGCATCACGGTCGCGCCGGGCCGCTGCAGGATCGGCGGCATAGGCGGCCAGCGCTGGCAGCTTCATCAGCCTGGCTAGTGCCTCCAGCGAGGGAACCATCGCCAGCGCCAGCCAGCCGTCGTGGGTGGGATAGACGCCATAGGGCGCACCGATATAGGCGTGCGCGCCGTTGACCTTCGCACGATCGGGCGGCTGGCCGCCATCGTTCAGATAGGTGGTCAACACCTCGAATTGAAAGGAAAGCAGCGCCTCGATCAGCGAGGTTTCGACATGCGTGCCTTCACCATGGATGCCGCGCCCGATCAGCGCTGCGAGGATGCCCTGCGTCAGCGCTTCGCCGGCCAGAATGTCGGCGACCGCCAGACCCATCGGCATCGGCGGGTCGTCGCGGCTGCCGGTCAGCCACATAAGGCCCGAACGCGCCTGCGCGAGCAGATCCTGCCCCGGAAGCGCCGCCCAATCCGTCTGTCCGAAGCCCGAGATCGAGCCATAGACCAGCCGCGGATTGATGCGGCGCATTTCGTCATAGCCGAAGCCCTGACGCGCGATCACGCCCGGCCGGAAGTTCTGGATCAGTACATCCGCCCCGGCGATGATCCCGGTCAGCAATGCCCGGTCATCGGGGTTGTGCAGGTCGGCGGTCAGGCTTTCCTTGCCGCGATTGATAGCGTGGAACAGCGTGTTCTGCCCCGCGACCGGCGCCGAGATGTAAAGGTTTCGGCAGGGGTCGCCGCTGCCTGGACGCTCGACCTTGATCACCCGGGCGCCCAGATCGGCCAGCTTCAGTCCGGCGAAGGGGCCGGACAGATATTGCGCCATCTCGACGACGATCAGACCTTCCAGCGGGCGTTTCATCGCCGGCTCTCCCGATAGGCGGCGTTCAGGGCATCAAGCGTCGCATCGACGCCCGCTTCACCGCGCAGGCAGGCATGGACGATGTCACCGCCCCTGTCCTGAAGCTGCATATAACCGTCATAGCGCGGCCGCACCCACGAAGTTTCCAGCGTCTCGCGCGTGTTGCGCAGAAAGTTCCGGCAGGCGGCGTTGCAGGTGTCATCCTCCCACGCGGCGGCATGGCCGGGCTGGCCGCCGTTGCGGAAATAAAGGCCCTTCTGGCAATCCGCCCCGGCGATCCAAAAGGCGTAATCCACCGCGACCTCGCGCGCGTTGCTGGCGGCCGAGACGGCGATGCCGGTGCCGCCAAGGACGGTCCCGCGCGGGCCATTGTCGCCAAAGCCCGGCGCATCGGCGAAGACAAGCGGAAAGCGGCAATAGCCGTCGCGCGAATAGTTGGTATAGCCGTAGCCGAAGGGCGAATAGGCCGGTGCGTCCGGGGTGCCACCCATCCAGTCGAACATGCCGATAGGGTCCAGCGTCAAACAGACCGGGTCGATCAGGGCCACGATCTCGCGCATCCGTTCCAACACTTCGGCACCGGCATCGCTGGCCAGCAATTCCTCGGGGTTCTCGGCGATGACGACCAAATTGTTGCGTGCCAGTCCGAAGAACGTCATTAGCGCGTTGATCGGGATCAGCGCAAATCCAACGTGGCCTTCGCGGGCGAGATCCAGCACTTGATCCCAACGGTGCGGCACGTCGCTGATCAGGTCGGGGCGATAGCAGGCCACGGGCGTCGCGGCGTCTATGGCAAGCCCCCATTGGCCGCCGTCGATCGCATAGGAGGCGTGCGAGTCCCCCACTGACCCGGCCGCCAGCGCAGCGAGTTCGCCATCCCGGCCCTGGGCCGCGAAATCGACCAGATGCCCCGCACGGGCAACTTCGCCGACATGGGGATGGTCGATCACCATGAGGTCATAGCTGCCGGCCATCTCGCCGATCGGGCGGTCCGCGAAAGCCTGAAGCGAGCGCTTTTCCCAGGTGATCGTCACGCCGGGATGCGCCTCCATATAGGCGCGGGCGGTGGCCACCATCGGATCGTATCCGCGCGCATGATTCCAGGTCATGCCGCGCAAGGTCACCTCAGACATTTTCGCCCCGTTTCTTCGCGGCCTTGTCCGCAAGGCGGGCATCCGCCTCGGCCCGGAACCGGGCCGGATCGCGATAAAGCGCCGTCATCAGATGCTCGGCGTAAAGCACCAGTTCGCCCTTGCCCTTATAGACCGAATAGGCGACGCGAACCTTGCCCTGCTTGTGGTCATGGACCTCTTTGCCGAGATTTTCGCGGATGGTGTAGATCGTGTCGCCGATGAAGACCGGCGCGATGAAACGCAAACGGTCATAGCCATAGGAAAAAGAGTTCAGGCAGTTCGTGGCGGCGAGACCCAGCCCATAGGAAAACACCATCGCCCCCGCGACCAGGCGGCGACCGAAGACGCCCTCCTCGACGGCGAATTCCTCGTCGCTGACATAGGGGTGGTGATCCATGACAAGCGAGTTGAACAGCATCGACTCGCCCTCGGAAATGGTGCGGCGGATCGAACGAATCTTGTCGCCGGGGGTGAAGTCCTCGAAATACCAGTTCTCGGCATTCCAGACGGGGATCTGAGCGTGATCCAACGGCATGCCGGGCAGACCACGGGCGTGAACGCCGATCTCGGCCATGGGGTGTCTCCTTTAATGACGTGGGAAGGGGCTGCGGGTCCGTCAGGACCCGTAGACCAGATTGGGCAAAAACAGCGAGATGATTGGCACATAGGTGACCAGTACAAGCGAGATCAGCATCGCGATGAACAGCGGAACCGCGCTGCGGGTGAAGGCGCCGACGCTGACGCCGGTGATCGAGCAGGTCGTATACATCAGCGTCCCGACCGGCGGCGTCACCCCGGCAATGGTCAGGTTCAGCACCATCACCACCCCGAAATGCACCGGATCGATGCCAAGGCTGGTGATCACCGGCACGAACAGGGGCGTCAGGATGATCAGCGCCGCGCCTCCTTCCAGAATGGTGCCGACCGCGATCAGCAGGATGTTGATCAGAAGCAGGATCACCAGCGGGTTCTGTGACAATGCCAGCATCCCGTCGGCAAGCTGCGCGGGCAGGCGTTCCCATGACAGGAAGAAGCCGAATGCCTGCGCGGCGCAGATGATCAGCATGATCGTCGCGGTCGCAAGGGCGGTTTCCAGAAACATCGCCGGGATGCGGCGGACCGGCAGCGCGCGATAGACGAACAGCCCGATGAACAGCGCATAGCAGACAGCAATGGCACCGGCCTCGGTCGGGGTATACCAGCCAAGCCGGATTCCGCCCAGAATGCCGACAGGGATCAAGAGGCCCCAAACCGCATCCATGAAGGCCCGGCCGCGTTCGGCCCAGCTGGCCGGCACCGCGCGTGAGGGCGGATAGCCCTTGGCCCGGCTGACGCGACCGACGACGATCAGTTGCAGCGCGCAGATGAGCAGACCCGGCACCAGCCCGGCCATGAACAGCCGGCCGATCGAAACATCGGCAAGATATCCGTAAAGGATCAGGCCGATGCTGGGCGGAATAATCGCGGTTATAATTGCCGAAAAGGCGGTGACGGCGGCTGAAAAGGCCTTGTCATAGCCGCGCGAGACCATTTCGGGTACCAGAACCGTGCTTTGCATGGCGGCATCGGCATTGGCCGAGCCCGACATGCCCCCCATCAGCGTGGACAGAAGCACGTTCACCCGGGCGAGCCCGCCGACCATATGCCCGACCATGGCATCGGCCAGCCGCATGATACGGCCGGTGATCCCAGCCTCGCTCATCACCACGCCCGCCAGAATGAAGAACGGCACCGCCAGCAGCGGAAAGCTTTCCGTGGCCGCGATCATCCGCTGCACATAGGTTTGCACGGGGACGCCGGCGCCAAGCATAAAGAAGGTCAGGGCGCCGATCGCCAAACAATAGGCGACGGGAGCGTTCAGCACCATCAGAATGGCGAGAACCAGAAAGGGCAGCACATCTGAGAACGGCGGTGCGAAATTAGTCCACGTTAGCGGCGGCATGGTGCTGCTGCGGGCGGCGTAA
>NZ_JBHUEN010000032.1:0-64745 GCF_042680785.1 Paracoccus pacificus
GAAATCCGACAACCAAACCGCCCGCATATCCCTTCAGAATATACTACAATGTCAAATAGCAAGAAGAAACAAAACAACCCGATCCGCGCCAATTCCTAGCGCCGAGCAAGCCACCAAGCTTCCAGATTTTCCACCCCGTTTCCAAGGCAGGAGACCTATCTAGTCAACGTGCGCGAGATCGTCAAGAGCAATCTTAACTTTTTTTCGCGACCCGGCTTCCAAGGCCACCGATCCGGCCCCGCCGTTTCGGTGAGGCGGTATCTAGGACCACAAAACGAAACCCGCAACAGCATTTGTCAGAAAAATGTCAGAAAAATCGTAGTTCTTTGATAATATGAGCAATTTTTATCCGCCAGATGCCGCTCAGCGGCCACTCTGTGCCCCGCGCCCTCGAATCGCGACGGTTCGATGACGGAATCGGGGGACGTGGATCACTTATGCCCAAGCGACGCGCACGGTCGGGTCGGGCTGTGGCTGCTGGCTGAACCGATGGGGGCAAACAGCGCTGTTCGGGGGCATGGCCCGACCGGGATGCAGGCGCCGGGACAGCATCGATAATCCCGGCGGTGTGGTTCGGGTTCGGATCAGGGCATTCCGTACCGCGCCGGCAGGGTTGTCCCACGCGGCAAAGATCGGAGCCGATGACCTACGCTTGGCGCCGGAAACGCGCCATCTTCACCCCCGGGCAACCGCTTTCACTGCTGCTCGACCGGGACGATCAGGACAGCAACTCGCGCTCGTTTTTCAGATGCCGCCCGGCAAGCGCCCGGCCCTCTCGGCCCGAAAGCATCCGGCGGGCGGGTTCGGCCCGCCGGTCGCGAATCGACGGGAAGATCGCCTCGAGCTCGCGTTGCGCCGCAGCATCGACCGATCGGAGCGCCATCGGCCCGGGATAAAAGGATTCCGCCGGCGCGCCCTCGGCATAAACGATCTCGTGTTGATCAAAGGCGAAATGCACATAGACCACTTCGTCCACGTCATCGGCGACCGCGATGCCGGGCAGAGCCAGCAGGTTCTTGGCGGCGACCAAAACCTCCTCGACGCAGAACATCCGCTGCGCGATGCGCGAATGCACCAACACACGATGTTGCGGCGATACCAGCATCTCGCGTTGCGGCAAACCGCGCCCCAGCGCACCGGCCGCGATGCGGATAGGCCGCAAATGCGGCGCTTCGGCCAGGGTTGCGGCATCCAGACGTCGCGAATCGAACCACTGCACGGGCTTCCTTCCGTGGTCCACCGTTTCAACGACGTCGCCGACACGCAGCGCGCCCGCCGGTCGCTCTCCGCCCGGGACGCGGATCGCCACATCCTCGGCAAAGCAGACGATGCTGGTGGTCGAGGGCAGCGATCGGTTGGCTCCGGTCCCGTAATACTGGCTATAAGCGTCAGTCGGGGTTCCATCAGCTTTCAATGGAAGCTTTCCCAGAGTAATCGAGGCAACCTTTTGCCCGGCGAGATAAGGCGCAGCCGTGTTCGAGAATATCGCGCCGTTCTCAAGCTGGACGAACGTCATGTTCTGCTGCGTGGTCGAGCCATCTTTCAGCGTGATGGTCACCGGCCAGATAAAGGTCGAATCTATTTTCGAGGTAATGTCGCCACCACCCAGATTGTAGGTGAAGCTGTCCGCAGCGATGGGGCCGCCCTGCGACGTGGGCCGGTTGGCGTAGTCGTTTTCTTCCAAACGATCGCTGACTCCCCCCCGCACCACATCGTTCTCGGTAACCTGAACGATACTCATATTGTTGTAGTCGAAGGTCGAGCCCTTATCCCAACCCGGCACTTTCGCGTTCTCGTTCTTCGTGTTGTTCAGGCTGCTGGCCGACGTCTCGACGGGATCGAGATCGGCGAACGTACCGAAGTAGAACTGCGTCACGTTATAGGTCGGCATCCGAACCCCCTCTTCGAAATGAATACAACCAAAAGCAGTGACTGATGAAATAAAAACAACTGTAGAACTACGCGATTCGACCCCACCCCGCAACGCAAAACGCGCCCCATGGGGGCGCGTCCGGGAACAGCGGCGCAGGTAAAAACCTGCGATGCCGGTTCAGCGTTTCGAGAACTGGAAGCTGCGGCGGGCCTTCGCCTTGCCGTATTTCTTGCGCTCGACCACGCGGCTGTCGCGGGTCAGGAAGCCGGCCGCTTTCAGCGCGGCGCGCAGGCTGGGCTCATAAAGCTGCAGCGCCTTCGAGATGCCGTGCTTGACCGCACCGGCCTGCCCCGACAGACCACCACCGGCGACGGTGGCATAGACGTCGAACTGGCCCTCGACCCCGGCCACCTGGAAAGGCTGGCGCAGGATCATCTGCAGAACCGGGCGGGCGAAATATTCGGCGATGTCCTTGCCATTCACCACGACCTTGCCCGAGCCGGGCTTCACCCAGACCCGCGCAACCGCATCCTTGCGCTTACCGGTCGCGTAAGAGCGGCCCAGATCGTCACGCTGCGCGACCCGCGGCGCTTCGTCGGAGGCCGGGACAGCGGCGGCGCCGGCGGCCGGATTGCCGGTAACGACGGACTTCAGATCGTCCAGAGTCTTGATTTCGTCAGCCATAATCATGCGCTCCGGGTGTTCTTGGCGTTCATGGATTTGACATCCAGAACTTCGGGTTGCTGTGCCTCATGCGGATGTTCGGCACCGGCATAGACGCGCAGATTGGTCATCTGCTGCTTGCCCAGCTTGTTGCGGCTGATCATGCGCTCGACGGCCTTGATCACCACACGCTCGGGGTGGGCGCCTTCCAGCACCTGACGCGCGGTGCGGAACTTGATCCCGCCCGGGTGGCCGGTGTGCCAGTAATAACGCTTGTCATCCCGCTTGGCGCCGGTCATCTGCACCTTGTCGGCGTTGATGACGATGACGTTGTCGCCCATGTCCATATGCGGGGTGAAGGTCGGTTTGTGCTTGCCGCGCAGGCGGCTGGCGACGATCGTTGCAAGACGGCCCAGAACGACGCCCTCGGCGTCGATCAGGATCCACTTCTTCTCGATCTCCGCCGGTTTTGCGGTATAGGTTTTCATCAGTCAGACCCTTCGGGTACGAATCCAAATTCGAGATGCCGGCTTATCCGCGATGGCAACGAGCCGGTCAAGACAGGAATGCGTCTAAATACTAATAGAAATCAATATATTACAATATTGGTAATATAATACCTTAGGATAGCCTCCGGTTTTGACGCCCTTTCACCGCCCGCTGGGCGGGATCGCATAGGTCATCGAGGCGCGGGCGACCGGCAGATCGCTGCCCTCGGACCGCACCAGCGCATCGCACACCGCAAGGCTGCGGCCCAGCTTCAGCAACCGCACGTCGGCCAGCAGATCGCGCGCGGACACTGGCCGGCGCATGAAGTCGATCGTCGCGTTCGTCGTGACCGCCAGCGCGACCGGCCCGATCCGCGACAGGATCATCAGATAGATCGCGACATCGACAAGGCTGAATATCGCCGGCCCCGCGACCGTCCCGCCGGGGCGCAGGTGCTTGTCCTTCACCATCAGCCGGACCGTGATCGCGTCCGTGCCAAGGCTTTCCACGGCGACCTCATCCGCCATCTGCGGAAACTCGTCCGCCATGAATGCGCCAAGTGCTTCACGGTCCATTTCAGGCGACATGCTTTCCCCCTGCCCTGTCAGTGGCTAAGGTTGGACGGTCAAGGCGTCGCTGGCAAGGGCGCGGGGATGGGCGGAGCTATCGGAGGAGCGTGAACATGTCCGACAATGAACTTATCCTGCGCAGCGATCACGACCATGTCGCGCGTCTGGTGCTGAACAGCCCGCAGAATTTCAACGCGCTGTCGCTTGAGATGATCGCCGCGCTGGCGACCGAGCTTGACCGTATCGCGCGGGACGATTCGATCCGGGCGGTCATTCTGGCGGCGACGGGTAAGGCTTTCAGCGCCGGCCACGATCTTCGCCAGATGCAGGCGGCGCGCGAAGATGTCGATGGCGGAAAGGCCGCGTTTCAGACCCTTTTCGACAATTGCGCCCTGATGATGCAGCAGATCGCCGCCCTGCCCCAGCCGGTTATCGCCGAGGTGCAGGGCATCGCGACCGCCGCCGGTTGCCAGCTTGTCGCCAGCTGCGATCTGGCGGTCGCGGCCGATGGCGTGCGCTTTGGCGTCAACGGCGTCAATATCGGATTGTTCTGCACGACGCCCATGGTCGCCCTGACCCGCGCCATCGCACCTCGCGCGGCATTCGAGTTGCTGGTGACGGGTGATTTCGTCGACGCGGCGCGGGCACGGGAACTGGGGCTGGTCAACCGGGTCGTTCCACCCGGCGATCTTGCGGAAACCACGATGGCGCTGGCCCGACAGATCGCCGCGAAACTGCCGCAGGCAGTGCGGCTGGGCAAACGCGCCTATCGCGACCAACTGGGCAAAAGCAGCGCCGACGCCTATGGAATCGCCGGCCCGACCATGTGCGAGAACCTGATGCTACCGGAAACCGCCGAGGGCATCGCCGCCTTTCTGGAAAAGCGGCCGCCCAACTGGTCCTAGCCGATGGTGGCCAGGAACGGGAACGCCTCGAGCAGCCAATAGGCCATGGCCGTGAACCCGCCGGTCAGCATCATCAGCCCGATGGTCCATAGCAAAAGCCCCATGATGCGTTCGATCTTGGCCATGTGGCGCTTCATGAAGCTCATCAGCCCCGACAGGCGCGGGAAGAACGCGGCAAGCAGAAGGAACGGCACCCCGAGCCCGATGGCGTAGACGCCCAAAAGTGCCGCGCCGCGCGAAAGCGAGGCATCACTGGCCGCCATGCTGAGGATCGCGGAAAGCTGCGGGCCCATGCAGGGCGTCCAGCCGAAGGCAAAGGCCAGTCCCAGAATATAGGCGCCGAAGGCCGAACCGCCCTTGTCGCCGGCATCGACGCGAATCTCTCGGTCCAGAAAGCCGATGCGGAATATGCCCAGAAAGTGCAGACCGAACACCATGACGGTGATCCCCGCAATGGTGATGAACCAGCCCTGATATTGCAGGATTGCGCGTCCGAAGGCCGAGGCCGCGATTCCCAAAAGCAGGAAGATCGTCGATAACCCGAGGACGAAGAAAATCGCGGGAAGCACCGGCAAACGCCGCCCCTCGCGCAACTCGCCCACGGTGATGCCGCCCATATAGGCCAGATAGGGCGGCACGATGGGCAGGACGCAGGGCGACAGGAATGACAAAAGCCCGGCCACCAGCGCAATCAGCGCGGCGGGCAGGAAAGCGACGGTGGCAAGATCAAATTCCAGCATGGTGGCGCCAACCTAACCGGTTATTCCGACAAGGAAAGCCATTCCCGGTCACGGTTTGGTGGGGTCGGCGGGGCAACCTTGCGCCCCGCCGCGAAATCACGGGCGCCTCAGCGGCCCAGCGACCACCAGCCGCGCCGTTTCGGCCGGGCTTCCGTCGCTGTTTGGTCAGCGGGCGATTCGTCGTCCGTCGCGGGGTCGGTCGCAGCGGCGGGATCGGTCCCGACCGACGCGTCTGCGGCGGCGCCATTCGCCAATGCGGCGTCATCCGCGGCCGGATCATCCTCGCCCTCGTCCGGGCCAGAGCCGGCCTGAACCCGATCCGAGGTGTCGGTGACGACATGATCCCGCAGATCGACCATTTCGGCCTCGGCCGACACGGTTTCCGGCTGAACGTCGCTTTCGGTGACCGCTTCGGGAACCGATGCGGAAATGACGATCGTCTCGGCCGCGCCCGCGCCGTCGATGACCTCGGGCTTCTTGCTGCGGCTGCGCGCGCGGGGCTTGCGCGGCTTCTTGACGGCCTCGTCCCCGGCGTCTGCGGCAGCCTCGGCCGCCACCGGCGCGCTGACAGAATCGTCGGCAACCTCCGGTGCGTCGGTTGCGACCGGCGCGTCATCATCATCGCCATCGGCCTGTGCGTCGCTGGCGCCATCGGCGGTCATGATCTCGTCCGAATGTTCGGCGCGATCATCGCCACCGCCACGCCGACGACGGCGACGGCGACGCTTTTTGCGACCGCCATTATCGCCATCCTCATCACGGTCTTCCCTGACCGCATCCCGGCCCCGCGCTTCCGCGCGTTCCGGCGCCGCAGCGGTTTCTTCCTCGTCCAGTTCCACGGTCTCTTCGACCGCGCCGTCCTCTTCATCAATCTGGGCCATCAGCCGGGCGTCAACCGATACCGGCACGCTGGCGATCTCGGGGACGTTCCGGGTCGCGGTCTTGAACTTTTCAAGCGCATAGTCGGGCGAGACCAGCGTCGGGTCGGCCTCGACCCGGACGGCCATGCCATAGCGCGCCTCGATCCCGGCGATATGCTCGCGCTTGACGTTCATCAGGAAATTCGCGACCGCGACCGGGGCCTTGACCAGAACCTCACGCGAACGCTTGCGAGTGCCCTCTTCCTCGACCCCGCGCAGGATCGTCAGCGCCAGGCTGTCGTCGCTGCGGATCAGGCCGGTGCCGTGGCAATGCGCGCAGGGCTGCGTGGTCGATTCCAGCATGCCGGGGCGCAGGCGCTGACGGCTCATCTCCATCAGACCGAAGCCCGAGATGCGACCGACCTGAATCCGCGCCCGGTCGGTTTTCAGCCGGTCCTTGAACCGCTTCTCGACCGCCGCGTTATTCTTGCGCTCTTCCATGTCGATGAAGTCGATCACGATCAGCCCGGCAAGGTCGCGCAGCCGCAACTGGCGGGCGATTTCATCCGCCGCCTCGCAGTTGGTCTTGAAGGCGGTGTCCTCGATCGAGCCTTCCTTGGTGGCGCGGCCCGAGTTCACGTCGATGGCGACCAAAGCCTCGGTCACGCCGATGACGATGTAACCGCCCGATTTCAGCTGCACGACCGGGTTGAACATGCCGCCGAGATAGCTTTCGACCTGATAGCGCGCAAAGATCGGCATCGGGTCGGTGTAATGTTTCACGTTCTTGGCGTGGGACGGCATGATCATCTTCATGAAGTCCTTGGCCGTGCGATAGCCCGCATCGCCCTCGACCAGAACCTCGTCGATGTCCTTGCTGTACAGATCGCGGATCGACCGCTTGATCAGGTCGCCTTCCTCATAGATCGGGGCCGGCGCGATGGATTTGAACGTCAGTTCGCGGATCTGTTCCCACAGCCGCATCAGATATTCATAGTCGCGCTTGATCTCGGTCCGGGTGCGCTGGCTGCCGGCGGTGCGGATGATCAGACCCGCGCCCTGCGGAACCTCCAGTTCCCCGGCGATGTCCTTCAGCTTCTTGCGGTCGGCGGCGTTGGTGATCTTGCGGCTGATCCCGCCACCGCGCGCGGTGTTCGGCATCAGGACGCAATAACGGCCCGCCAGCGACAGATAGGTGGTCAGCGCGGCGCCCTTGTTGCCACGCTCTTCCTTGACCACCTGCACCAGCATGATCTGGCGGACCTTGATCACTTCCTGGATCTTGTAGCGCCGGGCGCGCGGCTTGCGGGGCGCGCGGATTTCCTCTGAAACATCTTCTTCGGCGATCGATTCGATTTCGTCGTCCCGGTCGGAAGCGGATGCGACGGACTCATCCAGAACGGGTTCATCCAGATCGGTCGCGGCTTCGGATTCGATCTCGGCGTCGGCGGCAGCCACGTCGGTCACCACCCGGCCAGCCGAACCGCTGTCGTGTTCATGGTCGTGGTCGGGGCGAACGGCGTCGTCGTGGTCATTGGCCGGATCAATCACCGCCATGCCCGGAATATCGTCCGAGCCGGCCTCGGCCGCGATCACCACATCCTGCGCCCCTGCCGCCTCGGCTTTCGCGGACCCGCGACGCCGGTTGCCGCCGCTGCGGCGCGGACGGCCCGATTCCTCGGCCTGCTGCGCCTCGGCATAGGCAAGCTCTTCCTCCAGCAGGGCCTGACGGTCGGCTGCCGGAATCTGATAGTAATCGGGATGGATCTCGGCAAAGGCCAGAAACCCGTGGCGATTGCCGCCGTAATCCACGAATGCGGCCTGAAGCGAGGGTTCGACCCGCGTCACCTTGGCCAGATAGATATTGCCAGCAAGCTGGCGCTTGTTCAGGGTCTCGAAATCAAATTCTTCGACCTTGGTTCCGTCGGCCACGACCACCCGAGTTTCCTCGGCATGGGTGGCGTCGATCAGCATTTTCTTTGCCATTTATTGAACTTTCGCGCATCCGGTCAGGTCCGCACCATGGCGGACGCCTGATCGGGAAGCGGCATATGATTGACGCTGTAACGGCCGAAAACCAAGGACTCGCGGCGGCGAGGCTTGGCCCCGGCCCTTGCTGCGATCCGTGTTCCGATGCGCGTTTCATCGCGTCAGTTACCTATGTTGGTCCGCATCCTGCACTGCTGCAGAAGGTCGGACGGCGAATACCTTGCCCGATGCCCTTGCGGGATCAGACGTGGATTTTTCCGCGCGGTGTGCCGCCCGCCCCGTGGGGTTCTGGCTGGTAGCCGCGCTTGGAAACCTGCAAGGGGCGCAACTGTCAGTTGCAATTCCTGCCCCGTATTTCGGACCATAGCGGTGAAAGGCCTTCCGTTACAATCGCTTTTTCAACTGCTCCGTCGCCGGCCACAACCAAACGGCGGAGCGGCGCCGGACAAGGCGCAGCCCCGGCCCGGGTTGGCTACAGATAGTCACCGCGGCTCAGGCCATATTTGGCCATCTTCTCGTTCAGCGTCCGGCGCGGCAGACAAAGCTCCTCCATCACCGAACTGATCGAGCCCTTGTGCCGCCGCATCGTGTTGTCGATCAGCATCCGCTCGAAACTTTCGACATATTCCTTGAGCGGCTTGCCCTCGGTCGTCGTCGCCTCGGCCGTCTCCTCGCCATCGGCCATCAAAAGCGAGGTGATGCTGCCCGATCCGCGCCGGTTCTGCAGAACGGCGCGTTCCGCCACATTGATCAACTGCCGCACGTTGCCGGGCCATGGCGCCTGCAAAAGCTGGGCGGCTTCCTGGGCGGTCACCTGCGGCGGCTCACACCCGTATTCCTCGGAAAATTGCTCGGTCATGCGGGTGAACAGCGACAGAATATCCTCGCCCCGCTGGCGCAGCGGCGGAATGGTGATCTTGAGCGCCCCAAGCCGGAAGAACAGGTCCGGCCGCAGCGCATCCTCCAGCCGCCTGCCCTCGCCCCGCGCATTGGAAATCGCGATGATCCGGGTTTCCGCCGGGCTGCCCTGATCGGCGATGAAGGCAAGAAGCCGGGCCTGAAGCGGCTCGGACAGGGCTTCGATATCCTCAAGACATAACGTCCCGCCGCGAGCTTCCTCGACCGCCGGCAGGGCGCCACCGTCTTCGACCGGACCGAACAGGCGCGCCACGAGCGCGTCGGGCGCATAGGCCGCGCAACTGACCGGCACGAATTTACGCGAAGCGCGCGGCCCCACGGCATGCAGCGCATGCGCGACCAGCGTCTTGCCCGAGCCGGTTTCGCCGTCGATCAGCACATGGCCGTCGGCCTGCCCCAGATCAAGAATATCCTCGCGCAGGCGCTCCATCGCCGGGCTGGAGCCGACGAGTTTGGACATGACCTGCGCGCCTTCGGACAGATCCCGGCGCAGCGCGCGGTTGTCCAGTGTCATGCGGCGGGCGTTGGTCGCCTTCTTCGCCAATTCGGTCATCCGGTCGGGGTTGAACGGCTTTTCCATGAAATCCATGGCGCCCAGCCGCATCGCCTCGACCGCCATCGGCACGTCGCCGTGACCGGTGATCATGATGACCGGCAGCCCGCTGTCCTGCCCCATCAGGCGCTTCAGAAACGCCATCCCATCCATTCCCGGCATGCGGATGTCCGAAATGACCACACCCGGCCAATCCGGGCCGATGGTCTTCAACGCCTCTTCGGCGCTGGGAAACGTCTCGGTGTCGAAGCCGGACAGGGCCAGCCACTGGCTGATCGACTCGCGCATATCGGGTTCGTCGTCGACGATCGCCACTTTCAGCGTGCGGGTCATTGTTGTCCTCACTCTGCTGCCAGATCGGCTCGGGGGCGGCCGTCCGGCTGTTGATCGGTCAGAACAGGCGCGTAAAGCGGCAGTTGCATCTCAAACACCGCGCCTTTTCCTTCGGTATTATGGGCGGTCAGGCGACCCCCGAAATCAGAGACGATCCCGGAAGAGATCGCCAAACCAAGACCGGTGCCCTCGCCCGGTTTCTTCGTCGTCCAGAAAGGCTCAAACAGTTTTTCCATGTCGGTCAAACCCGGTCCGTTGTCGCGAACAGTCAACATCGCGTGAGAACCGGCCCGGACGGTCAGTTCGATCTCGGGGTCTTTCTGGTCCTTGGTCGCGTCAAAAGCGTTTCTTAGCAAGTTGATAATCACCTGCTCCAGCCGGATGCGATCGGCCATGACCATCACCGGCTCGCGCGGGACCATGCGGATGATGCGCACGGTGCGGGACTTGAGCTGCGGCTCCATCATTGTCAGCGCCCCGGACAAGGCGGCACGCAGATCGACCGGCTCGAACGCCTCGCCGCCCTTGCGGGCATAGGATTTCAACTGGCGGGTGATGGCGCCCATACGCTCGATCAGATCATCGACGCGCTGAAAGCTGGACAGGGCCTCTTCGTACCGGTCGCGTTGCAGCAAAAGCCGCGCGCCGGCCAGATAGGTCTTCATCGCGGCCAGCGGCTGGTTCAGTTCGTGGCTGACGCTTGCCGACATTTCGCCCAGGGCCGCCAGTTTCGAGCTTTGCTCGACCGTCTGTTCGGCCACGCGCAGTTCTTTCTGCATCCGCTCCCGCTCGGCGATTTCGCGCGACAGCCGCCGGTTCAGCGCCCGCAATTCATCGGATTCACGCTTGAAGGCGACCGACTGGACGCGCGCGCGCCGCGACAGGATATAGAAACTCAGCGCCAGAAGAATGGCGAAGCCCATGATCTCCATCGCAAGCGCGGCGTTAACCTTTTCCCGCACTGATTCGTAGGTGGTGAATGAGACCATGCGCCAGCCACGGAACGGCACCCGTGCCTCGGATTGCATGACGGCGCGGCCCTGAATCCATGCGTCGGGCTGCCGCGCGGTCAGATCCGTGGTGACCTGAAAGGCGCGCTGAATGGCGGTCGGCGCGGTGCGAAGCGCCAGCGCCTCTTGCAGGGTATGGCCGCGCCAGCGGGGTTCGGTCGTCAGAATGATCTTGCCGCTGCTGTCCAGCACCACCACGGCGTCCGAAATTCCGGCCCAGCTTCGTTCAAGCCGTTGCAACTCGGCCTCGACGACGATCACCCCCAAGGCACGGCCGTTCTGGACCACGGCCCGGGAATAGACGAATTCGTTCGCGCCGATTTCGTTGGTGTTGACGGTGAAAACGGTGTCGCGGCCCCGCATCGCCTCGACGAAGAACGGCTCGCGGACATAGTTCGTACCGATCAGGCGCCGTTCCGTCGCAGCCACCGTCCAGCCGGAAGCGTCGATCAGCCGGATCGAGGCCGCGCCGATTTCCTTCTGCGCGGCCATCAACCGCGCCGAGGTGGTCGAAAAATCGCTGCCGTTCAGCGCCCCCATCAACCCCGGATCGCGCGCCAGCAACAGTGGCACGACGGCGGTCCGCTGCAATTCGGACAGGATGTTGCCGGTATAAAGGGCCAGCCGCAGTTCCGCCCGGACCTTGGTCGTTTCGGAAAACCGCTCGGTCAGCCAGGCGTTGGTCATCCACATCAGACCGACGAAGGCAAGCAGCAGAAGCCCGGCGACAATGCGCATCCACCACGGCCGCATGAAACGCAAATCCGCGCTGCTTGCGGCGTCAGGCTGTTGCGACAGCGCGTCAGAGGTGCCTGTCTGGCTCATGCGAATGACGAATTAACCATGTCGGCCAAAATAGGCGCGAAACCGCCGCCTAACAAGCGCCGTCCCACCGGCGCCCGATAATGCGGCCTCAGGCGGCCGCGACCAGCCCCTGCACCAGTCCGGCGAACATGCGCGCGCCATGGTCATTGCCCAGCCGCTTTTCGACCGCGCGCTCGGGGTGCGGCATCATGCCCAGAACCCGCCGGTTCTCGCTCAGCACGCCGGCGATATCATCGACCGAGCCGTTCACCCCCCCGACATAGCGGAACGCGATGCGGTCCTGATCCTTAAGGCGCGTCAGGCCTTCGGCATCAATCTGATAATTGCCATCATGGTGCGCGACGGGCAGGATCAGCTCTTCCCCACGCTGCCAGCCATCGGTGAAAGCGCTGTCGGTGCTTTCAACCCGCAGCGCCGCATCCTTGCAGACAAAGCTGAGCCCGCCGTTGCGCATCAACGCCCCCGGCAACAGCCCGAGTTCGGTCAGAACCTGAAAGCCGTTGCAAATCCCCAGCACGTAACCACCCCGGGCGGCATGGGCGCTGACCGCCCGCGCGATCGGTGATTGCGCCGCAATAGCCCCGCAGCGCAGATAGTCGCCGAACGAAAACCCGCCCGGGACCGCGACAAGATCGGTGCCGGAGGGCAGGTGATCATCCTTGTGCCAGACCCGGCTGACCTGGGCGCCCGCGGCGGCAAGCGCCACCGCCAGATCACGGTCGCAGTTCGAGCCCGGAAAAGTAATGACGGCCGCCTTCATGTCACTCAAGCCTTTCTTCCTTGTCTAAATATCCCGGGGGCACGGGGGCAGCGCCCCCGTTCTCGAATTTCCCCTCTGTCCGCTATTCGATCTCGATCCGGTATTTCTCAATCACCGTATTCGCGAGCAGCTTTTCGCACATCCGGCGCACCTCATCCTCCGGCTGATCGACGCCGTCCAGGTCAAGCTCGATCACCTTGCCCTGGCGGACGCCGTTGACCCCGGCAAAGCCCAAGCCACTCAGCGCGTGACGCACCGCCTCGCCCTGCGGGTCAAGAACGCCGTCTTTCAGCATGATGGTGACGATCGCCTTCATTCGCGCGCCTTTCAGTTGATCAGGGTCGGTTTGGTCATCGGCGTGGCGTTCGAGGGCATCAGCCCCAGCCGGCGCGCGACTTCGGTATAAGCGTCGGTCAGGTTGCCGAGATCGCGGCGGAACACATCCTTGTCCAGATGCTCGCCGGTCTTGACGTCCCACAACCGGCAGGAATCGGGGCTGATTTCGTCGGCCACGATCAGTCGCATGAAATCCCCGTCCCAGATCCGGCCCACTTCGATCTTGAAATCGACCAGCTTGATTCCGACGCCGAAGAACACGCCCGACAGAAAATCGTTCACCCGCAATGCCAGCGAGACGATATCGTCAAGATCCTGCTGACTGGCCCAGCCGAAGGCGATGATATATTCCTCGCTGACCATCGGATCGCCCAGCTCGTCGTTCTTGAAGCTGTATTCGACGATCGGACGTGGCAAAGGGGTGCCCTCTTCCAGACCCAGACGCTTGCTGATCGAACCGGCCGCGAAATTCCGCACGATGACTTCCAGCGGAATGATCTCGACCTGCCGAATCAGCTGCTCGCGCATATTGATGCGGCGGATGAAATGGTTCGGAACGCCGATATTGGTCAGGCCGGCCATGAAAAACTCGGACAGGCGGTTGTTCAGAACCCCCTTGCCCTCGATCGTGGCCTTTTTCTGCGCGTTGAACGCCGTGGCATCATCCTTGAAATACTGGATCAAGGTTCCGGGTTCGGTGCCTTCGTAAAGGATCTTGGCTTTGCCTTCGTAGATTTTCTTGCGGCGGGGTGCCATCGCAGAGGTCCTTCCCATCATGCGGGTTCCTCCGCGCTATAGGCCACGGACCGGATTCGGGCAAGGCAAGGGTTGCGATATGTCCCGCCCGTGGGCATATGGACTGCACACCAACAGCCGGAGGCCGTAATGACCACCTTTGACGACCGTGAACGCTCCTACGAAGCCAAATTCGCCCATGACGCCGATCTGCGCTTCAAGGCCGAGGCTCGACGGAACCGCCTGTTGGGCGAATGGGCGGCACAAATGCTGGGGAAAGAGGGCGAAGAAGCCCGTACCTATGCGATGACCGTGGTCACGTCGGATTTCGAGGAACCGGGCGAGGGCGACGTTCTGCGCAAGGTCGTGTCCGATCTGGACGGCAAGTCGGATGAAACGGCCATTCGCGCGAAAATGGCCGAGTTGCTGGTCGAAGCCCGCCGTCAGATACTGGAAGAAAACTGACCTGCCTGATCCGGTCACCCGTCCGGCCCGAATCATCGGGTCGGATGGGTGGGCCGGTCGAGATTTTCGGACCGGCGGATTGTCGCAACATCTGTTTTCGCGCGACAAAAGGATAGAAGATGTCTGATCCCCTGTCCCGGTTGCTATCCCAGACCGGCTGGCTTCTGGCCGATGGCGCGACGGGGACGAACCTGTTCAACATGGGATTGGCGCCCGGAGAGGTTCCCGAGCTTTGGAACATCAGCCGCCCCGATGACGTCCGCCGGCTTTATCAGGATGCGGTTGATGCCGGTTCGGATCTGTTCCTGACCAACAGCTTCGGTGCGAACGCAAGCCGGCTTCGGCTGCATGATGCACAGGCAAAGGTCGTGGAGCTGAACCGCACCGCCGCGGCACTCGCACGCGAGGTGGCCGAAAGTGCCGGACGAACGGTCGTCGTCGCGGGCTCGATCGGCCCGACCGGCGAAATCATGTCGCCGATGGGCAATCTGAGCCGCGCCCGCGCCGTCGAGATTTTCTATGAGCAGGCCGAGGGTTTGCGTCAAGGCGGCGTCGATGTCCTGTGGGTCGAAACCTTCAGTTCACCCGACGAATATGCCGCCGCGGCCGAAGCCGCCCGGTTGGTTGACCTGCCATGGTGCGGTTCGATGAGCTTCGATACCGCTGGCCGAACCATGATGGGCATGACCGCCGCGCAAATGGCCGCGATGGTCGAGCGGCTTCCCCATCCTCCGCTCGCGTTCGGCGCTAACTGTGGGCTCGGCGCCGCGGATCTTCTTAGGACGGTGTCGGGCTTTGTCACTGCGGGCAGCGAACGGCCGATCATCGCCAAGGGCAATGCCGGCATCCCTCGCTATCACGACGGGCATATCCATTACGACGGCACACCGGAACTCATGGCTGAATATGCGGTTCTGGCGCGTGATCTTGGCGCGCGCATCATCGGGGGATGTTGTGGGACCATGCCGGAACATCTGGTCGCGATGCGCAAGGCATTGGAGGAACGGCCTGTCGGCCCCCGTCCAACGGTCGAGGATATAGCCGCAAAGCTCGGCGGCTTTACCGCGCCATGGGATAACGCAGCCGGAAGCCCGATTTTATCCGATCGCGGACGATCGCAGCAGCGGTAAAATCGGCAAACCGAAACTAGAACAGCGAAAGCTGATCCCCTGCCCTGGGCGGCGGCGCGAATTTGCTGCAATCCAGATTCTGCGAATCTGTCTTAAAACCAAGCCGCTTCAGGGCAAGCCGGAAACGCTGACGAAGCAGTTGGGCATGCACCCCCTCGCCACGCATGCGGCTTCCAAAACGTGGATCATTATCACGGCCGCCGCGCATCGCCTGAATCTGGTTCATGATGTGCTTGGCCTGCCCCGGAACATGACGTTCGAGCCAATCCCGAAACAGGGGCGCGACCTCCAAAGGCAATCTGATCGGCATCATGCTCGCCCTGGTCGCCCCGGCATCGCGGGTCGCCTGCAAAAGGGCTTCGAGATCGGCGTCGGTCAGAACGGGTATCACCGGCGCAATCATCGCACGAACCGGAATGCCCGCATTCGCCAGCTCCCGGATCATTCGCAATCTCACCACTGGCGGCGGTGCTCTGGGCTCAAGCTTTCGCGCGAGAGCGGCGTCAAGCGTCGTCACACTGACACCAACCGCCGTCTGACGCCGTTCCGCCATTGTCGAAAGTATATCCAAATCGCGAAGAATGGTGTGGCCGCGCGTCACGATACTGACCGGGTGGTTCCAGTCCCGCAGCACCTGCAAGATGGATCGCATGATCCGCATCTTTGCTTCAATTGGCTGATATGGATCAGTGTTCGTGCCGATCGCCAAGGGCCTGCAGGCATAGCTGCGACGCGATAGCTCTTTCACAAGAACATCAGCGGCATTGGGTTTGGCGATAATCTTCGACTCGAAATCCAAGCCCGGCGACAGGCCAAGATAGGCATGGCTTGGTCGCGCGAAGCAGTAAACACAGCCGTGCTCACATCCTCGGTAAGGATTGATCGAACGATCAAACGAAATGTCGGGCGACGTATTTCTGGCGATGACCGACCGAGGCGTTTCGCAAGTCACCTCGGTTTTAAGAACGAAGTCTTCATCCGGGATATCCCAGCCGTCGGCCTCTGAACTTCGTGTCAGACTGTCATAGCGGACCGCCGGCCGCGTTGCCGTCCCCCGCGCCTTGAGAATCTCATTGGGTTTTTGATTGCCCACCATGAGACAGAAATAGAACAAAGCAAGAACATTTACCAGTTCAAATTTAGGCTGCCTTCAGCCCTGCCGAGGCAGCTGCCCGATCTCGCAAACGGCTAACAACAACCCGGAACTACGGTGAATGACGCCTGTCAGCGCAGCGTGTGGTCCATCGAGATCGCCGGATCCCGACAACCGGCATCGCCCACGATCCTCGCCGGAACGCCCGCGACCGTCTTGCAGCTTGGCACATCCTCAAGAACGACCGAGCCTGCTGCGATCCGGCTGTTGTTGCCGACATGGATATTGCCTAGCACCTTTGCGCCGGCGCCGATCAAAACGCCGTTGCCGATTTTTGGGTGCCTGTCACCGTCTTCCTTACCGGTCCCGCCCAAGGTTACCGAATGCAGCATCGAGACATCGTCGCCGACAACTGCCGTTTCGCCAATTACGATGGAATGCGCATGGTCGATCATGATACCCCGACCAATGCGCGCCGCCGGGTGAATATCAACGCCAAAAACCTCAGAACAGCGCATCTGGACGAAGCGCGCCATGTTGTGACGTTCCACACGCCATAGCCAATGCGCAATCCGATAAGCTTGCAACGCCTGAAAGCCTTTGAAGAACAGCATCGGTTGCATCAGATAATGCGTGGCCGGATCGCGCTCATGCACCGCCCATAAATCGGCACGCGCCGCGTCGGTCAGGTCCGGATCAGCGGCATGGGCCTGATCGGCAAGTTCCCTCAAAATCTGCTCGCTCATTTCGTTGGAGGCGAGCTTCAGCGAAAAACGATAGGACAGCGCCGCCGCAAGCGTTGGATGGTGCAAAAGTCCCGCGTGAATCAGCGCGCCGAGCAGCGGTTCTTCCCGAACCGCATCCTGCGCTTCCGCCCGAATGCGTTCCCAAAGCAAATCCGGGCCCGTCTCCGCGCCGGCATTCACCGGCGATAGCTTCAGCGTGCTGTTCATCAGGATGCTCCCGGCTGGCTCGGCACATTCTGTTTACGCCGATCCGCCTATGATGAAAACCCGCCGCAAACGCAGATCAGCTTGGCAATGCAAGCTCAAGCCAGTGAATGGCCATCGCCACCTTCCCGGCGGCAAAGTCGCCGCCGGTTGCCGTCATGATCAATGGTGCGGCGTTCCAATACGTCATCGGTTGCGACAGCATGCCACGCGCCCACGACCCCGCCGCCAGACCAAGCCCCGATCCAAAGCGATTTACCCCGTCTGACGTACCCAATTGCCAGTTTGTCAGCGTGCCGGTAATGGCCACTTTGACCTTCGCTGTGGCGCCGATAACCATCGCACCCTGCGGAATGATCAGATCGGTCGTCACCTTGCCCCCGGCGGTGACGGTTACCAGCCCCTCCAATATGCCGACACGCATCCCGGCACCCAACGGGCCCGAGCTCAGCACCCCCGCGGACCAGCCGTTACCAAGGAATATGGCTTCCAGCCCTTCGTCCAGAATGGTCGCACGCATACCTTGGGAAGGAGCGGTAAATATCCATCCTCCATTCAAAGCAGTTGCGATCTTTCCAACCGCATTCATCCACGCATCGGTCGCCCCTGCGGGCACCGCCCAGCAGGCACCTTCCGGCGCGTTCTGCGGTGGAATGATGACACTCCGACTCTGCAGCGTCAGATTGGTCAGCGCGTCCAGCCGCTGCAACGCATCATTGACCGTAACATGCTTTTGAGCCTGCGCGGGCTGCAACAGCGGCAGGGCGTATCTTGCAGAAATTGTGTCAGTCATTGAAGATTCTCCGTGCAAAGGGACCTGGCCCGAATTCGTCAGACAATTGCGCCACTTCCAAAGTCACCGGCCCCGAAGAAACCTGCGCCCAATCCGACGCAGAGAGGGTCCATTCCGCAGATGGCAACTCGGCGTCGCGGATCAGCGTTGAGCCAGCGAGCAGCCGTGCGCGGTACCGTTCCCTGGCCTCGCCCAGTGGGACATCAGCGCCGTCCCAGCCGTCCCCATTGATGCGCGTCCTCCGGATCCAGGTAAACTTTACCGTGTTCGACAGCCTGAGCATGCCAAGATGGCAGGGCGACAGCGGACGCAAGCCGATCCCGAACAATGTTGTCGCCACCGAGCGATAACTGGGATCATCGGGCGAACGCAAAGCCGGCCCGATTCGCCAATACCTGACCTGTCCCCGCAGCGACGGGGGCAAATCAATCTGCTTAGGCGCGCCATCTATCAACACAACAAGGCTGCCCGCAGGCCAGATCGCCGGCATGATCGCATCCGTCCCGGCCTGACCACGCAGTCGTCGCCGTATTTCCCATTCGTTCTGGCCGACCAACTTCGCTTGCGAGAATTGAAACAATTCCCAGCCGTTGGGACTACCATTCCCGATCGCCATCACGTTGGCGCCGCCCAGAACGGCGGCGTCGCTCGCCGGGCGCAACTGACCACCTTTAAACTTTACCCGCAGCGCCGGCCCCATATCCCAGCATCCTGCGCGATTGCTGGGCAACGGCGTGATGGTGCGGCCGACTATCGCGCGGCGCGTGATAGTCTGGGTCAGCGCGTAGCCACCTTCTTCCTCGGCCGACGACAATACGGCGACCGAACCGGCCCATGGCGTCGACGTCACCGCCAGATGCGGCATATAAGGCAGTTCGTTCCCCCGCATGAGCGGCAGATCCAGAAATATCGGCATCGTCGGCACCGGCGCCGCATAGGCCCTCGGACGCCCGCCTTCCTGCAAGCTACCGTCCGAAGGCGTATAGACACTGCGCACGATCCGCGAGGCCTCGATCGTGATCGCACCGGCGCGTTCAACCCGATCAATGCGCCATTGCGCGGGTTTGGCCGCCCCGGCGATTTCGATCACATCCCCCGGCCCCAGCTCGCGCCACGACGGCGGCAATGCCAGCCGCAAGCGATCTTGCGCCGCCTCAGCCTCGACCAGCCAG
Organism: Paracoccus pacificus; assembly: GCF_042680785.1. NCBI lineage: Bacteria > Pseudomonadati > Pseudomonadota > Alphaproteobacteria > Rhodobacterales > Paracoccaceae > Paracoccus > Paracoccus pacificus. The sequence continues at coordinate 19,162 of NZ_JBHUEN010000032.1, forward strand.
CGTTCGGCGACGGCGTGACCCTCCGGTCGGGTCAGACAAAGCGAAAATTCGCTGTCCGACACTGCCGTATTATAATCGGCAGCCGTCGCCGCCTCGGCAGTCCGGATTTCATAATCGCTCCCGGCTTCGATGTGGCTCACGCGGACCTTACCGGACAGTTCGGCCTGGGGTGCCCGCGTTATTTCCACGTTTTCCAGATCATCCGCGATGGCAAGATCATCGGGGGTCAGCACGGCAGCCACGGGCCGATCTCGCATGACAAAACGCAACACCCCGGCATCTTCGACCGCATCGAATCCATATGCCAGCATCAGCGGCTGCAAAGCAGCGCGTCCGGTCTCGTCGCCTTCCAGCCGATATCCCCTGACAATACCGGAAAGGTTGGACGTATCGAATGATCTGACGCCGGTCTCGCGGCAGATTTGCGCGACAAGATCCTCCAATGGAACGGCACTGGCGCGACCATTCAGCCAATGGCCACGCTCCCACGCGGGTCCGTCGGACCATAGATCGGTGCGTTGAGGAAAAACCGGAAATGGCCGCGCGTCCCAGCACCAGACGTGCATGCGCGAGACATCCACCATCGAACCGCCATAGATCGTCGATGTCGGATTATTCGCCGCATCGCCCCAATAGCTGGCCATAGCACGCAAATAGGCGGCCTGGATCACATCGTCGCGGCGCCCATTCGAAAAATAGGGCAGCACCGATTCCGAACTCATTGCGTCCAGAAATTTGTTCGGCTGGTTGGTCGCCTTGTCCAGCGCGGCGCAGCCAAGCTCTGTAAACCATATCGGCTTCGAACGTGGCTTCCATGCCGTGGCTGAGGCAGAACGCACGCCCGACTGCGAGCGTTCGTGATGTGCCTGTCCCCACCAGTTTGCCAGATCCTTGCAGCGCCAAACCCACGGCTCGTTATATACGCCATCGGTAATAGGGGTACGGCTTTGGTTCTCACGGTCGAGATCGCTGGCGTAGAACCAGTCATACCCCTCTCCGCCCGTGACATTCGACTTGAGATAGGCGATGTTGTCGATCCGCTCCCACGCTGAATCCAGATGATCATATCCGTCGCGCCAGTCGGACAGCGGCATATAGTTATCAATACCGATAAAATCGATATTCTTATCCGCCCAGAGCGGATCCAGATGAAAACGCAACTCGCCGCCGCCGGGGTGATGGCCAAAATACTCGGACCAGTCGGCGGCATAGCTCAGTTTGACGTCCGGTCCCAGAATCGCACGTACGTCCGCCGCCAGCGCACGTAACGCCTGCACCGCAGGATAACCCCGGCCTGCCCCCCGCATCTGGGTCAAGCCAATCATTTCCGAACCGATCAGAAATGAATCCACGCCCCCCGCCGCGGCACAAAGCTGCGCATAGTGCAGAATGAACCGCCTGAATGACCATTCATCCGGCCCGTTATAGGAAATCGTATCGCCATCGACCGAAAAATCGCCGGCAGCGGCCGAGCCGAAAAACGCGGCGACCTCAAGGTCGACCGTCGCCGTGCAGTCCGTCGTCCCCTGACGACCCGCCGCAACTGCCGTCGTGATACGCCCCCGCCACGGCATGACCGGCTGATGGGCGGCCCCGCTCCAAGGATCGGTCTTACCGTTTCCGGAAAGTTGCTCCATCAGAATGAAAGGGTAAAAGACGGCTTTCCGCCCCGCAGCGTTGATTGACCGCAACGCCTGAATGACTGACCGGTCGGCGGGCGTTCCTCCGTAGATCGGTCGACCGTTAACCTTGGAAACCTCTTCGGCGCCGCTACGGTCGATCCCGCCCGATCGCCAGACCATGTTATCGCCTTCGCGCGATTTATCTTCGACCTTGGGCTTCAGTTTGCACGAGCCTGCCCGCAGGTCGTCGCCAAACCATGAAACCACCAGCGACACCGATTCAACCGAGGGCAACTCCCGGCACATCTGGCCCAGTGAGACCATGAAATCCGTTGCGCCCTGCGGCGTGCTGACGTTGCAAACGGCCGTTTCCCCGAGGTCCAGATCAAACCCGACCTGCTCGGTAGCCAGTGAATACTTGCCGGTCCCGGGTATCATCGCTACGGCGGTGACATCTTTCCATGGTCCCCGTCCGCCGCGTGCCGGGCGGATTACCTCAAAACTCAGTTGCGGAACCCGGTTCTGCCAGCGACCAAGGCCCAGATCTTCGATCACCACATAGGCAATGCCGCGATAGGCAGGCGCGTCATCGCCTTCATGCGCTGCGATACATGGGTCGGGCAGTTGATCCTCGCTGCCGTTATAAACCTTCATGTTCAGCTCTTGGGCCGAGATTTCCTCGCCATCCGCCCAGATGCGACCGACACCCAGAATTGCGCCAGTGCACAGCGCCAGCGCAAAGCTGCCGCGATAGCTGTATTCCTTGACACTCGGACCGGAACCCTTCCCTCCGCCATGGCTTTCCTGAACCTCGACCAAAGGCGCAGCCCAGATGACATGCCCCGGAACCCGGATCTGTCCCCAGACCTGCGCGATGGGCCGACCCTCGCCAGCAGACTGCAGCCGCAGCCGGTCGATGCGCCCGGTCTCAACCGCCCGCGAGCCGCCGCCAAGAAGCCGCCGATCAATCACCCGCCCCACGGTGGCGCCAACCGCACGACCGATGACGGCGCCGGAAAGCCCGAGAAGAGTTCCCCCAAACCCTCCGCCAACCGCTGCACCGGCCGCCGAAAGCAGAATAGTCGCCATGTCAGTTTCCTTCCAAAATTCGGGCCAAACGACGGGCTAAACACACGGAAAACGAAACCGCCCGACGATCCCGGCGATCCATGGTGCTGACAGGGGACTTTCAACCACGCCGTGCCGGTCATAGGCGTGCACGAAACTTGCATTCGGGACGGCCACGATACCCAGATGCTTGGCAATTGCCCCGCTTCGCATGCGAAACAGCAGCACTTCCCCCGGTTGCATCGGGACTTCCCGCGGCAACTCTCTTAGGTGCCGAAGCGCCCCGGCAAGCAGCAATTCGTGCCCCGAGATCTCGCCCCAATCAGGTGTGTAGGGCGGTGGCGTTTCGGGCTCGTCACCGAACAGTTCACGCCAGATGCCCCGAATCAGACCCAAACAATCGGCGCCGCTTCCACGGACCGAGGCCTGATGCACATAGGGTGTTCCGATCCAGCTCCGGGCCAGCGCGACGACCCGGGCGCTCATCGTTCAACCCTCGGCGCGACCAACCATTCCTCCGAGGGTAAATGCGGAAAGCCGCGAAAGTTCAGGTAGTTATCGAACTTGAGCCGACAGGTCGGTCCACGTTTATCACAACCCGCGATAAGCCGGACCGCATCACCTGTCTCCGGCATGGCGCCAAGCGGCAACCAAAGTTCGATCCTGCGCGCGCCCGAGGCGTCCAGCCGATCATTCTTTATCGTTCCGCTCAGCCCCTTCGCCGTGCCGCCTTCGACGCGAAGCACTCCGCGCTCAAACCAACGGTCGTCGAACGTATTCAGTGCCTTCCACGTGAAAACCCGACCTTCCTCGGCGATTTCCACTTTGGCATTCAGCCCAAAGCGGGGATCGTCCAGATCAATCCGGCATTGGGCATCCCCAAGCTGTGCGGAGCAGCGCGGATGATAAACCCGGCCCTGCGCCTTACCCAACGGCTCGGACAATCCCCGCAGATCGGCCTTGAACTGCGACCCTACGCGAGTGATCTCACCAAGCGAGCCCCGGAAGATAAGCCGCGCGCCTGCGCTCGGCTGTTGCCAGTTCAACTCCCACAGCATGACCTCGGCGCCATCCCATCGGCCTGCGATCAGATCGGGCTCGCTGATCGCGTCATGACTAAGAATACCCGCAGCCTCGGAGTTATCGACAGAAAGCCCCGCCCCTTGCACGATGGCGCGCGCGGACATTCCGCTGTCGGGCCTGAAGTCGATGCCATTGAAATGAAGCGGTTGATCGTGATCGGTCAGTCCGACGACCATGCCGTCAGCCCGGGTGACTGACCAGGCCCGCGCGATGGTTGTCGAGGTCATATCCGCACCTCGACGACCGGCACTTGCGGCAGATCACCCGCCTGAAAATTCGCCACGGACACGGCGATCCGGTCGGTGTCGAAACGCGCGGGCACGTCGAATTCGAAACCCGCCGTCACCGCTGCCCCCTGTCCGGGCGCATTCGAGAACGTGACGATGCCAGTCCGAAGATCGACCTCGTAATGCACGCCCTCCTGCATTGCGTCGCCGCCAATCCCGATCCGGACGCTTCCCCCGACCGGCTTCATGATTGGGCGTATATATTTCGCCGGCCCGGACTGATATGCTTTCACAAGCTGGAAATGCGTCGTTTCACCATCGCCCTCGCCCAGCACCTGATCTTCGAAGCCGGGGGCGCCGCTTGGCGCGCAGCTTTTATAGTCCGACCAGTCTTTCCACCGAAACCCGTGCAATTGCCCGGCGCGTGCCTCGAAAAAATCGATAAGCGCCGCGACATCATCAAGCGAACGCAACCCCATGCCCGCATCATAGCGTCGCCGCGAATGTGCCCAGGGCGTATTGCGCTCCTCATATCCGTTGGTCAGCGATACGATTTCGGTACGCCGCTCCGGTCCGCCAACCGACCCAAAGCTCAGGTTGGCGGGAAATCTGATCTCGTGAAACGCCATGTCTTTTCCTTAGTTGTTGCGGTCGCCGCGCGACAGCGCGCGCGCCATCTGTGCGGCGATCTGACCTTGGCTGCGCTGGAACCCCGCCACATCGGGCGAGGTCACATTGACGGTGATGTTGACCGGGCGCCCACCGCCCGCGGCGGCAACACCCAAACGCCCATCGGCCCCGCGGCGCAGGGGCATGATCGCCTCGGGGCCGGCCTCACCCATCAACCCGGTGCCGCTGCGCATCGGGAAGGTGACAGGCTGACTTACCACGCCACCTTTCGCGAAGGCCGTAACCCTGCCACCCTGAAACACCCCGCCCTGCGCGAAAGGCATCGCCCCCGAAAGCGCGCCGTTGACGCCGTTGGCTAGCGCGCCGGCCACCGCCTGCTGGATGGGCCGCAACGCGATGGCAAAAACGGTATCGGCCATGCTTTTCGCAATGCCTTTCAGCGCGTCGGACAGCTTCAGCCCGTCAAAAACCACGCCCTCAAAGGCGCGACGCAGCCCGCCGCCGATCCCGTTCGACAGTGTCGAAACTTCGCGCCCGGCCAGAACCATCGACTGCCGCAACCGCGAAAGCTCATCCTCAAACGCCGCGGTGACCTGACTGTTGCGACCGGCGTCGCTGGCGCCTGTTTCAAATCCGTTCTTGTCCATCCGGTGATCCCGCTTTCATCTCGTCGACATTTGCTGTTTCGTCACTTGCAGGGCCGCGCGCCGGCCGGTCGGGGAACCGCGCCGCCATTTCGGCCAGCCGGTCACGGGTCATCGCGCCTTGCCCCGGCTCTATCCCCAGCATCAGCGCCAACTCGCCCGGCGTTAGTGACCAGAAGTCCCGGGGATGCAGGCTCAGCCCCCGCATCCCCGCCCGCATCAGGCCCGGCCAGTCCATCACGCGGCCGAAGTCGGATTAGGCACGTGAAAGGCGCGGGCAAGCAATTCTGCCGCCACACGCGCCGCCTCAACCGGACCGCCACGGATCTCCGAGGTCAGCATGTCGGCCTCGTCCCCTTCCCAGCCGCCACCGCGCAAGCCCGCGATCACGACCGACAGAACGTCTCGCGTCGAGAAATCGCCGCTCTCGAACCGCTCGACCAGACCGATCATGGAATTGGCCCCAAGCCGGGCCTCCAATTCGGCCAACACACCCAAAGTCAGCTTGGCGCGCCAGCGGGTGTCATCGACCCAGATCGCGACTTCACCTGTCCACGGATTGGCCATTACAGCGCCACAAAGATCAGCGCGCCGGCCGAGGCGAGCGTAAGTTCATAGGTCGCCTCGCCGTTATGGCTGCCGGCATATTCCAGATTGGTCAGCTGAAAGGGGCCCTCGACGATGCCGAAATCCGGGATGATCACCTGGCACTGCGGCACTTCGCCGTCGAAAAACACCTGCCGCGCCCGGCCATCGGTATCAGCATCGCGGAACACGCCCGAGCCCGAGATCGAGGCACTGCGCACGCCCGCGCCGCCCAGCAACTCGCGCCAGCCGCCCTGACTTTCAAGGCTGGTCACGTCCACCGTCTCGGCGTTGAAGGCGATGCGCGTCGCCCGCAGACCGGCGATCGTCTCAAACTGGCCGTCGCCGGTCATGTCCATCTTGATAAGCAGGTCCCGGCCATTCTGAATCGTCATCTTTCTTTCTCCTGTTGATCAGCCAAGGTCGACAAGCGCGCGAAAGGTCAGATCGACGCGCCGCCCCGCACCGCCTTCGGCGCGCCGCGCCTTGGCGCGTAAAAACCACAAACCCGCCAAGATACCCTTCGCCAAAGGCATCGGCAGCGGCGCTTCTTCCAGCGCCTCGGTCACCGCCACCGCGGCCTCTTTCACGGCTTGAAAACCTTCACCCGCGTCGGCGCCGGACAACACGGAAACCACGAAATCATGCTGCGCCCCGCGCCCCGTCTGGTCCGAGGCATCGCGCGCCTCTTCCGGGCCAAGCGCCACATAGGTGCCGGTCGGCGGCTCGACCGGCATGGCGTCGAATACCGCGTCGCCAATCAGGTCGGCCAAGGCCTCATGATCCCGCAGACGCGCGTAAACCGCCGTTTGCAAGGCTGCCGCCGCGCGATAGCTCATGTCGCGGTCTCCTCTTTGGAAAAACAGGTCAGGTAAAATCCCGAAGGATCGGTTTCGGCGACTGCGGCGATGCGAAACACCCGATCCCCAAGGCGAAAACGTTGCTCGGGACACGGGCGGCGCGGATCTCCGGGCGGTGCGGCGCGGGTGATAATGCGCCATGCGACCACGCCGCGCGCACCGGCTTCGGCTTCCTGCTGGTTGCCGGTTCCGGCCTTCATTTCTGCCCAGACCGTGCCTAAGGTGCGCCAGTCGCGTCGAAACCCTCCCATGCCATCGGCGACCCGGGTCGGGTTTTCCAGAAGCAGCGGCGTCGACAATCGCGGCGCGTTCATGTCCGGCCACCCCGACCGGCCAGGGTCCGCACCGCGCGCCATTTCTCGATCAGCGTGCTGACCCCGAACGGCAGGCCCGCACGGCTGCCTGCATCGGCCTGACCACGATCCTCGTAAAAGCGCGCCGCAAGCATGACCGCCGCCTGCGCCAGATCGGGGGGCACCCCGGCCCAAGTCTGGCCAAAGCCGGCCCGGAACGTGATGACGACAAAGCCCAGCCGCGGCACAGAGGGAAGGATCGTCCCGCTCGGGATCAGCCACGGTCGCTGACTGTCGGGACGCAAGGCGTATTGATCTGCGGCGATCAGCCTGCGGTTTCCGGCACCGTCGTCGATCTCCAGCGCCTCGATGGCGGTGACCGGGGACAGCGGCAGCGGCTGACCCAACCGGTCGCGCCAGTCGTCCAGCTCCCAACGGAACCTGCGCGACAGAAGAACCTTGCCCGTCCGCGCCTCGATCGTGCTGATCGCGGCCCGCAGATATCCGACCAGCGCCGCCGTTTCGGCCGGATTTTCGGCCAGATCGAACCCCGACCCCAGCCGCAAATGTGCCCGCAGCTCTGCAATCGGCAGCGCCGATGCCTCAGGCGCCGTTTCTTCGACAATCCTCATGTTACTCTCCGTACGGGTCCGACAAGGCGGTGATGCGAAAATGGGGGCCGCTTCCGCCCGCCTGCCAAGCGCGCGCGGACAGTTGCGAAACTGGATGGCAAACGCCGTGCGCGGCCCCCGATCCCGGCGGGACTCAGGTCGCCGAGAATTTCAGCAGGCGGATGGCCCGTGCATCGGTCACACCGCCGCCCACACGCTTGCTGGCATAGAACAGCACATGCGGTTTGGCCGAGAAGGGATCACGCAGAATACGCAGGTCGGGACGCTCGACGATCGTGTAACCCGAGGTGAAGTCGCCAAAGGCGATCGAATAGGAACCCGCGGCGATATCAGGCATGTCCTCGGCGATCAGCACCGGATAGCCCATCAGGCGCGACGGCTCACCTTTCTGCATGCTGTCGGTCCACAGGAAACGGCCATCCGCGTCCTTCATCTTGCGCACCGCGCCCGCGGTTTTCGAGTTCATGACGAAGCTGGCGACCTGACGGTAATTCGCGGCCAGCGAATAGACCAGATCGACCAGCGCGTCCGCCGGGGCGCCGGCCTTGAAATCGCCGTCGGTGCCGGTCGGGATATAGCCGATCTTGGTGGTCCCGGCCGTGGCCACGGTGCCGATGGGATGCTTCAGGAAACCGCGCGGCTTGTCGACACCGTCGCCCTGAACAAAGGCATTCGCCTCGGCGCGGGCGAAACGGTCGGCGATCTTCGCGGCAAGCCATTCTTCGACGTCGAACGCCGCATCATCCAGCAGCCGCTGGCTGGCCTTGGGCATGGCGGACAGCTCGTACAGGTCGATCGTCACCTTGTCGACACGCGGCGTCGCCGCATCGGCCGGCGCCGTGCTTTCCCCGGCCCAGGCCGAACCGATCTCGCCCGTTTCAACCAGCAGCTCCAGCCGCGAGGCTTCGATCGCAACGACATTGGCCACCTGGCGCAGCGAGGCGCCAATGGCCAGCGCGCCCTGAATGCGGTCGGTCAGTTGCGGGTTCAGCAGGAAACCACCGTCCGACGCGACGGTCATGCCCTTGATCTCGGTGCCCAGCCCGCGCAGCCCGTTGTCATCGCCCGAGCGGATATAGGCCCCGATGGCCTTCTGATGCGGCGCCTCGACGGCGGCATCGGTCGAAAGGGGTGCGCGACCCCGAAGTGCGGTTTTGCGGTCCAGCATGGTCATGCGTTCTTCCTGCGATTGAAGTTGTTTCTGAATATTCGCGCGAAAATCCTTGAGTTCATTTACAAAACCAAGAATCGCGCCCTTTACGTCCTGTGGCTGACCGCCACCGGCCGGCGTTGCGTCGTCCATCACTTTCTCCTTTCAAAGAAAAGCGGCGCCGATCATCGCTGATCGGCGCCGGCTACACTCGGCTTCGCCCCGACGATCAGTTCGCCCGCAGCGCTCTGGTGGCAGCGGCGAAAACCGCCGCAAGCTCATGGTCATCGGCGGATTTTGCGCCGACCTTCGCGTCGGGCAGCATCGGAAAGGTCACCAGCGACACCTCCCACAGCTCGACTTCGGTCAGCAGCCGCCGGCCCTTGGCGTCACGCTCGGCCGAAACGGTGCGATAACCGATCGAAAGCCCGTCGATGGCGCCCGCCGCGATCAGCGCCGCGGCTTCGCGCGCTTGGGCCACATCGGGCAGCAGACGCCCCTTGACCCACAGTCCCCGGTCATCCTCGCGGATCTCGTCCCAGATGCCGATCGGCCGCGCGGGGTCGTGCTGCCACAGCATCCTGACCTTGCCACCTTTCTCGGCCAGTCGTTTCAGGCTGGCCCCGTAGGCGCCCGGCATCACCACATCGCCACCCTGATCGGTGATCCCGAAGACCGAGGCATAGCCCGCGACCTCGGTCTGGTCCGACAGGGTCACCGGTGCCCCTCCGGCGTATTTCAGTTCCAGTCCATAGCCGTTACTGCTCACTCTCAGCCCCCTTTCGGTGCATATTGGATAATCGACTGAACGGCCTGGGTCAGAATGACCGCCACCACCCCGTAGACCGTCATCCACAGCCGTTTCTCCAGCCCGATGACCGCCGCCTCGATCCGCTCCAGCCGGCGGTCCACCTGCCCGAATTGAAGCGACATGATGCGTTCCTGGGTTTCAAAGCGGTGATCGTTGACCTCGAACGGCTCCTTCAGATAGCGCGATCCGCCATCCATGGCCTCAACCCTCGGCCAGCGGCGGCAGGCCCAGCATGGCCCGCTTTTCCGCGTCGGTCAGAAAGGCCGCCTCGCTGACCCGGCGCCAATGCTGGTCGCGTTCCTCGGCCAGCGCCGGGATCTGATCCAGATCGGGTTTCAGGTCGATCTCCGCGCCCAGATGTTCGGACAGCCACCACGCGACCGCCGCCGACACGCGGCTGACCAGCGGCAGGACGGTCAGCCGGTAAAACGCCCGGTGTGCTTCCTGGTAATTGGCATAGGTCGCGTCGCCCGGAATACCCATCAGCATGGGCGGCACGCCAAAGGCGATGCTGATCTCGCGCGCGGCAGCCTGCTTGGTCTCGCGGAACTCCATATCGGCCGGCGAAAACCCCATCGGTTTCCAGTCGAGCCCGCCCTCAAGCAGCATCGGACGCCCGGCGTTGCGGGCGCCCTGATGATGGGTCTCCATCTCATCGACCAGACGTTCGTATTGCTCGGGCGACAGTAGGCCCTGCCCGTCCGCGCCCTTATAGACGATGGCGCCGCTGGGCCGGGCGGCGTTGTCCAACAGCCCCTTCGACCACTGGCTGGCCGCGTTATGCACATCGACCGCCACACCGGCCGCCTGAAGCGGCGACAGCCCGTAATGGTCGTCCATCGGATGAAAGCTGCGGATGTGACAGATCGGGTCCGGGCTGCCGGTCATGTCGAACCGGTGCTTGCGGCCGCCGACGCTGTATTCATAGGCGACCGGCCAGCCGTCATCCCCCGGCACGATCACCATACGGTCCGAGCGCAGCACGTGCAACTCACCCGGAAGCCCCTTCTGACCCTGCCCCACGGCCTCAAGATAGCCGTCGCCGGTCAGTAGGATCTGGCCATAAAGGGCCTCGAACAACTCGGCCTTGCCGACCATCACGTTCGGACGCCGCAGCAGCTCGATCACCGGATGGGTGTCAAAGCGCCGCGCGTGATCCTGACAGATGACCGGCACCGCCGCCGCCGCTTCGGCGATCAGCCGGACGGCGCGGAACCCGACCGGGTTGGCGATGAAACCGGCCCGTGTCAGGCTCGATACGTCGCGCGGCGACCACACCGCCCGGCCACTGCCATAGGCCAGCGCCGCCACGCGTCCGGCGGCGCTGGCCTTTTGTTCCGCGGGGGCCGGCACGGTTTGGCCCCGGCGCCCGAAAATCCTCAAACCCATCCGGCAACTCCTTGATGCAAGTAAAGAAAAGGGCCGGAGCGTTGTTTCGCCCGGCCCCGTTCTTGTTTTCGTTCAGTCCAGTCCGCTAAAGGCTGCGGACCTGCGGTCGGCGCCAGCCCGCGCCGGGCTCGATCATCAACTCATGTATCGCCCAGACCAGCGCGTCCAGCCGGTCGGGGCTGCCCTGCCCCTCATAACCCCGCACGGTCATGCGGCACATCTGGTCCTCCAGCCGGCCCAGCCCGCGCAGATGCCGGACCCGGCCCTGTTCATACAGCGCCGCGACCGGCTCGGCCCGCAGCCCCTTGCCGCGCCCGGCCCGCAATGCGCGGAACGGAACGATCGGATCGACCTGCCGGATCACGCTTTCGACCAGATCGCCGCCCTGGTTGACCTCGGCCACCAGACGTTCGGCGCCATGTCTTTCCATCGCGGCGATCGCGGCCCGCGCCCACTCGACGGGTGAGCCCTTGATGCTGGCATCCTCCAGCACATAAGCCCGCCAGTCCGAGGGCGGCCCCTCGCTGACCACGCCGGCGACGACGATGCCGCATTCGTCCGACGCCCGGCCGGACGATACCGCGGGGTCGACCGCCACGACCACGCGCGACAGTTCGGGCGGATGCTCGACCCGCGCGCCCTCCAGCATCGCCGTGCTCCAAAGCGCGCCCTCGACATCGTCCAGAAGCACGCCCTCAAGCTCCTGCCGGCCCAGCTGCGTACCTGCGTAACGGGTCTGGACTTCGGTCAGGAAACTTTCTGCAAGATATGCCCGGTTGGCGTCGGTCGGGGCGTGGGTGGTCACCGTCGACGGGTTGCCAAGCACCGCCTTCAGCACCGCCACATTGCGCGGCGTGGTGGTGACCACCTGCTGCGGGTTCCGGCCCAGCCGCAGCGCGAACTGCAGCATGTCCCAGGTTTCTTCGGCCTTTTTCCACTTGGCCAACTCGTCGACCCAGGCCGCGTCGAATTGCGGCCCGCGCAGCGCCTCGGGATCATTGGCCGAGAACACCTGCGCCGTCGCCCCGTTCGGCCAGACCAGCCGCCGCCGCGTCGCTTCCCAGACGGGGCGGCGATCGGGGGGCGAACAGGCTAGAATGCCGCTGTCGCCAAAGATCATGACCTCGCGGGCCTGATCATAGGTTTCCGCGACCAGCGCCAACCGGCTCGCCCGACCCGGTGCGGGTGCGGTCGCCCCCTCAACCATCGACCGCACCCATTCGGACCCGGCGCGCGTTTTGCCCGCGCCGCGTCCACCCATGATGACCCATGTCTTCCAGTCGCCGTCCGGCGGCAACTGATGCGGCAGGGCCCAGAACTCGAACAACCACGGTAAACTGACCAAAGCGTTGTCGGACAGCCCGCCCAGAAAGGCGTCAAGCTGTTCCGGCTCGGCGGAGGCAAGCCAGGCGGCGCCCGATCTCGTCTCGTGCCGCGTCAAGGTCGAGTGCGCCTGCACCGATTTCTCCGGCGACATTCTTGCGAAGTTTGTCAACCTTGTTCCTTTCCTCAAGCACAAGCTGGGTCGCGGCCCGAAGGTCGCGGACCAGCTGTCTTGATTCTTTCAACTCGTCGGTTTCTCCGGCCTGAATCCGCAGCCGCAGGCGTTCCAGATCCTCGGCGTAGGATTTCAGCAATCCGCCGGCGATATCCAGAATATCGCCGGAAGTCTGTCCCTCGGTCGCGCCATGCGGACCGGCCTGGGTCAAATCCCCCAGGGTCACGTTTATGCTCATATGTCGGTAAACCTGTCTCGTGTGCCTGTCCGCACGAGCCAGAAACGGAAAAAGCGGCAGGGTGCTACCCGACCGCCTCGCCCACTTCTCCCAGCATGGGTGTTTTCTACCTTAGGGCGTTCGGTGAGTCAATCGTGAAACCCCAGGTTGCCACCCATACCGAAAATTAACCCTGCTTATTCAGAGCCTTACGAAATGCAACAGGGGCAGCGCGCATAACGCAACACTGCCCCGGATCGGTGATTAAGCTCAACCTTAACGGGTGTGAGAGCCCCGATTCTGTCGCCGTCAGGCTTTTTTCGAGTCGGCCTTTGCCCGCGCCTCGGCGGCCGCGGCAACGGCCTTGCTGGCCTCTTCCTGCGCCTGCTGGGCATAGGCCACCATATTGGCGGCATAGGCTTCGGACCAGTCGGCCACGTCTTCTTCGTGCATGTCCTTGGCGGCGACGCGCATTTCTTCGGCCTTGGCCTTGATGCGGTCAACGTCCTTGTCCCAGTCGGCCTTGGACTTTGCCCACTGCGCCTTCACCTGCTCGCTGGCATCGTCGAAATAGCCTTTGATCTGCTGATCCAGATCCTTCTGCCGCTGCTCGGCCGATTCGCGCCATTGCTTGGCGCTGGCCATCAACTCATCGCTGCGGTCGCTCAGATCTTCCTGCCATTGCGCGACCTTCTTTTCAAAGCTCTGCGCGTTGCGGGCCAGGCTTGCGAACATATCGGACAACTTCATCGACATTCCCCCAGTAAAGACACCAACTTCAAAGACACCAGCTTCCGGTCGGCGGCTGACGTTGATTAACATTCGATCACCGGAATGGGTTCCAGTAAACCCAATGATTTCACATCAATGGCCGGTTGAAGCCGGTGCCGCGACCCTCAGCCGCCGGTCTGGACGCCCTGAACCCCGTTCCGTTGATTGTTCTGCCGCTCGGTCTCGCGCCAGCGGGCGACATTGGCGTTATGCTCCTCCAGCGTGGTGGCGAAAGCATGGCCGCCCGAGCCGTCGGCGACGAAGAACAGATATTCGGTGGTGTCGGGATGCATGGTCGCGTCGATCGCTTCGCGGCCGGGGTTAGCGATCGGGGTCGGCGGCAGACCCTCGATGACATAGGTGTTGTAGGGCGTGCGGGTGCGCAGTTCCGACGCCCGCAACCCACGGTCCAGAACCCCCTGCCCCTTGGTCACGCCGTAAATCACCGTCGGGTCGGTTTGCAGCTTCATCCCCTGCTCCAGCCGGTTCACGAAAACGCTGGCCACCCGGCGGCGTTCGTCGGGGATGCCGGTTTCCTTCTCGACGATCGAGGCCATGATCAGCGCCTCTTGGGGCGAAGCATAGGGCAGCCCCTCGGCGCGGCCTTCCCACGCGGCGTTCAGGATATCGGTCTGGCGGCTGGCCATGGTGCCAAGGATCGCGCTGCGTTCCTGATCCCGCGTCAGGTCATAGGTGTCGGGCGCAAGCGCGCCTTCCGGCGGCAATTTGCCCGGATCGCCTTTCAGGAACGGAATGTTGCGCAGCACCTGCGCGACCTGCCACACCGTCGTACCCTCGGCCACGGTCAGTCGCAGCCGCGTGTCCGGCCCTTCCAGCGCGGCCTGAATCCGCTCGGGCTGGGCCTCGGTCTGCGGGTTATAGCGGGCGACATCCTCGTAATGCGCGTTGTCCGGGTTGATCTCGCGCAGGGCGACCGCGTTTTCACGCACGCCGACGCGATAAACCACCTCGGTCCCGCAGGTCGAGTTGCCGCCCTTGGTGATCGCGGCGACGATATCGGACATGCTGGCCTGCGGCGGAACCAGGAACGAGCCGTATTTCAACTGCCCGGATTTGCCCTCGTAATCGGCGCCGGCCCGGAAGATATAGGGCGAGCTGATCACCCCCTGTTCGCCCAACTGCTTCGACACATCGCTCAGCCGTCCGTTTTGCGGCACCCGTACGCATTCGGCCCGAGTGCTGGGTCCGGGCGCCACATATTGGTGCCGCGCCCAGGCGATCGTGCCCGCCACGACGATCAGGATCACGATCAGCAGGGTCAGAAAATTCGATGCGATATGGCGCCAGATCATGCGCGCACCTTACCCAGAACCAGCGAGGCGTTGGTGCCGCCAAAACCGAAGCTGTTCGACAGCGCGACGTCGATCTTGCGCCTCACGGCGGCATTCGCGGCCAGATCGACCGGCGTTTTCACCGCCGGGTTGTCAAGATTGATGGTTGGCGGCGCGATCTGGTCGCGGATGGCCAGGATCGAGAAGATCGCCTCGATCGCCCCGGCCGCGCCCAAAAGATGCCCCGTGGCCGATTTGGTCGAGGACATGGTCACATTCTTCGCATCCGCGCCCAGCAGACGTTCGACCGCACCCAGTTCGATGGTGTCGGCCATGGTGCTGGTGCCATGGGCGTTGATGTAATCGACGTCCCCCGGTTGCAGCCCCGCCCGGTTCAGCGCGTTGCACATGGCCCGGAAGCCGCCGTCGCCGTCCTCGCTTGGCGCGGTGATGTGATAGGCGTCGCCCGACATGCCATAGCCCAGCACCTCGGCATAGATCTTTGCGCCCCGCGCCTTGGCGTGTTCATATTCCTCCAGCACGACGACGCCGGCGCCCTCGCCCATGACAAAACCGTCGCGATCCTCGTCCCATGGCCGGCTGGCGGCGGTCGGATCATCCTCGCGCTTGGTCGACAGCGCCTTGCAGGCGTTGAAGCCGGCGATGCCGATTTCGCTGATCGGCGCCTCGGCGCCGCCGGCAACCATCACATCGGCGTCGCCCAGCGCGATCATCCGCGCGGCGTCTCCGATCGCATGGGCTCCGGTCGAACATGCCGTGACGACCGCATGGTTCGGCCCCTTGAAACCAAAGCGGATGCTGACCTGACCCGAGATCAGGTTGATCAGCGCGCCGGGGATGAAGAAGGGCGACACCCGGCGCGGGCCGCGTTCCTTGATCAGCACGGCGGTGTCGGCGATGCTGGTCAGCCCGCCGATGCCGGATCCGATCATGACCCCGGTCCGCTCGTGATCCTCTTCGGTTTTCGGCTCCCAGCCGCTGTCCCGCACCGCCTGCACGGCGGCCGCCATACCATAAAGGATGAAATCATCGACCTTGCGCCGGTCCTTTGGTTCCATCCAGTCGTCAGGGTTAAAGGTGCCGTCGCTGCCGTCGCCGAAAGGGATCTCGCAGGCGTATTTCGTCACCACGTTTTCCGGGTCGAAGCGGGTGATCCGCCCGGCGCCGGATTTGCCTTCAAGCAGGCGCGACCAGGTTTCCTCGACCCCGCAAGCCAGCGGCGTGACCATTCCCAGCCCGGTAACTACTACTCTGCGCATCGCGGCCCTTTCCCATTACATAGGCCGATCTGATACACGCGCCCAGCGCCCCGTGCAACGCCACGCCGCCCGGGGGGCGCGCCGCGCTGACGGCCGGATGCGGGGGGTATCAAGGCGATGTCACGTTCCCGCGACAGCCGGGCCCGGGTTTCAGCATTTCCGCCAACCCCTGATCCAGCGCCACGCCGGGCTTGAAGCCCAGAAGGGCCTGCATCTTTGCCGGGTCGCCGGCCGAATAATGGATATCGCCCTTGCGCGCCGGCTGGAAATCCAGCGGTTGCGGCACCGCGCCGATCACCCGGTCGACCGCCGCCGCAAGCTCGATCAGCGAGGTCGGAATGCCGGTGCAGACGTTGCAAAAGCCGCCCAGCCACGCTTCGGGCGTCTGGCGGCCCTGCATGCGCTCCATCCCTGTGATCATGGCAGTGACGATATCGTCGACATGCACAAAATCGCGCGATTGCTGACCGTCGCCGAAAACCGTGTGGGGCCGTCCGGCGCGGGCGTTGTCGACAAAGCGCGGGATGACGCCCGCATAGGCCGAATCCGGCCGCTGCCCGCTGCCATAGACGTTGAAGAACCGCAGCCCCAGCGTCGGCAAGCCGTGAATCAGCCCGAATGCATGGGCATGATGCTCGACCGCCAGCTTGTCGGCGCCATAGGGCGAGATCGGCCGCTCCTGCATGGTCTCGGTCGAGGCGTGCGGCCCGGTATCGCCATAGACCGCCGCCGATGAGGCGTAGACGACCGGCAGCCGCCCCGCCGCGACCGCGGCCTGCAGGACATTCAGCGACCCGATCACGTTATCGGCATGCCCCGCCATCAGATTGGCGATGCAATCCTGGACCGAGACCCGCGCCGCCAGATGATAGATGCCGGCCGCATCGGCGACCAGTTCGGCAAGGATCGCGGGGTCGCCGATACTGCCCCGCACCAGCCGATGCGGGATGCCGTTCAGGTTTTCCGCGCGGCCTTGGGCAAGATTGTCCAGCACCACGACATCGTGCCCCAGCGCCGCCAGCCGCCGGGCAAGATGGCTGCCGATAAACCCCGCGCCGCCGGTGATAAGCCAATGCGCCATCGGCGCCCCTTGTATTGCCGGGCCCTTGTTCCGAGCCCCCGTTTTCGGCCTTGTAACACGCCGTTCCGGGATTTCCAGCGCCGAGACCGGCCCGGCGCCCCCCATCCGGTTGCATCCGGTTGCACGGGCCCCGTCAAACCGGCCGCTTTTCCCGCGCCGGCGCCGGCGGCGGTTGCCCGCTCAGGCCTTTTTCTCCCAGCGCCCGTCCGCCTCGGACCAGTATTCCGCCGCCACGCCCGCCCCGGTCAGCGCCCGCCACTGGCCGCGCGCGTGTTCGACCGCCGAGGGATCGTTGCCGTCGAAAAGAATGCAGATCCGCTCCAACCCCGATGCCTCGGACGGCGTGACACCCGCACCGTCCAGCGTGATCAGGCATTGCGGCTGATTGGCGGCGGTGGTTACCCGCTCAGGGCTTTTTCTGCCAGCGCCCGTCCGCCTCGGACCAGTATTCCGCCGCCACGCCCGCCCCGGTCAGCGCCCGCCACTGGCCGCGCGCATGCTCGACCGCGGCGGGATCGTTGCCGTCGAAAAGAATGCAGATCCGCTCCAACCCCGCTGCCTCGGACGGGGCGATGCCCGCGCCGTCCAGCGTGATCAGGCATTGCGGCTGATTGGCGGCAGCAGCGCCTGCCCCGTCATCGGCGCCGGTCCCCGCCGTCGTCAGCAGGACCGGCTGCATCGCGTCATGCGGGCCGCCCGACAGCCCGTGCGGCAGGAACTCGGCCGCGGTCCAAAGGCGCTGGTCAAGCGTCTCGGCACGCGGCCGGTCGGGGCTGCGCAATTCCACCCGCCAACCCGCGTCGCGCGATTTCCCGATAAGCTGCAACAGCAATTGTTCGGGGGCCGAGCGGGTCAGGTGATAAAAAAGCGCCGCGCCCATGTCAGCCTTTCTCGAACCGGTCGCGGATCAGCCGGTCAAGCGTCATCACCCCCCAGCCGCTCGCGCCTCTGGGCGCCAGCGTGGTTTCACCGGGCGGCAGCGCCACGCCGGCGATGTCGATATGCACCCACGGCTGATCCTTGCGGATGAAACGTTGCAGGAACTGCGCCGCGGTGATCGAGCCCGCGGGCCTGCCGCCGGTGTTCTTCACATCGGCAAGGCGGCAGTTGATCAACTCGTCATAGGCCGGGCCCAGCGGCAGCCGCCACGCGCCTTCGCCTTCGGCCTCGGCCGCTTTCAGCAGCCCGTTCGCCAAGGCGTCGTCGTTCGAAAACACCCCCGCATTCTCGTGGCCGAGCGCAATGATCACCGCGCCGGTCAGGGTCGCAAGGTCGATGATCGCCGTCGGATCATAGGTCTGTTGCGCGTACCAAAGCACATCGGCCAGCACCAGCCGCCCCTCGGCGTCGGTGTTGACCACCTCAATCGTGTCGCCCTTCATCGAGCGCACGATGTCGCCCGGGCGTTGGGCACGGCCGTCGGGCATGTTCTCAACCAGCCCGACCAGCCCCACTACATTGGCCGGCGCACGGCGCAGCGCCAGCGTGCGCATGACCCCCGCAACAACGCCCGCGCCGCCCATGTCCATGGTCATTTCCTCCATGCCGGCGGCCGGCTTGATCGAAATCCCGCCGGTGTCGAACACCACGCCCTTGCCGACCAACGCAAGCGGCCGGCCGCCCTTTTCGCCGCCGTTCCAGCGCATCACCACCACTTTCGAGGGGCTTTCGCTGCCCTGTCCGACGCCCAGAAGCGCCAGCATTCCCAGTTTGGCAAGCGCGTCCTCTTCCAGAACCTCGACCTCCAGCCCCAGCGTCTCCATCGCCTTCAGCCGGTCGGCGAAATCGCTGGTGGTCAGGACGTTCGCCGGCTCGTTGACCAGATCGCGGGTGAAAAAGACGCCTTCGGCAAGGGCGGCATTGCTGGCGACGGATTTCGCGAGCTTCTCGGGGTCGTCGACCATAAGCGTCAGGCGCGCGCGCCCCGCCGCGGCCTTTTCCGCATCCACATCGGTATCCGCCACATCGGTATCCGCCGCGTCGGGTTCCGGCGCCGAGGTCGCGGCGCCATCGCTCAGCCGGGCATCGGCCCCGGCGCCGGTGCGGGACACGCCGCGCGGCGCGCGGGCCGCAACCGCGTCACCCGCCGCATCGCCCGCCGCCGCGCCATCCTGATCGGTCCCGGCCTCGCCTTTGGATTTGGTCTTGTAGGCGTCGAAGGCATAGGCGCGCAGCGCGATGCCCAGCGCCATCTCATCGGCGCGGGCATGGCTTCCCGCCAGCACCAGCGTATCGACCCCGCCCAGCCGGGCGCCTATCGCGGCGCCGGCCTTGCGCGCCTCGGCCACCGTCGCGCGCCGGGGCAGCGCGACCAGCAGCAGCGAATCCGCCGCGATTCCGCCCGGGAATGCGATCTCGATCACGCCGCCCGGCTTGATGGATTTCCACTTGTCCGAGGCCCGCGCCCGCGCAACGATCTGCCGCACCCCGCGCCCCAACCCCTTGACCGGCAACGCCCCGCCGCCACCCGGCGGCATCACGATCGCGATCCTGCCCTTGCGGGTCGAAAGCCCCTCGGTCCGGGTCTGGGCAAGGTGGATTTGCGGGATTTCGGTCATCGGCATGTCCTTGAGGCTGATTGTTCTGTTGCCAAAATCTATCCCCCATCCCGGGCAAGCACCACTCCCCCCTTTCTTCCCTTTCTTCGGGGGTCCGGTCGGGCTAATCATGCACCACTCGGAACAAGGAATGCACCCGACCGTGCTGCGCATAGACCGATACATCTTGTCGCTGCTGATGAACCTGTTCGGGTTTTTCGCGCTGGTGCTGGTCGCGGTCTATTGGATCAATCAGGCCGTGCGCCTGTTCGAACAGCTTTTGTCGGACGGCCAGACCGCGCTGGTGGTGCTGGAATTCACCCTGCTTACCCTGCCCTATGTGATCGCCATCGTGCTGCCGGTGGCGGCTTTCGCGGCCTCGGCCTATGGCACCAACCGGCTGTCCGGCGAATCCGAGCTGACGGCGATGCAGGCGGCGGGGCTGTCGCCGTGGCGGCTGGCGCGGCCGGTGCTGGTGTTCGGGCTGATCGTCTCGGTCATGGTGGCGGTTCTGCTGAACGGGCTGGTGCCGATGGCGCGGGCGCGCCTTGCCGACCGTCAGGCCGAGGTTGCCGAAAACGTGACCGCCCGCTTCCTCCGCGGCGGCGTGTTCCAATATCCCGCGCCGGGCGTCACGCTGTTCATCCGCCAGATCGCCGATACGGGTGAATTGAACGACGTCTTTCTGGAAGAAGCCCGCGACCCCGGCGTCGAGATCACCTATACCGCCCGGCGCGCGCTGATCGTCCGGGCCGATGCCGGGCCGAAGCTGATCATGATCGACGGCATGCGCCAAGAGATGGTCACCGATGCGAACGGGCCGCGCCTGTCGGTGACCCGGTTCGAGGATCTGACCTATGACATCGCCTCGATGATCGGCTCAAGCGGGCGCAAGGGGCGCGATCTGCGCGAATACGGCACGCCTGCGCTGCTGCGGGGCGATCCGCAGATGCTGGAGGCCACCGGCGCCACCGCCCCGCAGGCCATGGCCGAGGCGCATGCGCGTCTGTCCCAGCCGCTGCTGGCGCCGGTCGGGGCGATGCTGGGCTTTGCGATGCTGTTGATCGGCGGCTACAGCCGGTTCGGCGTCTGGCGTCAGGTGGCGGCGGCGATCGTGGCGCTGATCGCGGTGCAACTGATGTCGAACGCCGCCGCCCAACAGGTCGCCGCCGCGCCGGGGCGCTGGCCGCTTTTGTATATCGCGCCGCTTTCGGGGGCGGTGATCGCGGCGCTGGCGCTGTGGTGGGCGGCACGCGGCCCGGGGCGCAGGAAGAAGGACAGACAGGCGCCGTCCGGCCCTGACCGGCAGGGGGCGACGGCATGATCCTGTCGCGTTACGTCGCACGCCGCTTTCTGCGCATGTTCCTGCTGATCGCGGGGGTGTTTCTGGCGATCCTTTTCCTGATCGACATGGTCGAGGAGATCCGCCGCTTCGGCGGCCGCGGCGTCGGTCTTGGCGGCGCCGCGCGGCTGGCCGCCCTGACCATCGCCGGCAGTTTTTACGAGATTCTGCCGCTGGTCACGCTTCTGTCGGGGGTGGCGCTGTTTCTGGCGCTGGCGCGCAGTTCCGAACTGGTCGCGATCCGCGCCTCGGGCCGCTCGGCGCTGCGGGCGCTGGCGGCGCCGGCGGTCACCGCCTTTCTGCTGGGCGTGATCGCGGTCGCGGTGCTGAACCCCTTTGTCGCCGCGACCATCCGCCATCGCGACGCGGTGGTGACCGCGATCAGCCAGGGCGGGACGCAAACCGTCTCGGTCGGCGACGAGGCGGTCTGGCTGCGCCAAAGCCTCGCCCAGCCGGTAACGGTCCCGGCCGGCGGATCCAGCACCGCCAGCGCTGCGGCTGCGGCGACCGCCGCCGCGCAGACCGCGGCGCAGGCGACCAGCGGCGAAACCGGGCAGGTGGTGATCCGCGCCGGCCGCGCCAGCACCGACGCGACCACGCTTTACGACGCCAGCTTCACGATCTTTTCACCCGGCGTCGGCCCCACCCGCCGGATCGAGGCCGCCGAAGCCCGGCTGACGCCCAACGCCTGGCAACTGACCGATACGAAGGAATGGCGTCTGGACGCCGCCAACCCCGAGGCGACCGCAACGACGCGGGGCGAGCTGTCCCTGCCGACCGACCTGACCGCCGAGCGGATCCGCGACGGGTTCGGTCAGCCCGATTCGGTCCAGATCTGGCAATTGCCCGCCTTTATCCGGGGGCTGGAAAGCGCCGGTTTCTCGGCCCAGCGTCATCGGGTCTGGTTCCAGATGGAACTGGCGCGCCCGCTTCTGATGGCGGCCATGGTGGTGATCGCCGCCGCCTTCACCATGCGCCATTCACGCGGCCGCCGGACCGGGCTTCTGGTGCTGGGCGCGCTTGCCGCCGGCGTGGCGCTTTTCTTTTTGCGCAATCTCGCGCAGGTTCTGGGCAACAACGCCCAGGTCCCCGCCCTATTGGCCGCCTGGGCGCCGCCTTTGGCCGCATTGCTGTTCGCGTTGGGGGCGATCCTGACGCTGGAGGATGGATGAACCGGACGCCTTTTTCCATAAGCCTCGCGGCTTTGCTTATGGCGCTGTCGACGGGCGCGGTCGCCACGATGCCCGGGGCCGCGGCGGCGCAGAACGCCGCCGACGGCCCGGCGCTGGCGCCGACGGAATCCCCCGATGACACCAGCACGCCGGTTTCCGACGGAACCAGCACCATATCGGTGCCCAGCATCACCCGCAGCGCGCCCCCGGTCCGGCGCGCGCCGCAGCCCCCCGTCGACACCACCCAGGCCGCCACCCTGCTGGCCGATAACGTCGAGGTCTATGGCGACAACCAGCTTCGCGCATCGGGCGGGGTCGTGGTCTGGCATCAGGGCGTGCGGCTGGTCGCCTCGGCCATCACCTATGACGGCACGACCGACCGGCTGACCATCGAGGGGCCGATCCATCTGACCCAGCCGGCCCGCGCCGGCACCCCCGAGGAAACCATCCTGATCGCCGACAGCGCCCAGCTTGAATCCGAGCTGACCGACGGCATCCTGAAAGGCGCGCGTCTGGTTCTGGGCCGCGAGATGCAGGTCGCGGCGGAACAGGCGACCCGGTCCGAAGGCGGCCGGATCACGACGCTGCGCCGTGTCGTCGCCTCAAGCTGTCAGGTCTGCGCCAGCAATCCGGTGCCGCTGTGGGAAATCCGTGCCCGCCAGATCACCCATGACGCCGATACCGACCGGCTGATGTTCGATCAGCCCCAGTTCCGGGTCATGGGCCAGACGGTTTTCGCGCTGCCCTACCTGTCCGCACCCGGCCCCTCGGTCGATCGCGCGACCGGCTTTCTGCGCCCGCAGTTCCGCACCACCTCGGGTCTGGGCGCGGGGGTCAAGCTGCCCTATTTCATCACCCTTGGCGATCATGCCGACCTGACGCTGACGCCCTATCTGGCCTTCAACCGCACCGCGACGCTGGCGGCACGCTATCGTCAGGCGTTCTGGAACGGCGCGATGGAGTGGCAGGGCGCGGTCAGCCGCGACGACATCCGCCCCGACGCCACCCGCGGCTATCTGTTCGGCGCCGGCAAGTTCCTGCTGCCGGGCGATTTCAACTTTGGCTTTCAGGTCCAGACTACCAGCGACCGGGGCTATCTGCTGGATTACGACGTGACCGACGCCGACCGGCTGTGGTCGGGCGTCACCATCGAGCGGGTGCGCCGCGACGAATGGATCGTCGGCCGGGCCGGCATCTATCGCACCCTGCGCGAGGATGAGACCGACAGCACCCAACCCGGTCAGGTCGCCGAAGCCATGTGGCAGCGCCGGTTTCGACCCGCGTGGATCGGGGGCGAGGGCGGCGTGACATTCGAAACCCACGGCCACCGCCGCCCCTCGGGGCAGAACGAAATCGGCCGCGATGTGTTTCGCAACTCGGTCACGCTGGACTGGCGCCGGTCCGAGATCCTGCCGGGCGGGCTGGTCGGCGCGGTCCAGACCGAACTCGGCGCCGATCTTTACAGCATCGGGCAGGACGACGCCTATGACCCCTGGGTCAGCCGGCTTGATCCGGTGGTCGCCGCCGAACTGCGCTGGCCGCTGGTCAAATCCGCCGGCAGCGCCACCCATGTGATCGAGCCGGTGATGCAGGTGGTCTGGTCGCCCGAACACAACAGCAGCAAACTGCCGAACGAGGACAGCACGCTTCTGGAATTCGACGAGGGCAATCTGTTCAGCCTGTCCCGTTTCCCCGGCCGCGACCGGCGCGAGGGCGGGTTGCGGGCGAATGTCGGCGTCACCTGGACCCGGCTGGACCCGACCGGCTGGTCGCTTGGCGTGACTGCGGGCCGGGTGTTCCGCGAAGAGGTCGCCGACGGTTTCGCGCCCGGAACGCCGCTGGGCGGGAGGCGCTCGGACTGGTTGCTGGCGACGCATTTCCAGAACAACGACGGGCTCAGCATCTCGAATCGCGCGCTGCTGGACGATGCGCTGAACCTGCGCCGCAACGAATTGCGGCTGGGCTGGCTGAAGCCGGGGTTGCAGGTCTCGGCCGGCTATCTTTGGATCGACTCGTCCAGCGACATCTCGCGCCAGGTTGACGTGTCCGAACTGACCATCGATTCCGGCTGGCAGGTCAAGGACGGCTGGTGGGCGACGGCCTCGACCCGCTATGACTTCACCGCCGACCGGGCGCAGCGCGCCGCGCTTGGCGTGCAATACAGCAACGAATGTGTGACGATGGACATGGCGGTGTCGCGCCGCTTCACATCCTCGGACAGCGTGCGGCCGGAAACCAATTTCGGGCTTTCGGTGCAATTGAACGGCTTCGGGCGCCAGCCCTCGCGTTCGGGAAAGGTGGCGCGGCGTACATGTGTCAGGTAAGGTCAGCTCAAACGCGCGATGCGGATCGGAAGAACAGGACGGGCAGGACGATGCGGCAATTGGTTTTCACGACGGCACTGGCCTGTGCCGGGGTTTTGGCGGGCGGCGCTGCGCTGACCTTCGGCGGTCTGGCGGTCGGGGTGTTTCCGGCCCCCGCGCTGGCCCAGTCGAACCAGTTCCAGCCCGTGGTATACGTGAACAACTCTGCCGTCACCCGGTTCGAGTTGGATCAGCGCCTGCGCTTCATGCAGCTTTTGCGCGCCCCCGACGCCAGCGCAGAATCGGCCGAAAAGGCGCTGATCGACGACCGGCTGAAGGCCGAGGCCGCCAAGCAGGCCGGCGTCACCGTCACCGACGAACAGCTTCAGGCCGGGCTCGAGGAATTCGCCGGCCGCGCCAATCTCAGTTCAGACCAATTCGTTCAGGAACTTGAGCGCGCCGGGGTGGCGCGCGAATCCTATCGCGATTTCGTCCGTTCCGGCGTGCTTTGGCGCGAGGTCGTGCGGGCCCGTTTCGTCGGCGCCGTGGACGTCAGCGACGAGGAAGTGGCACGCGAGATGAAAAAGATCGTCGCGGCCCCAAAGACCGAGCGGGTGCTTTTGTCGGAAATCGTGTTGCCGGTGCCGCCCGGACAGGAACAGCAGATGATGGACCGCGCCATCGGTCTGGCATCGCGCCTGAACAGCTCGGTTCAGTTCTCGCAGGCGGCGCGCCAGTTCTCGGCCTCGCGGTCGGCGGCAAGCGGCGGGCAACTGCCGTGGATGGACATTGGCCGGCTGCCCCCGTCGCTGCGCCCGATCATCACCGCGCTTCGGCCGGGACAGGTCACCCAGCCCCTGCCGGTCCCCAATGCGATCATCCTGTTCTTCCTGCGCGACGTGCAGGAAGGCCGCCGCCCCGGCGCGAATTCCGAGGTGCTGGATTATCTGCGCATCACGGTCGGCCCCGCCGGCTCGGCCGACGCCCAGACCGTCGCGTCGCGGGTTTTCAACGAGGCGACATCGTGCAACGGCGCCTATCCGATGCTGAACGGCTTGCCCGGAAATCAGGTGGTGCGTGACCGCGCGCCGCAATCGGCCATTCCGGCCGACATCGCCGCGACCTTGGCCGGGCTTGACGACAACGAGGTCAGCGCGCCGATGAACCGGGGCGGCAATCTGGAACTGGTGATGCTGTGCAGCCGCGTGCCGGCGCTGGTCGCGGATGAATTCCCGGCCGAGCCGCCGGTGCCCGGGTCCGCCGCGATCCCGTCGCCCTCGGCCACGCCTCCGGCGGATCCCAACGCACCTGCGCAGGCGGCAGCGGGCGGCGAAGGCCAAACCGCCGAGGGCCAAACCGCCGAGGGACAGCCGGCCGAGGCCGTCGTCGAAGAGGATCCCCTGCCCCAGCGCCGCGCCGTGCGGGATGCGCTTTTGAACCGCAAGATCGGCCGGCTCGCCGACGGGTATCTGGCCGAATTGCGCGCCAATGCCATCATCCGGCGCCCCTGAGCCGCCTTGCCGGAAGGAGCGACCGCCGCATGACCCAGCCGATCCTTCTGACCTGCGGCGATCCCGCCGGGGTCGGGCCGGAACTGGCGCTGACGGCGCGCAGATCGGTCGGGGCGGCGGTTCCGGTCGTCTGGCTGGGCGATCCGCGCCACCTGCCCCCGGGCACGCCGTGGATCCAGATCGACGCCCCCGAGGCCGCCGCCGGGGTTCCGGCCGACCGGCTGGCCGTCCTGCGGCACGATTTCCCCGCGCCCGCCGTGGCCGGCCGTCCCGATCCGGCCAATGCCCCCGGCGTGGTCGCGGTGATCCGGCGCGCGGTCGACCTTGCGCAGGCGGGACGGATCGCGGCGATCACCACCGCGCCGATCAGCAAGGAAATCCTGAAACAGGGCGCGAATTTCGCCTTTCCCGGCCATACCGAATATCTCGCCCATCTGGCCGGGGTCGGCGAGGTGGCGATGATGCTGGCCTCGACCACGGTGACGCCGCCGCTGCGCTCGGTTCCCGCAACCATCCATATCGCGCTGGACGAGGTGCCGGGCAGTTTCACCCCCGAGGTGCTGGAATCCGCCATCCGCCTGACCCATGCCGCGCTGATCCGCGATTTCGGCATCGCCACCCCGCGCATCGCCATCGCCGGGCTGAACCCCCATGCCGGCGAGAACGGCGTGATGGGCTTTGACGAACAGCGCTGGATCGCGCCGCTGGTCGCGCGGCTGGCCGCGGCGGGACTGGGCTGTTTTGGCCCCCTGCCCGCCGACACTATGTTCCATGCCCCGGCCCGCGCGCGCTATGACGCGGCGGTCTGCGCCTATCACGATCAGGCGCTGATCCCGATCAAGACGCTGGATTTCGCGGGCGGGGTCAATGTGACGCTGGGCCTGCCGTTTATCCGCACCTCGCCCGATCACGGCACCGCCTTCGACATCGCCGGGCGCGGGGTGGCCGATCCGGACAGCACCATCGCCGCGCTGCGCATGGCCGCCGGGATGGTCAAGGCCCGCGCGGGATGAGCGCGATCGACGGCCTGCCACCGCTGCGCGAGGTGATCGCGCGGCATGACCTGCGGGCGAAAAAGCAGCTTGGGCAGAATTTCCTGCTGGACCTGAACCTGACCGCGCGGATCGCGCGGGCGGCGGGCAGTCTTGCCGATCATGACGTGCTGGAGATCGGCCCCGGTCCCGGCGGCCTGACCCGGGGCCTGCTGGCCGAAGGCGCGCGGCATGTGCTCGCCATCGAAAAGGACGCCCGCGCCCTGCCGGCGCTGGCCGAGATCGCGGCGGCCTATCCGGGCCGGCTGACGGTGCTGAACGGCGATGCGCTGGAAATCGACCCGCTGGCGCATCTGACCCCGCCGATCCGGGTGGCCGCGAACCTGCCCTATAATGTCGGCACCGAGCTTTTGATCCGCTGGCTGACGCCGCCCGAATGGCCGCCGTTCTGGGACAGCCTGACGCTCATGTTCCAGAAAGAGGTGGCCGAGCGTATCGTCGCCCGCCCCGGCACCGGCGCCTATGGCCGGCTGGCGATACTGGCGCAGTGGCGCACGGATGCGCGGATCGTGCTGACCCTGCCGCCCGATGCTTTCGTGCCGCCGCCCAAGGTCCATTCGTCGGTCGTTCACCTGACCGCATTGCCGGAACCGCGCTTTCCGGCCCGCGCCGAAACCCTGTCCCGGGTCGTCGCGGCGGGCTTCAACCAGCGCCGCAAGATGCTGCGTTCCGCGTTGAAGGGTCTTGGCCCCGATATCGAGGATCTGCTACTGCGCGCGGGCATTCCCCCCACCGCCCGGGCCGAGGAAATCGAGCTGGAGCGGTTCTGCGCGCTGGCCCGGGAACTGGACGCGAGCGAGGCGGGTTCTGGATCCAAGTTTGTTTAGGAGAGTTATGATGAAATCCACGTTAGCCATTGCCGCGCTGTCCATGCTTCTGGCCCAGCCGGTCCTTGCCCAAAGCGCCGGCCAGGAACTGCCGGCCGACCTGCTCAAGGCGATCAAGGGCCAGATCGACCAGTGCCGCTATGCCGGCGGCAACCCGCTGCCGCATCCGGGGTTCGTGACCACGGGCGACATCAACGGCGATGGCCGCACCGATTACCTGACCGACAGCGCCCGCTTTGAATGCCAGGGCTACCCGGGATATTTCTGCCAGCAGGGCGGTTGCGACGTGGCGCTGTATCTGACCGGGCCCGAGGGGCTGAAGCGCGCTTGGCAAGGCAAGGGCACTCAGCCCAGGTTCGAGGGCAACAGCTTCAGCTATCGCGATCCGTCGGGCGCGACCAAGCGCCTGAACATGCGTTAAGCGCCGACCGGCCCCACGGGGCGAAAAGTGGTGAACCACGGTGAAACGCCGTGATCATCCGACCCGATCGGCAACTGGGTCGATAACCGCCGGGTCGGGTGCGATCCGGCGGTTTCGGTTTATCCACCCCCGAAAGACAACGCCCGCCGGTCAAAGGGCAGACGCGGGGATCGGTGAAGTTGCCCCCGTTCGCCGCCCGTTTCCGGTGGCGGAAATGAAAAAGGGCGCCCCCGGTCCCGGGGGCGCCCTTTCGATTGACTGCGATGGCGTGGTTCAGCCGCCCGGCGCCGTGTCCGGTTTGGCGGTCTCGGCCGCTGCGGCATCGGATGATTTTCTGGACGATCTTCTGGGCGGTTTTTCAGCCGATGCTTCGCCGGCCGCCTCGGTTTTCGGCTTCGGCGGACGGCCACGGCGGCGGGGCGCCGGTGCGGCGTCGGACGGCGCGGCGGTTTCCGGCGTCGCGATCGGCCCGGTCTCGCCGGCGTCATCGTTCACCGCCAAAGGCAGCGGATCGGCGGCGGCCGGCGTCGGCTGAGCCGAGGCGGGTTGCGCAAAGGTGGGTTGTGCGAAGGCCGGCAATCCCAGACCGGGCTGCGACGCCCCTTCCTCGGCCGCCTGTCCGCGCCAGTCCTGCCGGGGCTGCTGGTCGCCCCGCGCGCTGTCAACCCGTGCGCTGTCACCGCGCGGATAGTCGCCACGCGAACTGTCCGGGCGTGCATTATCGGGGCGTGCATTATCCGACCGTGCATTCTCCGAACGGTTCCCGTCATGGCGCGCATATTCGCCGCGATTGCCGTCGGCGCGCGAATCCTCGCCGCGCGCGCGCTGATTGCCGCGATTGTCGCGTTCCTGCCGAGGCGCGTTGTTGTTGCCGTTCTGGCCGTCGCGCATGTCGCGATATTGCGGATGCTGGTTCTGCTGGCCACGGTCGTCGCCACCGCCCGGCTGCTGGTCGTCGCCTTCGCCGGTTCGCCAGTCGTTGCGGTTCTGGCGCTCGGCCTGCTCACGGGCCTGCTCGCGCTGCGCCTCGCCCAGCATGCGGGTGTAGTGTTCGGCATGTTGCAGAAAGTTCTGCTCGGCCACGCGGTCGTTCGAAAGCTGGGCGTCACGCGCCAGCGTAAGGTATTTTTCGATGATCTGCTGCGGAGTGCCGCGCACCTTGCCCTCGGGACCCGAGGAATCGAAGACGCGATTGACCACATTGCCCAGCGAACGTTGGCGGTTCTGCTTAGAGCGCGAACGGGATTTGGATGATCTCATTAGAATGTCTGCATTCGTCCCGTGTTGGGATGTTGGCTTGGTCCGGCCTTGCGCATGATATGCGCTATATCCCGGTACCGGCGGGCTGTCGCCCCGTCACTGATAACCGCGATCTTTCGGCTGAACCGCGCAGGCGACTTTTTCGAGGCACCCGTCACGAGGGTTGAGATAACCATGGTTTTGAAATCTGACAAGCCAAAATATGCGTGAAAACCGCCAAAACGGCGTTTTATGCCCGATTCAGCCGCCAAACCGGCCCAAAACAACGCGATCCCGCCCATCCAGATCGGCGATGACCCGCAGCGCGCCGAAGCCGGCATCGCCGAAGAACGCCGTCACCGCGGCCGCCTGCGTCGGACCTGTTTCGACCGCAAGATGGCCGCCCGGGGTCAGATGCGCCGCCGCCCCCGCCACGATGGCGCGATAGGCGCCCAGCCCGTCGCCGCCGTCAGTCAGCGCCGCCGCCGGTTCCCAGTCGCGCACCTCGGGCGCCAGCCCGGCCATTTCCCCGGCCGCGATATAGGGCGGGTTCGAGACGATCAGATCGAACCGTTCCGCCACGCCCGCGAACCAGTCGCCGACAATGACCCGTGCCTCGACCCCGATCCGGGCGGCGTTTTCCCGCGCCACCGCGGCGGCGGCCGGGGAAATGTCAATGCCGAGCCCCCGCGCATCCGGCCGCTCGGCAAGAAGCGAGATCAGGATCGCGCCGGTGCCGGTGCCAAGGTCCAGCACGGTCTGCCAAGGCAAATCCAGCGCCGCCTGCACCAGGGTTTCGGTCTCGGGGCGCGGATCCAGCGTGTCGCGGGTGACGCGGAACCGGTGCTTCCAGAAATCGCGGCCGCCGATGATCTGGCTGACCGGCTGGCGCGCCGCGCGGGCGGTCAGCGCCGCCTGCCACGCGGCATCATCGGCCGCATGTTCCGCCAGGCGGCGGGCGTCGCCCAGCGGATCGGCGACGGCCGCCGCGCGCAAGCTTGCCGCGGCCAGCCGCAGCGCCTGCGGGTCGGGACGAAAACCGCCGCTCATGCCGCCACCTTCATGCCGCCACCTTCATGTCACCGCCCTCATGCCGCCACCTTCATGCGCCCGCCCTCATCCAACCGTGCCCATGCGCGCGCCGCCATGCGGCCACGCCCATGGCGAAATGCCCATGCCGGGCCGCTCAACCCTCAGCCTCGGCCAGCCGCGCGGCCTGATCATGGGCGGTCAGCGCGTCGATGATCTCGGTCAGATCGCCCGCCATCACCCGGTCCAGCGCATAAAGCGTCAGGTTGATGCGATGATCGGTCATCCGCCCCTGCGGGAAGTTATAGGTCCGTATCCGTTCACTGCGATCGCCGCTGCCGACCTGCGACCGGCGGTCGGCGGCGCGCGCGGCATCGGCGCGGCCGCGTTCCAGATCGTAAAGCCGCGCCCGCAGCACGGCCATGGCGTTGGCGCGGTTCTGATGCTGCGATTTCTCGGACGAGGTGACCACGATCCCGGTCGGAAGGTGGGTGATCCGCACCGCCGAGTCGGTGGTGTTCACATGCTGCCCCCCCGCCCCCGACGAACGCATGGTGTCGATGCGGATGTCGCTGGCGGGAATGTCGATGTCGACATCCTCGGCCTCGGGCAGGACGGCGACGGTGGCGGCGCTGGTGTGGATGCGGCCGCCCGATTCGGTTTCCGGCACGCGCTGAACGCGGTGGACGCCGGATTCGTATTTCAGCCGCGCGAACACCCCCTCGCCCTCGATCCGGGCGACGGCCTCCTTGACGCCGCCAAGCTCGGTCTCGGACAGCTCCAGCATCTGGAACCGCCAGCCCTGCGCCTCGGCATAGCGGCGGTACATGGCCAGCAGATCGCCGGCGAAAAGCGCCGCCTCCTCGCCCCCCGTACCCGGGCGGATCTCGAGGATGGCGGGGCGGGCGTCGGCCGCATCGCGGGGCAAAAGCGCCAGCCGCAGGGCCTGCTCCAGATCCGGCATGGCGAGTTTGAGCCGGTTGAGTTCCTCTTCGGCCAAATCGCGCATTTCCGGATCGGCCAGCATCGCCTGCGCCTCGGCCATGCCGCTGCGGGCGGCGCGCCATTCGGCGATCTGCGCGACGACGGGCTTCAGCTCGGCATATTCGCGGCTGACGGCGGCGATTTCGTCGGGGTTCGCGGCGCCGGCGTTCAGCCGCGCTTCGAGATATTCGAAACGCTGGACGATCTGGATCAGGCGTTCTTCTGGCAACATGGCTAGGGATGTGCCCCGGCTGGGGCGGGCGGTCAATAGGCAGGCGTCCGCCCCCGGCGCCAGGCGCGATTTCGCCCGGCCTTTTCGCCGCCCGCCGGTTCCGCTAGCCAGCGGATATGCGCGAATCGACCACATCCGCCCCGGGGGTCCCGGGCCAGTCCAACCCGAGTCAGGCTGACCCAAGGCTGGCTGACCCAAGACTGGCCGACCCCAGACTCGTCCGGCGCGGATTGGTGCTGGTCTTCGTCATCCTGTTTCTGGACGTCATCGGAATCGCCATCATCATGCCGGTGCTGCCGGCGCTGCTGCGCGATCTGACCGGCGACGACATCAGCGCGGCCGCCGTGGATGGCGGCTGGCTGCTGCTGATCTACGCGGCGATGCAATTCCTGTTCGCACCGGTCATCGGCAATCTCAGCGACCGCTTCGGCCGCCGTCCGATCCTGCTGATCTCGATCCTGACCTTCGCCATCGACAACCTGATCTGCGCCGCCGCGACGACGCTTTGGATGCTGTACGCGGGCCGCGCGCTGGCGGGGATTTCGGGCGGCAGCTATGCGACCTGTTCGGCCTATATCGCCGACATCAGCGACGACACCAACCGCGCCCGCAATTTCGGCCTGATCGGGGTGGCGTTCGGCGTCGGCTTCACCGTCGGCCCGGTCATCGGCGGTTTGCTGGGCGAGTTCGGCCCCCGCGTTCCGTTTCTGGGTGCGGGCCTGTTGTCGCTGGCGAATTTCATCGCCTCGTGGTTCCTGCTGCCGGAAACGCTTGCGCCCCATAACCGCCGCCGGTTCGAATGGCGGCGCGCCAATCCCTTGGGCGCATTGCGCCAGATGCGCCACTATGCCGGCATCGGCTGGATCATGGCGGTCCTGTCGATGTACTGGCTGGCGCATGCGGTCTATCCCTCGGTCTGGTCCTTCGTCACCGCCTATCGCTATCGGTGGAGCGAGGCGCAGATCGGCCTTTCGCTGGGGGTCTACGGCATCTGTGCGGCGCTGGTCATGCTGCTGATCCTGCCGCGCATCATCCCGGTGCTGGGCGAATGGCGCGCGGCGCTGCTGGGCATGCTCAGTTCGGCCGCCGGGCTGTTCGCGCTTGGCCTCGCGTGGGAGGGGTGGTTGATCTATGCCATCATCATGGCCTCGGCGCTGGAATCGATCGCCGATCCGCCGCTGCGCAGCCTTGCCTCGGCCCGCGTCCCGCCCTCGGCGCAGGGCGAGTTGCAGGGCGCCATGACCAGCCTGTCCAGCCTGACCACGATCATCGGCCCCTTGCTGTTCACGCAGGCGTTCTTCCGCTTCTCGGGACCCGAGGCCGTGGCCGAGTTTCCCGGCGCGCCATTCGTTCTGGCGGCGCTGTTCATGCTGATCGCGATCGTGATCTTCGCGCGCCGGGTGCGCTAGCTAGCGCCGGGTCCAGCCGTAAAGGCAGATCAGTTCCATGGCGACATGGGCGCCGGCGATCGCCGTGGCGCCGGTGGTGTCATAGGGGGGCGAGACCTCGACCACATCGCCGCCGATCAGGTTGATCCCGGCCAGCCCGCGCAGGATCGCCGCCGCCTGCCAGCTTGCCAGCCCGCCCCAGACCGGGGTGCCGGTGCCGGGCGCGAAAGCCGGGTCCAGACAGTCGATGTCGAAGGTGACATAGCAGGGCCGGTCCCCGACGACCGCGCGGATCCGCGCGACCGTCGCATCGACCCCGTCGCGGTGCACCGACGGCGCGTCCAGTATCGTCACCCCCAGCGTGTCCGGGTTGTCGGTCCGGATCCCGACCGAGACGACCTGATCCGCCTTGACAACACCTTGCCGTATCGCCTTGTAAAGAAAAGTCCCGTGGTCGATGCGGCTGTCATCGTCATCGGCCCATGTGTCGCTGTGGGCGTCGAACTGGATCAGCGCCACGGGGCCATGTTTTTCGGTCACCGCGCGCAGGATCGGCAGGGTGATGAAATGATCGCCGCCCAGTGTCACCACGCCGGTCCCGCCGGCGATGATCCCGGCGATATGCTGGCGGATGCGTTCCGGGACGCCGGCGACATTGGCATAGTCAAAGGCCATGTCGCCGTAATCGACGATGGCCAATTGCTCCAGCGGGTTGAAGCCCCAGCCATAGGGCGCGTCAAAGGGTTGCAGCGCCGAGGCCTCGCGGATCGCCCGGGGCCCGAAGCGGGTGCCGGGCCGATGGGTCACGGCCTGATCGAAGGGAATGCCGGTGATCGCCAGATCGACCCCGGCCAGATCCTTGGCATAGCGCCGCCGCAGAAAGCTGGTCGCCCCGCCAAAGGCGTTCTCATAGCTCAGCCCGCGCAGATCGCTGCGGGTAAATGCCTGATCCACCTGTTTGCTTGCATCCTCAAGCGCCATGCCATGCCTCATATTCCCCTGATCGGGTGCAGAATGCCCCCGCCGCGCCACGCCGACAACCGCAACTTCGCGAAACGGCGCATCGGAAGCCCGGCGCGCAAAACCGGCGATGGCACCCGCCGCCTTTTGCCGGAATGAACGCGATCGCAAGGGGACGCCGCCGCCACAGGCGAGTTCCAAGCGACGCGGGCGCATGTTCCGGCCGCGATTCGCCTTGCAATCGCGGCAATTGCCGTTATAAGGCCGCATCCTTCCGCAATCATGCGAAACTGGCGCGGCCTCTCGTGGCGGGGCGCGGAAGGTTT
Source organism: Paracoccus pacificus (assembly GCF_042680785.1). NCBI lineage: Bacteria > Pseudomonadati > Pseudomonadota > Alphaproteobacteria > Rhodobacterales > Paracoccaceae > Paracoccus > Paracoccus pacificus. The sequence continues at coordinate 53,618 of NZ_JBHUEN010000032.1, forward strand.
TACCCGCCTATGAAGCGCGCCCGAGACGAAAGGAATGCCCATGCCGCTTTACGAGCATGTGCTGATCGCCCGTCAGGACCTGTCGAATGCGCAGGCCGAAGGGCTGGTCGAACAGTTTTCCAACGTGCTGAAGGAAAACGGCGGTTCGATCAAGGACAGCGAATACTGGGGCGTGCGCACGCTCGCCTACAAGATCAACAAGAACCGCAAGGGCCATTATGCGCTGGTGCGTTCGGACGCGCCCTCGGCCGCCGTGCAGGAGATGGAGCGTCTGGCCCGTCTGCATGACGACGTGATGCGGGTTCTGTCGATCAAGGTCGACGAGCACAAGGAAGGCCCGTCGGTCCAGATGCAGAAACGCGACGAGCGTGAGCGTGGCGACCGCGGCGAACGTTCGGATCGTGGTGACCGGGGCGATCGCGGCGACCGTGGTGATCGTGGCGAACGCCGCGAACGTCGCGACGACCGCTGAGACAGGAAAGGACATCCATCATGGCAAACAAACCGTTCTTCCGCCGTCGCAAGGTCGATCCGTTCGGTGGCGACAATGCCCCGGCGATCGACTATAAGGATACCCGCCTGCTGCAGCGCTATATCAGCGAACGCGGCAAGATCGTGCCGTCGCGGATCACCGCCGTTTCGGCCAAGAACCAGCGCAAGCTGGCTCAGGCGATCAAGCGTGCCCGCTTCCTGGCACTCTTGCCCTATGCGGTGAAGTGAGGATCTGACCAATGCAAGTCATTCTTCTGGAACGTGTGGCCAAGCTGGGCCAGATGGGCGAAGTGGTGAAGGTCAAAGAGGGCTTCGCCCGCAACTTCCTGCTGCCCCAGGGCAAGGCGCTGCGCGCCAACGATGCCAACATCAAGGCGTTCGAGGCGCAAAAAGCGCAGCTCGAGGCCCGCAACCTTGAAAGCCGCGGCGAAGCGCAAAAGCTGGCCGACAAGCTGGACGGCCAGGTTTTCGTGGTCATCCGCTCGGCCTCGGACAGCGGTGCGCTTTACGGTTCGGTCACGCCGCGCGATGCGGCCGAAGCCGCGACCGCCGACGGTTTCACCGTCGACAAGCGCCAGATCATTCTGAACGCGCCGATCAAGGAACTGGGCCTGCACATGCTGCGCGTCCACCTGCACCCCGAGGTTGAGGCCGAAATCACGCTGAACGTCGCCCGTTCGGCCGAAGAGGCCGAGCTTCAGGCGTCGGGCAAGTCGATTCAGGAACTCGCCGCCGAGGCCGATGCCGAAGCCGAATTCGAGATTGCCGGCCTGTTCGACGACATCGGCGCCGCCGGCCGCGACGAAGACGGCGCCCCGATTCAGGACGATCGGGAATAAGCGCCGCCGGGGTTTTCCCGGTCACGCAGAAACGAAAGGCCGCGCTGGTGTCAGCGCGGCCTTTTTCATTGGCTCCGGTTTCATTGGCTCCGGGGTGGCGCGGGGCGGTTTTATCGGTCGATTTTCGTCGGGGGCTGGCGAGCCGCATGGCGCGGGGCGCGGCCGCCGCGCGGCTAAAGGTGCCGCAGGACAAAATCGGCCCGCGCCGCGATCGGCGCCCGGGGCAGTTCGACGATCTGATAGCCAAGCCGCGCATAGGTGTCGCGCATGACCTTTTCGGTCGCCACGGCCTCGGCCCGGTTCTGCTTACGCTCGGCATCGGTCGCGAAAATGGCATCCCAGTGGGGGGCAAGAAAGACGCGGCGGTTATAGGCGCAGCCTTCCGCCGCCGCCCGGACATGCGCCGGAACCGACAGGCCGCACAGCGTCAGATAACCGACAATATCGGGAATGCCGCGATCCATCAGGACCGGCCCCGCCAGCGCCCCGGCCGCGCGGTGCGACCGCATGTCCCATGCCAGCATCAATTCCGCGAACAGCGCCCGATCCGCCCATGGCAGGGCGTGGCCGCCGATCCTGACCTGATCCTGAATGATCGCCCGCCCGGCCTCGGGCATGGCGGACAGGCCCTGCCGCGACAACGCATTGATCAGGCTGGTTTTACCCGCACCGGGGGCGCCGGTGACGACGAACAAACGGTCACTCATGTGACATCCTTGCGGTGATCTGACTGGGAAATCGGCGCCCCGCCCGCCCGGCGGATTTGCGGGCGTTGGCTGGCGCCCGTAAACGCTATCCGCTGCCGGGCGGGATCGCAAGCGGCCCGGCGCGGCTTGTGGCCCGGTCGGGCGTCAATTGTTATCCGCCCGCGTCGGAACATTCCTTCGCCGTCCGGTGTTTAAGGCTAAACGCCTTGCCGCGAAAGGAATGCCGGATGAGCGACCGCGACGAATATCTTGACGATGCCCATAAGCCCCAAAACTCTGAGCAACAGACCACGGGGCGCCAGCCCAAAGCCCGCGATCTGGATCCCGAGGTCTCGCCCTATAACGCCCAGCGGATCATCCCGCACGGCGATGTGTCGCTTGACGGCCGCGCGGCCTATCCCTCGCCGTCGCTCAGCTCAAAAATCATCGTCTGGGGCGGTCTGGCGGTCGGGGTCGCGGGGTTGACGGCGGCCAGCGTGATGGCGGCGCGCGGCGTGGCCCATCTGATCGCCGGCGACGATGACGACAAGGACGATGCCCGGCCGATGCGCCGGACCGCGCGCCGCCGCCCGGGTCAGCCGATGCGCCCCCGCGCCCGTGTCACCGCGATGGAGGGAAGCCGGGGCTTCGCCGAGTTTCAGCATCAGGTGGACGAGATGACCGGCGCCGAGGGGCCGCCGCGCCCGCAAAGGCCGCGCCGCCCCGCCCGCCGCCGTCCGCAACCCCGTCAGGCCGGCATGATGGAGAATGTCAGCGACGGCTTCGGGCGTCTGGCCTCGACCATCAGCGGCGCCATCGCCGGGCTGCAATATGTCGCCCGCGAGGCCGGCGGCCTGATCAGCAGCTTTGCGGATACCGCCGACAATCTGCGGGGTGTCTTTCGCCGCGACGGATCAAGATCGGGCGAGAATGCCGACGACCCCCGCGCCTCGGCCGGGTCCGCGCAAAAAGATCCCGACGCCCTGCGCCGGCACCGGCTTTAGCGCCGCTGCGCCCGATGCGCCGCCCGGGCGCCACGCCAGCACGGCGCCCCGGCGGCTTTCGCCCGATGTCATGGCCGAAAACCTCATGACCGAAAGCGATATGGTTGATAACGACGGATCACCCGCCCGCCTGTCCGCTACCCGGTCCGGGCCTCATCCCGGCCCCACCTCCGGTCCAACCTCTGGCGCGGGATCACCCGGCGTCATGGACGCGCTGTTCGGGCCGCTGCCCAAGGATCTGCGTGTCACCCCGCGCAATCCGGCAGCGACCGCGCCGCCGCCCCTGTCGTCGCTGGGGCGCGGCGATTGGGTGCAGATCCTGAAACGGGTCTGGGCCGGGATCGGCGAGGATCGGGTCACCGCCGTTGCGGGCGGCGTCACCTTTTTCGCGCTTCTGGCGCTTTTCCCGGCGATCACGGCGCTGGTATCCATCTATGGGCTTTTCGCCAGCCCCGCGGGGATCGAACAGGACCTGGAGAAGCTGAGCCGCCTGCTGCCGCAGGACGCGATCCGGATCATCAGCGACCAGATCGTAAGCATCACCAGCGCGCCCAGCTCGGCACTGTCATTCGCGACGGTGCTTGGCATCCTGCTGGCGCTTTATTCCGCGACCGGTGGGATTAAGGCGATCATCGGGGCGCTGAATGTCGCGGGCTACCGGACCGAGGGCCGGAACTTTCTGTGGCTGAACCTTCAGGCGCTGGCCTTTACGCTGGGCGGCATCATTCTGGTCATCGGGCTGATTTTCCTGATCGCGGTGATCCCGGTGATCCTGGGTTTTCTGCGGCTGGGAGAGTTGGGCGCCTGGCTGATCTGGGCCGGGCGCTGGCCGCTGGCGCTGGCGGTTCTGGTGGCGGTGCTGGCGGCGCTTTACCGCTGGGGGCCAAGTCCTGACGACCGCCCGTTTCATCCGGTCCTGCCGGGTGCAATCGTGGCGGCGATCGGTCTGGTCGCGGCATCCATGCTGTTTTCGTGGTACGCGGCGAATTTCGCCGGTTACAACAAGACCTATGGCGCGCTGGGTGCGGTCATCGCGCTGATGATGTGGCTGTGGATCGCGGCCATCGTGGTCATGGTCGGGGCCGAACTGAACAGCGCGATCGAAAAGCAGCTTGGCGGCGGCGACAGCGGCCGGCCGCTTAACAAGGTCGGGCGCGACGATTCCGCCCCGTGACGCCGGCGCCGGATTGGCATATGGGTTGGCCGTAACCGGCCCGAGGGATCCGACGTGCCATGACGACCTATGTCTATCTGCTGACAGCCATTCTCGCCGAAGTCATCGGAACCAGCTTTCTGCAACGAAGCGAACAGTTTACGCGGCTGTGGCCGACGCTGATCATGGCGCTTAGCTATGCGGTGGCGTTCTGGCTTTTGTCGCTGACGCTGCGCACCGTGCCGCTTGGCATCGCCTATGCGATCTGGTCGGGCCTCGGCATCGTGCTGGTGTCGCTTGCCGGGCTGGTGTTCTTTCAGCAGCGTCTGGATCTGCCGGCGATCATCGGGCTGGCGATGATCGTGGGCGGGGTGCTGGTGGTGAACCTGTTCTCGAACTCGGTCACGCATTAGGGCGGCCCGCGTTACAGAAAGCCGATCCAGCGGCCCGCGACCAGCACCGACAGCCACAGCAGCGCCGACAGCGCGGCCATCAACCGAACCGCAGGCGCGATCCGCCGCCCCGCCCGCGCCGCCTTCCAGCCGGGGCTGAAATGCAGCGCCGCCAGATTGGCCAGCGCCGCCCCGATCAGCAGCAGCTTGATGCGGAAGGCGGGGTTCTTCAGGTATTCGGGCGGATCGACGCTGAACAGCCACAGCCCGGTCAGGATCGCCAGCCCAAGCCCCAGCCCGGCGCTGCGCGACAGCCACGGTCCCAGCACCCCCAGCGGCCCCGACAGAAGCCCGGCCAGCCGCAGGTCAAGCGGCAGGATCGCCCCCAGCAGAAGCCCGATCCCGAGGATATGACTGGCGTTCAAAAGCAGGTAGGCGACGGGATTCGCGCGCACCAGTTCGGCGCCGGGCCAGCCGGCCAGAAGCTCGATCATCGCCCGCTCAGCGCCGCACCCGGTCCGGGTAGATGTCATAGGTCACGTCGCGGACCCTGATCTGCACCGCCTTCATCAGCCGCTGTTCCGGGTCTTTCGAGCGGTTGCCGATCAGCCAGACCGCGTCACCGGGCGCGGCCGATTCCGCCGTCCAGCCCGACCGCGCCGTGGCGCCGGGATTGGACAGGTCGACCTGCCAGACCGTGCCCTCGGCATCCTCGACCATCAGACTGGGATGGGGCGGGTTCATCGACACCTCGCGGACGGTGCCGGTCAGTTCGGTCTGCTCCTCGACCGCCCAGGACCAGCCATGATGCGCCAGCGCCGGGCCGGCCGCGAGGATCATGGCAACGCCGAGGGCAAGGACAGGACGGCGCGGAATGACGGGCATGATCAATCCCCTTGATGAATGACGGCGTAATCTTCGCACCAGCCTAGCACCCGCGCCGGCCGCCGCCGATCACCATCGGTTGAGCGGACGGAAAAGGCCGCCCCCGTCGGGGCGGCCTTTCCGAATCGTCGGGCGTGATCGCCGCAGAAGGCCGGATAAGGCCCGCGCCACTGGCGGCGATCACATCGCAATCAGGCCTCGTCCAGCGCCTCGACCGCCTTTTGCAGATCTTCGTGCGAGACGGTCTTGTCGGTGACTTTGGCGCCCGAAACGATGTGGTCGATCACCTTGTCCTCGAAGATCGGGGCGCGCAGCTGCTGCTGAATCTGCGGGTTCTGCTGCACGTATTCAAAGAACGCACGCTCTTGCCCCGGATAGTTTCGCGCCTGTTGCAGGACCGCCTGGGTCATTTCCTGATCCGAGACATTGACCTCGGCCTTCTGGCCAAGATCGGCCAGAACCAGACCCAGACGCACCCGGCGCTCGGCCAGCTTGCGATGCTCGTCGGTCGGCTCGATATGGGCGTGGTCATGGCCGTGGTGGTCGGCGTTTTCCTCGTGCCACAATTGATGCGCGATCTGGGCGGCCTCGGCCTCGACCAGCGATTCCGGCAGGTCAAAGGAATACAGGCCGTCAAGCTGATCCAGAAGACCACGCTTCAGCACCGCGCGGGCCGCGCCCTGATATTCGGCGCTCAGACGCTCGGCGATCTGGGATTTCAGGCCGGCCAGATCCTCGGCGCCGAAACGCTTGGCCAGTTCGTCGTCGATCTCGGCCGGTTTGGGGGATTTCACCGCCTTGACGGTGGTCGAGAAAACCGCGTCCTTGCCGGCCAGATGCGCGGCACCGTATTCGTCCGGGAAGGTCACCTTCACCTCGACCTCATCACCGGCCTTGGCGCCGATAAGCTGATCCTCGAAGCCGGGGATGAAGCTGCCCGAACCCAGCACCAGCGGGTAATCCTCGGCCGCGCCGCCCTCGAAGGGCTCGCCATCGACCGAGCCTTTGAAGTCGATCACGACCTGATCGTCCTTCGCCGCCTTGGCGCCTTTTTTCTTGTCGTCATAGGAAACCGCGTTCTTCGCCAGATTCTCCAGCGCCTCGTCGACGGCCTTGTCGTCGGTCTTGACCACCAGACGCTCCAGCTTCAGGCCGGACAGGTCGGCTTCGGGAATGGCGGGCAGGTTTTCATAGCTGACGTTGACGACGACATCGTCGCCCTCTTTCCAGGTCTCGCCGCCTTCCATTTCGACCTTCGGCTGAACCGCCGGGCGGTCGCCGGATTTCTCCATGTGATCGCGCAGCGCGCCGTCGATGGCTTCCTGCATCGCGTCGCCCAGAACGCGGGGGCCGAACTGTTTCTTCAGCAGCGCCATCGGCACCTTGCCCTTGCGGAAGCCCTTCATCTCGACTTCGGGCTGAGCTTCCAGCAGCTTTTCATCGACCTTGGCTGCAAGATCGGCGGCGGGCAGGGTGAACTGGTAGCCGCGCTTCAGCCCGTCGTTCAGGGTTTCCTTGACCTGCATTCTTGTCCTCACACGGTTCGGGGCCACCGAATCCCGGCAGCCTGAAAATCTGAGCCTATCTAGTCAGGGGGGGCGCGGGGCGCAAGTCGATAGGCAAAATCCCGGCGCGCGTGCCCTGCCCGGCTTTGGCCCGACCCGTCCGGGCGGCAGCCCATGGATCGGCGTCGAAGTGGTGCGGGTGGAGGGACTTGAACCCCCACGCCTTGCGGCGCCAGAACCTAAATCTGGTGCGTCTGCCAATTTCGCCACACCCGCAACGGCGGCGCTTCTAGCAAACCATATGGGCGGTTGCGAGAGGGAATTACACCGCCAGATCACGAAAAACGCCCGGGATCTGATCGGGCAGGTCGTCGGCGATCAGGCCGGGGCCGAAGCGGCGGGCAGCGGCGGCGTGGAGTGCCGTGGCATTCGCCGCGAATTGAAAGGCTGTGCTGTATGAAACGGCATATTCCGGCGGATTACGCGCCAGCAGCCCGGTGATCAGCCCCGCCAGCACATCGCCTGACCCCGCCGTGGCCAGCCACGGAACGTCATAGGCCGAGTGAATCTCGGCCCGGCCATCCGGCCCGGCGATGACAGTATCGGGGCCTTTCAGCAGCACCACGGCCCCACAACGCGCCGAGGCCTGTCGCGCGGCGTCCAGCTTGGAATAGGCGGGGCCGCGTTCGGGCAGTTCGGCCAAACGTTCGGCCAGATCGGGGAACAACCGCGCGAACTCTCCCGCGTGGGGCGTGAGGACGCAGTTCTTATGCAAGCCCGGCAACAAATCGGGCTTCCCCGCCAAAGCGGTCAGCGCGTCGGCATCAAGAACGCAATGACGGCCGGATTCCAGAACGGCGGGCAGCAATGCCCCCGCCCGATCCACGCCACAGCCCGGACCGATACACAGCGCCGAGATGCGCTTGTCCGTCAGCATCTCGGCCAAGGTCGCCGCATCATCCACGGCGCGCCGCATCAGCGCATCGGGCGGCCCCGAATGTTCGATCAGCGCCGATTTCGGCGGGCAAAGCGTCACCAGCCCAGCCCCAACCCGCAGCGCCGCGCGCGCCGACAGACGCGCAGCACCACCATGGCCAATGCCTCCGGCGATGATCAGGGCGTGGCCGTGGTCGAATTTGTGCGAAAAGGCATGCTTCGCGAAATCACTGGCGCGTACCGAAACCGCCCTCGTAAAATCGCCCACATGATCCGAACGGCTCTGAAACAAGCCAATATCCGCTACGACCAACGCGCCACATAGCTCGGGCCCATCACCGATCACATGCCCGATTTTTGGCCGATGAAAGGTAACGGTCATATCATATTCGAGCCACGGCATTACCTCGCGGCTGAGTACGCGGCCACTGTCAGCGCACAGAAAGCTGGGCACATCCACAGCTACCAGCCGATCTATGGTCGTCGCGCTTTTGCCGCCGAAAACATTGTTCACGGCGGCATAGATATCGTCGAAATAATCACAAAATGCGTCGACTGGCCGCGACAGCCCGATCCCGAACAGCGCATCGACAAGCACATCCGCCTTGAAACGTTGCTGAACGTCCAGATCAAGCGGATAAACCTTACCAATCTTACACCAGCGATCATAGTTGAGGCGCGCATCAGCGGGCAGGCGATCAGCATCTCCGTAAAACTCGACCGTCGTTTCCCAGCCAAGCCCGGCCAACAGCCGCGCAATGACAAAACCATCGCCGCCGTTGTTTCCCGGCCCGCACAGCACCGTCGCGCGCCACGGAAATTTCTCAGGGCGTTCCGCATACTCGGGCCATTTCGCCAGAATCGCGTCCACCACCGCCGCCCCTGCCCGCTCCATCAGTTCCAGCCCCGTCACCTTGCCGCTGTCGATCGCGGCGGATTCGATGGCGCGCATTTGGGCTGTGGTCAGGATTTCGGTTCCGCCTAGCATTGTCTCTGCCTAATTATGCGCCATAATGCCTAAATAACGTGCAACCGCCCCCGACCTTGCGCCTGTGGCCGCCGCAATCGGGATTGGCGCATGGACGCCCCCGATCAAACCAGCCAATCAGAGCGCAGGCAAGCCGCGAGGGAAGGATCAAGGCCGATGAAAAAGATCGAGGCGATCATCAAGCCGTTCAAACTGGATGACGTGAAAGAGGCCCTGCAAGAGGTTGGCGTTCAGGGTCTCAGCGTGACCGAGGTCAAGGGTTTCGGCCGTCAGAAGGGACATACCGAGCTTTACCGCGGCGCCGAATATGTCGTCGATTTCCTGCCCAAGGTTAAGATCGAACTGGTGCTGGCCGACGATCAGGTCGATTCCGCCGTCGAGGCGATCATCAACGCCGCCCGCACCGAAAAGATCGGCGACGGCAAGATTTTCATTCTGCCGGTGGAACAGGCTATCCGCATCCGCACCGGCGAGACCGGCGACGAGGCGGTCTGAACCAACGGAAATACTCAAAACACAAGATCATCGCCGGCCGGGCACAGCCCGCGCCGGATTACCTGAAGGAAGGAAGATATGAAGGTCAAAGAGGTTCTGGATCTGATGAAGGATGAAGGCGTCGAATATGTCGATGTTCGCTTCACCGATCCGCGCGGCAAGCTGCAGCACGTGACCTTGGTCGCCGATCTGGTGGACGAGGATTTCTTCGAGGAAGGCTTCATGTTCGACGGCTCGTCGATCGCGGGTTGGAAATCCATCGACCAGTCGGACATGAAGCTGATCGCCGATCCGGCATCGGTCTATATCGACCCGTTCTATGCCGAAAAGACGCTTTGCGTGCATTGCAACGTGGCCGAACCCGACACTGGCGAGCCCTATTCCCGCGACCCGCGCGGCACCGCCGTCAAGGCCGAGGCCTATCTGAAATCCTCGGGGATCGGCGATACGGCCTATTTCGGCCCGGAAGCCGAGTTCTTCATCTTTGACGACGTGCGCTATTCGGTGACGCCGCAGAAGGTCGGCTATCAGATCGACGCGGTCGATGCGGCGTGGAACACCGACACCGAATATGAAATGGGCAACCTTGGCCACCGCGCCATGCACAAGGGCGGCTATTTCCCGGTGAACCCGATCGACGCCGGTCAGGACATCCGCGGCGAGATGCTGTCGACGATGAAGCGCATGGGCATCAAGGTCGACAAGCATCACCACGAGGTCGCGACCTGCCAGCACGAGCTGGGGATGATCTTCGGCGGGCTGGTCGAACAGGCCGACAACATCCAGAAATACAAATACGTCATCCACAACGTCGCCGCCGCCTATGGCAAGACGGTGACCTTCATGCCGAAGCCGATGAAGGGCGACAACGGCTCGGGGATGCATGTCAACATGTCGATCTGGAAGGGCGGCAAGCCCTTGTTCGCGGGCGATAAATACGCCGATCTGTCGCAAGAGGCGCTGTATTTCATCGGCGGTATCCTGAAGCACGCCAAGGCGCTGAACGCGCTGACCAACCCGGCGACCAACAGCTATAAGCGGCTGATCCCCGGCTTCGAGGCGCCGGTGCTGCGCGCCTATTCGGCCCGCAACCGCTCGGGCTGCGTGCGGATTCCGTGGACCGAAAGCCCGAAAGCCAAGCGCGTCGAGGCGCGTTTCCCCGACCCCTCGGCCAACCCCTATCTGGCCTTCGCCGCGCTGCTGATGGCCGGCATCGACGGGATCAAGAACAAGATCGACCCTGGCCCGGCGTCGGACAAGGACCTGTACGATCTGCCGCCCGAGGAACTGGCCGAGATCCCGACCGTCTGCGGATCCCTGCGCGAGGCGCTGGAAGAGCTTGAGAAGGACATGGACTTCCTGCTTGCGGGCGACGTGTTCACCCGCGACCAGCTTGAGGGCTACATCAAGCTGAAATGGGAAGAAGTCTACGCCTATGAGCATACGCCTCATCCGATCGAATATCAGATGTATTACAGCTGCTGACGGGCTTTCGCCCCATCACGGGCAACAGGCAGGCGTCCCCGCAAGGGCGCCTGTTTGCATTCGGCGACGGGGGGTGCCCTTTTGATATGCCGAGTCCGCAAGTCGCGGTGGTCTGCTTTGCGGATTTTGCTGCCATTCGCCTTTTCAGTATGACTGTTTTCCAGCCACAAGATGATAAAAAGGGTTCGCTATGGGAACTTGGGGTGTCAACGGCGGCGTAAAACCCAGCCACTGGGCGGCGCAAAAGTCGGCCACCCTTGCGCGCGGC
>NZ_JBHUEN010000033.1:0-3599 GCF_042680785.1 Paracoccus pacificus
GGACTTCAGAGCCAGACAGATTCATCGTCAATCCGATCCACCAGATGCCGGGACTGAACACCTAGGGGCGGGGAGGGAGCAAAATAGAAGTTCTCGTATGACTCAATCATCAGCGGGTTGTTGAGCCAACGTCTACTGGCTCTGCGGACCAGCGAAACAGGGTGCCTGCCGCGAGGTCATGCATTTTCACGGCAACCGCAGCCGCCGGCAGTGTGTTTAGACTGCAAAACGGGTGACTTTACCCCAGCCTTGAGGCGATCTGCCCGGCGAGAAAGAAAGAGGTCCACATGCCTCCGATCAGATATGGCGACGACATTGAAAACCTTCAGCACGACGAGACCCGGCTGATCGAGGACATCGTGGCGCAAATGCGCGCGACGCAGGCTGCCAACGCGGAAAGGCACCGCCATGCACATCGCGATGCACATGCCAAAAGCCACGCGATCCTGAAGGGGCGGATGACTGTCCATGAAGATCTTGCGCCAGAGTTGTCGCAGGGCATCTTTTTTCCCGGCGCGGAATATGAAGTTGTGGCTCGGCTGTCTTCGGCCCCCGGCGATATTCACAGCGACGAGATCCCCGCACCGCGCGGCATCGCACTGAAGGTGCTCGGCGTTCCGGGTGACAGGCTGACGCCGACCATTGGCGGTGCAAATCAAGACTTCCTTATGGTGAACTTCCCTGTTCTGGCATTCGGAACAGTGCAGAAATACAAGAAGATGCTGGCCCTCCTGGAAAAAAACGCCAACGCGCCCGACAGCTTTCAGAAGCTGGTGGCAGCCGCCGCGCGCGGTGCCGAGGACGTGATCGAGGCGTTGGGCGGCAAGCCCGGCGCGACCCTTCTTGGTCTGGCCCGCGACAACGCGAACATGCTGGGCGAAACCTTCCACACGCAGGCCGCACTTCGCTATGGCGACCATGTTGCCAAACTGTCCATTGCGCCGGAAGGTGGCGTGGTCGATCTCACCGACGCGAAAGTCGAAAGCGGTTTTTCAGCTATGCGCGATGCGGTCGGTGCATATCTGGCCGAAAACGATGCAACCTATACGCTTCGGGCGCAACTTTGCACCGACCTCGAACAGATGCCGGTCGAGGATGCGGCGGTCGAATGGGATGCAGATGCCTCGCCCCACCGCCCCGTTGCCAGCCTGCATTTCCCGGCGCAGGATGCATATTCCCCCGCGCGGCAGGTTCACGGTGACGACCATCTCGCCTTCAATCCGTGGAACGGCGTGGCGGCCCATCGACCGCTCGGCTCTATCATGCGGGTGCGCAAGGCGGCCTATGAATCCTCGTCCGAGCAGCGACACCGGCTGAACAATCTGCCCCGGCAAGAGCCGCGGGCACTGACCGATGTCCCCGATTGATGAACGCTCAAACAGGAGCATGTGATGAGTAAAAAGACCACTGATCCCCGTCTCGACGACGAAACACGCCTTCAGGAATTTCGCCGTGTCGCCAAGGAAGTCGCAGCCGATGCGCCGCAACTGGCGAAGATCGCCATCGAAGGTTTGATCCGCGACCATAACAAGTTGTTCGACGGAAGCTCGCAATCCGCTGGCCGCGCGGGCCGCCAATCCGGCAATGTATCGGAACTGACCGCCATCGCCAAGGTCAAACCCGGAGGCGCCGCCCGGCTGCGGCGGATCTTTGATCTGACCGGCGGTAATTTCGATGGCGCGCAGCGCGTTTCGACGCTGCATGACATGCGTTTCGTGTTCTTCGATGATGATACGCGGATCATCTTCGCCACCACATATGACGGCGATTGGGACACCTATATCAATGATTTCGGAACCAAGATTCCCGGCCTGATGGATCTGCTGTTCGCCAATATCGAAGGCTGGCCCGGCATCGATAGTCCCGAGGTCAAGGACTTCATTGCCGGTCATCAGATCGACGCGGCTGGCTGGTTCGTGGCGAACCCTCAGGTCACGGTCGTGGATGTACGCCGGATGCAGCGAATGGAAGCTGCGCTGAACGATTTCATGGACAAGATGTCCAAGAATGACGCGATGGACGATACAACGCGCGACGCACTGTCCAAGCTTTCCGATGCCGTCTCGGTCCCCGAGGGGGTGGATTACTGATGTCTTTCCTCAGCAATCTGCGCAAGCGCTTCGACAGCAAACGGGTCACGCTTCAACTTGACGATATACAGGGACTTATCCTGCGCTCCCGTCCAGAGCCCTATGTCGGCATTCACGCCATGCTTCATGTCGATGACGCAGCGGGCGGACGCGACCTGATCGGGCGGCTGGCCGGACATGTGCCGTCAGCCGAGGGCTGGACCGAAGATATGCCAGCATGGATGGGGGTGGCACTTAGCCATGCCGGGTTGAAGGCGCTTGGTCTGCCGGATGACTCGCTGAAATCCTTTCCTCTGGCATTCCAGCAGGGCATGGCCGCCCGCGCCGCCCAGCTTCGGGATGAGGGCGAGAATGAGCCCGAGACCTGGGAAGAGGCTTATCAGAATGAGAGCTGCCACATCGCACTGTCGATCTTCGCGCAGAGCGACGCTGAACTTCAGCGCGTAAAAGCCAATGCTATGGCCGAACTGGAACAGGCCACCGGCGTGAGACTGATGGGCACGCATGAGTTCGGCGCGGATAAGGAGGCGAAAAACCCCTTCGGTTATCGCGACAGCATTTCGCAACCCACCGTCGCAGGCGCAGGGGTCGAGCCAAATCCCGGCGATGAACGTGCCATCGCCGCTGGCGAATTCATTCTGGGCGAGGACAGCGAAGCCGGAAGCCCCGTAGCGATGCCCTCTCCCGACGTACTGGGCCGGAACGGATCTTTCGTGGTGTTGCGAAAGTATGAAAGCTGCGTCGGGGCTTTCAACGACTTCCTGCGCGAACACGGCAGCGATGAAGAGGCTCAGGATCGGCTGGGTGCGAAGATGTTTGGCCGCTGGCGCTCTGGCGCGCCGTTGAACATGTCGCCCGATCAGGATGACGAAGCCCTGGGAGCCGATCGTGATAAAAACAACGATTTCGATTACTCGGACGATACCAAGGGTCTGATCTGCCCGCACTCGGCGCATATGCGACGCATGAACCCACGCGGCAGCAAGCTGACCATTCTGACTGACCAGAACATCCACCGGATCATCCGCCGTTCTTCAACCTTCGGCCCAAAATGGAGCCGCGACATGACCACCAGCGACGACACGGGTGATCGCGGGCTGTTCTTCATCTTCATTAGCGCACGCGCCTTTGACACGATCGAATTTCTTCAGCAGGAATGGATCAATCGTGGAAACTTTCTGGACCTGGGTGAAGAGCGCGACCCGGTTGTCGGGCTACACGAGCAACCGGGACGGTTTACGATCCCCGACCAACCCGTCAGGAGACGTGTCAACGGTGTCACGACATTCAACCGCTTGCGAGGTGGCGAGTATATGTTCATGCCCTCGATCTCCGCACTGAAATGGATCGGAGAAGGTAGCTGGCTTCGTGGTTGAGCAAATATGCAGGCGCTGCACGCTTTGGACTGAGTTTGCGGACGGAAACATCCATATCCTTAGTCAGGCTAGGTGTTCAGTCCCGGCATCTGGTGGATCGGATTGACGATGAATCTGTCTGGCTCTGAAGTCC